>NZ_CP157793.1:4175000-4475000 GCF_040110915.1 Stappia sp. | reverse complement strand
CCAGCGTCGGCTCCACCACGCCCCCGAACCCGCCCTGATGCAGCGCGGTCAGCATGGTCAGCGTGTTGGCCGCCTCCCCTGAGAAGGTCCAGCGGCTGTCCGCGAAGCGACACCCCTGGAGAACCGGCAGGGCACCGCCGCAATAGACGATCCGGCAGGATTCGAAGCTGCAGTCGCGAAAAGCGCCACCGTCGACGATCACGGTCCGGCCATGGAACCGCGCCCCGTGGTGCGTGCCCCGCACCGGATTTGGGTCGCTCGCGCCCTCGTTCCCCGCCGTCGTCATTCGCGCTCCCGCTGTGGCGTCTCGCCGGCGAGCGTAGAACAACCAGACCGCGCTGGAAAGGCCCGCTTCGCGCAACCGAGACGCGCCCTCCCCCGCTCTGTTCGGTCCGGGACCACAGGGGCGCCGTGAACGGTTGTCGCCACGGGGGCACACCCGTTAGGGTGTTCGCGACGTGCGTTCGCGCACCGCCACAGGCAAGGGATTTCACACATGAGCGACACACCGGGCGATGCCCGTCAGACCAATGGCGCCGGCGCGGCGCCTGCCGAAGACGGCGCAAGCGCGGCGCCGGGTGCCCTGCCGCTGTTCTATCGCACGCCCGAGCCCCTGCGCGCGGACACGCATGGCGCCTTGAAAGTCGATCTCACGCCGCATTACGGCTTCGCCCGCAACGCCCATGCCGTGCCGCTGAATGCCATCGAGTTCGCGGCCGCCGCCCGCCACTATCCGATCGTGTTCGCCGCCGGCTCCACCCCGCCGGCGGCGGTTGCCGTGCTCGGCCTGCGGCGCGACGCCAATCTGTTCGTCAACGCGGCGGGCGGCTGGGTCGAGGACCTCTACGTGCCCTCTTACCTGCGCCGCTACCCGTTCATTCTGGCGCGCGATGCACAGGGCAAGGATTTCGCCCTGTGTGTGGATGTCGCCAGCGACAAGGTCGGCGAGGCGGCCGGCCATGCACTCTTCGCCGAGGGCGCGGCAAGCGAGGCCACCCGGAAGGCGCTGGAGTTCTGCAGCGCGTTTCACCGCGAGGCGCAGGCCAGCGCCGCCGCCCTCGAAAAACTCGCCGAACACGACCTGCTGATTCCCAACGAGGGGCGCTTCACCCTGTCTTCCGGCGAGGTGCTGACCGTCAACGACTTCCTGGTCGTCAGCGAGGAGCGGTTCGCTGCCCTGTCAGACGCGGCGTTCCTCGATCTGCGCAAGGCCGGCACGCTGCCCGCGATCTACTGCCATCTTCTGTCGATGCGCTGCTGGAGCGACCTCGTGCGGCGGCTCGAGGCCCAGGCCTGACGGTCTGCCCGCCCCCCGAGTTTCGGTGCGGTTCGGTGGCTTTCGGTGGCCCTGAGCAGCGCGGTATTCCTCAGTCCCGCCCCAAACCCCGATCCCCGGCCCCCGGACCGTCCGCAGCCGGGCCGGGGTGCCCGCTTTCCCGCTTTCGGGAAAGCCGGCGTGCGGCGCGGGGTGCACGCGTGCGGTGCAGGTCAGTTCAGCTGGTCGTAGGCGGCGGTGAAGCCGATCAGCGACACGGGCACGGCGAGATCCTTGCGCTGCGCCGTCTTGAAGGCGACCGTCATGCGGCTCCCCTTCTTCAGGGACGCGAGAAGATCGTCGCTGATCGCCGTTCCGGCATAGGCCCCGTTGGCATCGCTCGTCTGGATGACGAGGGCGGAAGGCTCGCCGTCGTCCACCGCGATCGAGGCGCCCGCCGGCAGGAAGACGCCATGCGGCAGGGCCAGCACGAGCGCATGGTTTTCCGCGCCCTCGCGCGGCTCGACGACGACCGTCAGCAGGCGCTGGTTGGTCTCCTGAAGAACGATGTTCTGCACCACGCGGCACCGCCGGGGCGCGTCGCCCTGCGCCTCGCCGCATTGCATCACCCAGTTGCGCGCGCCGTCGCTCCCGCCCTGCGCGCCCCCCGCTTGCTGGGCCTCTACCGCGCTCGCGCCCGCCAATGCGAGACCGGCGGCGAGCGCAAGCGCCAGGGGGCCGGCGCGACGCGCTCGGGTGCGAAGGAATGGTCGGCGAGCGAAAATCATGAGCGAATCCGATCCGTTTCGACAATCAGGCATTGTGCGCGATCTTAGGGACCAGACCCCCGGCGGGTCAATGCGCAGGGCCCCGCAAACAGGCCCTCGCAAGTCGCAAGAACCGGCAGCCGGACGCCGCGTCCCGCCCGCGCGCGACGTCCCGCTTGGCGTAGGGGAAAGCGCCGGGTAATCTTGACGTCGGGCAAGGGCGCGATCATGGGAGGCATCCCCCTTTAAGACGGATCCACCGGGCCCTGCCGCCGAGGACCGCCATGACATCGCGCTTTCCCGTTCCCGCGCCCGCCCGTCGCCTCTGCCGCACGCGCCAGCTTCCCCGCTCCGCCTCCGCTCGGATGCGCGGCTGAACGATGGCGCGGGTGACCTCACAGGACGTGGCACGCCGCGCCGGGGTCAGCCAATCGGCGGTCAGCCGGGCCTTCACGCCCGGCGCCAGCGTCGCCCCGGAGACCCGCAGCCGGATCCTCGCGGCCGCCGAGGCGCTCGGCTACCGGCCCAACAAGATCGCCCGCTCGCTGATCACCCGGCGCTCCGGGCTCATCGGCATCGTCGTCGGCTATCTCGACAATCTCTTCTATCCGACCGTGATCGAGAGACTTTCGCGCGGCCTGCAGGAGCGCGGTTTTCACGCGCTGATGTTCTTCACCCCACCGACGGCCGAAACCGACGAGGCGGTGCTGCGCGAACTGCTGGAGTACCAGGTCGACGGTCTGATCATGGTCTCCGCCGGCCTGTCCTCGACCTTCGCCGCCCGCTGCTCGGCCGCCGGCATTCCCGTCCTGCTGTTCAACAGGACACTCGACGACCCGTCCTTGTCGGCGGTCAGCTCCGACAATGTGGCCGGCGGCGAGACGATCGCCCGCCATCTCGTCGCCTGCGGTCATCGGCGCATCGCGTTTCTGGCGGGCTGGCCGGGAAGCTCCACCAGCCGCGACCGGCGGCGCGGTTTCGTTGCCGAGCTGAAGCGCCAGGGCCTGGATCTCTATCGCGAGGACGTCGGTAACTACGATCTGGAAACAGCGCGCGCCGCCACGCGGCGGCTGTTCGCCGAACCGCCGATCCCCGATGCCCTGTTCTGCGCGAACGACCACATGGCGATTGCCGCGCTGGACGTCCTGCGCGCCGACCTCGGCCTCTCGGTTCCCGGGGATGTGGCCGTGGCGGGCTACGACGACGCGCCGATGGCCGGCTGGGCCGCCTATGCGCTGACCACCGTCAGCCAGCCGCCGGACGAGATGGTGGCGGCCGCGCTGCGCATCCTGCTCGCCAACATCGCCGCACCGGCCCCACGGCCCGAGCGGGTCCGGATCGCCGGGCGCCTCATCCTGCGCGCCAGCACCCGGGCGATCCACGAGCCGCCGTCCGCATGAAAAAACCGCCGGCCCTGTCGGACCGGCGGTTTCTGCATTCTCCGTCGCGGTTTACCGCGACACGCAGCGCTTTACTGCGAGAAGTCGATCTGCGGCAGCAGCCACTCGAAGTAGCTGTTTTCGGCGAGCAGCACCTCGGTGAAGGTCAGCGCGTCCGCATAGTCGATTTCCGTCAGCGTGGTCTTGCCGAACTTGACGAAATTCTCGCGCTGGACAGCCTTGGCGACCGCCGCGGAGATCGTCTCGACGACATCGTCCGGCGTGCCGGCCGGCGCCCAGATGCCGACGTTGGGCGGCAGCGCCAGATCGACGCCGGCTTCCTTCAGCGTCGGCAGGTCCGGGGCGAGCTGCGCACGCTCCTCGCTGAGCTGCGCCAGCGCCACGAGCTTGCCGGCCTCGGCCTGCGGCAGGATCGCCGAGGCGAAGCCGAGCACGACGTCGACATCGCCGGCGACCGTCGCGGCGATGGCCGGGGTCACGCCGCCGAAGGGAATGTGGAACATCTCGATGTCGGCGGCCTTGGCGATGGCCTCGGCGGCGATATGCGTCGCCCCGCCGGTGCCGGCGCTGCCGTAGCTGACCTTGCCCGGATTCGCCTTGGCGTATTCGAGCATCTCCTCCATCGTCTTGAAGGGCGCGTCGGCGCGCGCGGCGAGGACGTTCGGTCCCACGGCGACCCGCGCGACCGGCTTGAGATCCTCGAAGCCGTAGGGCAGGTCACGCTGATGCGGGGCGACCGTCTGCACCGAGCTCACCGCGAACAGCAGCGTGTGCCCGTCCGGATCGGCGTTGGCGACATAGGCGCCGCCGACGGTGCCGCCGGCGCCGGGGCGCGTTTCCACAACCACCGGAGTGCCGAGTTCCTCCGACAGACCCTCGGACAGCGTCCGGGCGAGCGTGTCGGTCGAGCCCGGCGAATAGGGCACGATGATGGTCACGGCGCGCGACGGAAACTCCGCCGCCGCCTGCGCGGTCATCGCGGCAAGGGCCAGGCCGGCCCCCGCCAGAAGCGTCGTCAGTGTTCGTTTCATGTCATCCTCCGTTTGCGACACAAGAAACTTCACGCGCCGCGCGCGGCACGGCATCCGCGCGCGACGTAGCCTCGGGCGCGGTGCGCCCCCTCGCGGCCTGTCCGGCAGCGCGACCGGCCACGTATCCAAGACCCAGCGCGGACAGCAGCCCGTTGCCGGACACATAGCCGCCGGAGCCGGACCGTCCGCTGATCCCGACGGCCGCGCCGCCGCCGGCGAAGAGACCGGGGATCGCCTCGCCGTCCGGGCGCAGCACGCGGGCGCGCGCATCCACCATCAGTCCGCCCTGGGTGTGAAACACCGCCGGCATGATCTGGGTTGCGTAAAGCGGCGCGCGCAGCGGCCCCATCTCCCAGCTTGTGCGACCGAAACGGTCGCTGCCACCTTCGGCGGCGCGGGCGCAGCAGGACAAAGTCCGTTCCAGACGGTCCGCCGGCAGGCCCGCGCGCCGCGCCAGGGCGGCAACCGTCTCCTCGACGATCGTCACGCCGGGCGCCAGCACATCCCCGAAGGTCGGCTGGCCGGCCCGCACGCTTTCCGCGATGCGGGCGTCGTAGATCATCACGCAGGGCCCCTCGGCGGTCATTTCATGATCGGTGAAGGCCGAGTAGCCGAGCGTTTCGTCGGCGAAGCGGTTACCATTCGCATCGACGATCAGGCCGCCGCGCTCGATCACGGTCCAGGTCACCAGCGCGCCGTTGCGGGCGGCGATGGCCGCATGGCCCTGAAAGGCGCCGAGATTGCCGGTCGCCGCGCCCAGGTCGCGACCCCAGCGCAGGGCCTCGCCCTCGCTGCCGGGCGCGCCGGCATATTGCGCCGCGCGGGTCGACGGGCAGTTGAGGTGCAACAGACCCGGCGCGCCGCCGAAGCCGTTGGTCGCCAGCACGACCGCCTTGGCGCCGATGCGCAGCGTGCGCCCCTGCGAATCGCGGGTTTCGGCGCCGATCACGCGCCCGTCGCGCTCCAGGAGCCGCACGGCCGGCTGCGCGAAAGCCAGCGGAATGTCGCGCGCTTCCGCCGCCCGCTCCAGACCCGCCAGAAGATCCGCACCGGACCGCGACGGCGGCGCATGCAGACGCGCCACGCTGTGGCCGACATGACGATAGGTCTCGACGAGGGTCAGTTCGACGCCGGCGACATCGACCAGCCATTCCACAAGCGGCCCGGACAGCCCGGCCAGCGCGGCGGTCAGATGCGGCGCGTCATGGTCCCCCGCGACCCGGTGCAGATCGGCCTTGAAGCGCTCCGCCGTGTCGTCGATCCCGGCCGCCTTCTGGAACCGCGTTCCCGCGCCGGGGATCGATCCGCTCGACAGAACGGTGTTTCCGGCGGCACGCTCGAGCTTCTCGATGACGGCAACCTCGGCGCCGGCCTCATGCGCGGCAATGGCGGCCGTCAGCCCGCAGCCGCCGGCGCCGATCACCAGAACCTCGATGTGCATATCCATCTCGATACCCGACATCGTGTCGTGCGCCATGTCGGCTCCCCCTTGACACTCCCGGCAAGGACTCATCCGGCAACGCTTCGCCGGGCCTCGTCTCTCTGCAACCCGGGTCTCCGCCGTCGCGCACCGCTGACCGGCCGACGCCTGGCGGGACGCAGCTGCCAGCCGGCATCGCCTCCCCGAAAAGTGTCAACACTATTCACGATCACGGCCGGGAGTGTCAACCGTTTTGCGCGCGGATCCGCGCGTCACAGGATTTCGCGAAAGAGGGCAGAGACTTGTTGTCTTTTTTATACATCGTTTGCAAGGAGGCCGAGAGGCTTCCCGAATCTCCCGAAAGGCGTCAGGGTTCGTCGAACGCGCTCGTCTTGCACTTATAGTGTTGACAGTTTGCGCGCAAATGACAGTATGGCGACGAAAATCGCGGCCCACTGGCCGGGTGTCTGGCCAAGTGTCTGGCCGGGCGTGTCGCCGGGTATGTCGCCAGGTGTGCCCATGACGCGCCGCTCGCCCTCCCGGGTCGCGGCGCCTGCCGACCGGCGGGCAGCTTTTGGGGCCGGGCCGCGACGGACATCCGCGCCGCCCCCGGTCGCAGCGGGTGACCATGGGGGATCGGCCGGCATTGCCGGCAAGCGACGGGCCACCCGCCAAGGCCAAAAGCCTGGCGGTCGGGGGCGACGGCGGATGCCTCCGGCGTCCGGTCGGGGACCGGGTCGGGACCGGTTGGGGCCGGCATGCCGGACAGACTGAAGATTGGGAGCGTGTGATCCGTACCGAAACAACAAGCGCCGCGCGGGCCCTGGTTACCGGGAGCGCATCCGGCATAGGTCGCGCGGTGGCGCGGCGGCTGATGGCCGACGGCTACGAGGTCGTCGGCGTCGACAGGGTCGCCGGGGAGACCGCCGGCGCCTCTGGAGCGGGCGCGGAGGCGGCGGGCGATCGCCAGCATGAAACCCTGCGGGCCGATTTGACGGCGCCGGACGATCTCGCGCGCGTGTGCGCGCAGGTCGCGGGCGCCCCCTGGAGCGTCTTCGTCCATGCCGCCGGCATCATGCGGGCCGATGCGGACACGCGGACATGGGCCACCGCCGGGCGCGATCTCTGGCTTCTTCACGTGGGCGCGGCGGCGCATCTTGCCGCCGCGCTGACCCCGACCATGCCGACAGGGCGCGGCCGGATCGTGCTGCTGTCGAGCCGGGCGGCGCGGGGCCGCGCCGGGCGTCAGCTCTATGCCGCCTCCAAGGCCGCGCTCGACGGGCTGGCCCGTTCGCTCGCCGCCGATCTGATCGACCGTGGCATCACGGTCAATGTGGTCGCGCCGGGCGCGACGGACACGCCGATGCTGCGCGACCCGCACCGTGCGGCCCCCATGCCGCCACCGCCGCCGCTCGGCCGCTTCGTCGCCGCCGAGGAAGTGGCGGCGACCGTCGCCTTTCTGGCAAGCATCGAGGCCGGTGCCATCACCGGTCAAACGCTCTATCAATGTGCAGGCGCCGGCCTGGCGTCAGCCGGACGGACAAATGGATCGGCCGCCCCGATCCGGGAGGAGACATGAAACCTGTTTGGAACCGGGCGGAACTGATCGCCGCCCTGGCCTTCGTGGCCACCGGCGTCGGCGCGCTCGTCATCGCGCTCGACTATCCGCTCGGATCGATCACGCGGATGGGCCCGGGCTTCGCACCCGTCGGCCTGAGCCTGCTGCTGATCGCCACCGCGGGGGTCGTCGCCCTGCAGGCCCGCCGGGCGCCGGAAAGCAACGTCCACTTCGCGCTCAGACCCTTCGCCCTGATCATGGGCGGGATTCTCGTCTGGGCGGTGCTGGTCGACCGGGTCGGCTTCGTGCCCGCCACCGTGCTTCTGGTGCTGGCCTGCGCCTATGTGGAGATCGGCACCACCTGGCGCAGTTCTCTGCTTCTCGCCGGCGGCCTGTGCGCCGCCGGTTACACGATCTTCATCTGGGGACTGGGTATCCCCATGTCCGCGTTCGGAGGCTGAGCCCATGGATCTCATGAGCGGACTTTCCGTCGGCTTCGACATGGCGGTGACCTATGAAGGCCTGCTGTTCTGCCTGATCGGCGTCTCCATCGGCATGTTCATCGGCGTGCTGCCCGGCATCGGGCCGCTGGCGGCGGTCGCGATGACGCTGCCGATCACCTATCACCTGCAGCCGATGAGCGCGCTCATCATGCTGGCGGGCATCTTCTACGGCGCGCAATACGGCGGCTCGACCGCCTCGATCCTGCTGAACCTGCCGGGCACCTCGACCACCGCGGTGACCGCGCTCGACGGCTATCCGATGGCCAAGCAGGGGCGCGCGGGCGTGGCCTTGTTCATCACCACCATCACCTCCTTCTTCGGCGGCTGCGTGGCGATCGTGCTGCTGATGGGCTTCGCCCCGGCGCTCGGCTCCATGGCGCTGGAGTTCTCCTCCGCCGAATATTTCTCGATCATGCTGCTCGGCCTGATCGCGGCGGCGACGATGGCGGTCGGCTCACCGATGAAGGGCGTGGTGTCCGTCGTCGCCGGTCTGCTGCTGGCGATGATCGGCATGGACACCACCTCCGGCACGCTGCGCTACACCTTCGGCATTCTGGAATTGCAGGACGGGCTCAACCTGGTCGCCATGGCGATGGGGCTGTTCGGCGTCGCGGAGATCCTGAAGAACGCCGGTCAGCCGGACCGCCCCACCGACAACCTGCAGAAGGTGCGTCTGCGCGACCTGATGCCCACCCGCGCGGACCTCGGGCAATGCTGGCGCCCGGCGATACGCGGGGCCGGCATCGGCTCCTTCATCGGCATCCTGCCCGGCGCCGGACCGACGCTCGCCGCCTTCCTCGCCTATGCGATGGAAAAGCGGGTCGCGCGCGATCCCTCGCGCTTCGGCAAGGGCGCGATCGAGGGCATCTCCGCTCCGGAAGCGGCGAACAACGCCTCGACGCAGGCTGCGTTCATCCCCACGCTGGCGCTCGGCATTCCCGGCGATGCCTCGATGGCGGTGCTGCTCGGGGCGATGATGATCCACGGCATCACCCCGCGCCCGGAGTTCTTCTCCGTGCACGCGGACCTCTTCTGGGGCCTGGTGGTCAGCTTCTGGATCGGAAACCTGATGCTGCTGGTGCTCAACATCCCGTTGATCAGCGTCTGGGTGCGCATTCTCACGATCCCGCAGCGCCTGCTGTTTCCGGCGGTGATCTTCTTCATCTGCGTCGGCGTCTACAGCGTGAACAACAACCCGTTCGACGTGATGACGGTGATCGTCTTCGGCATCATCGGCTACATGATGAACATGTTCCAGTATCCCACCGCGCCGATGCTGATGGGCTTCATCCTGGGGCCGATGATCGAACAGCACTTCCGCCGGGCGCTGCTGTTCTCGCGCGGCGACATGATGACCTTCATCGACCGGCCGATCAGCGCCGCCTTCCTGGCCTGCTCCGCCGCGCTGGTGCTGCTGCTGATGCTGCCGGCGCTGAAATCCGGTGTCCGCCGCCTGCGCCGGCTGACGTAGGGTCGCGCGTCCGCACGGACGCGGGGCCCGCGCAAACTGCAACGCCCTCGAACGGCGGCCCGCCCGGGCCGCCGTTTTTTTTCGTGCGCAGCGCGCGCGGCGCGCGGGACTGTGGTCCGCGCGCCGGCAAACAAAAAGGGCCCGCCGAAGCGGGCCCTTGTCTTCTTGGCAAGACCGGCGAGAGAGCGCGTCAGCCCTGCTTCGCCATCTCCGGCGCGGCGAGTTCCGGCGGCACGGCGACCCCGTCCAGATCGTTGTAGTAGCGTTCCATCTCCTTGACTTCCGGCTGGCCCATCAGGCCCCAGATGTCGTCGATGGAGACCAGCAGATCGGGGCGGTCGACCACCTCGTCGGAGGGGATCGCCTCCTTCAGGATGGCGAGCGCGTTCTGCATCGCCATCAGGGCTGCGGCCGGCATCAGGCGCGGCAGCGTCACGCGCTTGACGCCGAGTTCCGCCAGACGCTTGTAGGGAATGAGCGGCGTGGTGGGACGGTTGCGGATGCCGAAGCCCATGTTGACCGACACGGGCACCGGGACGGCATCGACCAGGGCCTTGATCTGGTCCTCGCCCTGGATCGCATCGGCGAAAATGAGATCCGCCCCCGCCTTGGCGTAAAGCTTGGCGCGGCGGATCGCGCCTTCGAGACCCTCGAGCGCGATCGCGTCCGTGCGGGCCAGCACCACGAAGTCGTCGTCGCGGCGCGCGTCGCAGGCCGCCTCGATCTTGCGCGCCATCTCGCGCATGTCGATCACGTCCTTGCCGGCCATGTGGCCGCAGCGCTTGGGGCTGACCTGATCCTCGATGTTGACGCCGGCGACCCCGGCCTCCTCGAAGCGCTGGATCGTGTGATAGACGGTGACCGGATTGCCGTAGCCGGTGTCGGCGTCGGCCATCACCGGGATCGAGACGCTGCGCGCGATCATGCGGCAGGCGTCGACATTGTCGGTCAGCCCCATGATGCCGACATCGGGCACGCCCATGCGCGAATTGGCGAGGCCGGCGCCGGTGGTGCAGGCGGTCTTGAAACCCATCTGCTCCACGAGACGCACGCTGTAGCCGTCGAACACGCCCGGCGACACAAGGAGGCCGTCGGCGGCGAGCAGCTCGCGCATCATCCTGGTCGGTTTCACGGCGCGGGCATCGGTCTTCTTCATCCGGTTTTCCTTTTTTCGGATTGTGCAGTCGCGTCCTCGCCACGGGCCTCGAGCAGGTCGTGCAAGGCGCGGGTGGCGCGCGCGATGTGCGCGCGCATCAGGGATTCGGCGAGATCCGCGTCGCGCGCCTTCATGGCGCGCAGGATCTGCCAGTGTTCGGAAAAGGCATCCTCGCGGCGGCCGGGCACCTTGCCGGAGCGGGCGCGGTACAGGCGCAGGAGATAGTAGAGCTCCTCGCACAGCAGATAGCGGATGCGGGCGTTGCCGCAGCCATCGGCGATGCGCACGTGCACGTCCAGCGCCGGTCCGTCGCGCGAGGCCCGCGCGGTGGAAAAATCCTCCACCAGCGCATCCATCTCGGCGTCGGACATGACCTGCGTCGCCAGACGCACCGACATCCCCTCCACCGCCTCGCGCAGTTGGAAGATCTGGATCATGTCGGCGACCGACAGATCCACGACGCGAGCCTTGAGATAGGGCTCCTTGACCACCAACTGTCGGCCCTGGAGCCGTTTCACCGCCTCGCGGACCGGACCGCGACTGACCTGGAAGCGCTCGGCCAGCGCCGCCTCGTTGACAACCCCTCCGAGTGGAATCTCGCCCGTCAATAGAAGGTCGAAGATGCTCTCGAAAACCCGGTCGACCAGTGTCTGATGTTGCTTCTCAGCCAAAGCGAGCCCTTTCTGTCGACACTTCAATCAAGGTTTCCGCGATAATCGCGAAACTAAACGAATTTCATGCGGGCCACAAGCCAGTTTCAACAAAAGTGTTGACACTTTGCGGCCCGACCGATATCGCCAAGGGAAAGGAGGATCCATGTCAGGCCATATGTCCATTCCCCTGTCCGACCTTCCCGCGCGCGCTCCCGAGCACGGGCGGCCCGAGCACGGAGTGCCCGGCCCCCGGATCGTCGATCTGCCGGCGCTCGGCAAGGAGCGGATCGCGCGCCTGCCCAAGTCCCTGCTCGTCGTGCTGGAGAATATGACGCGTCAGGCGCTCGCAGGCGAGCCCGTCGGCGCGGCAATCGACGCCCTTCTCGCCTTTGACGCGACGTCGCGCGACCTGGTCGTGCCGCTTCGGGTGTCGCGTGTGCTTTTGCCCGATTCCAGCGGGCTGCCGGCGCTCATGGATCTGGCGGCCGCCCGCGACGCGCTTGCCGCGCGCGGCGAGGACCCGGAAAAGGTCGAGCCCCGCGTGCCGGTGACGCTTGTCGTCGACCATTCCCTGATCGTCGATGTCGCCGGCCGGCCGGATGCGGTGGCGCGCAACATCGAGCTGGAATACGTCCGCAACCGCGAGCGTTACGCCTTCTTCAAGTGGGCGCAGCAGGCCTTTAAAAGCCTGCGCGTGGTGCCGCCGGGCGCGGGCATCATTCATCAGGTCCATCTGGAAAAGCTCGCGAAGGTCGTCGACCTTCACGAGGTGCCCGGCGTCGGCCCGGTCGCGGCACCCGAGTTCGTGCTCGGCTGCGATTCCCACACGCCGATGGTCAACGGCCTCGGGCTGCTCGCCTGGGGTGTCGGCGGCATCGACGGCGAGGCCGCGGCCCTCGGCCAGCCCTATGTGGTGCGCATTCCCCGCGTCGTCGGCGTGCGACTGACCGGCGCCCTGCCGGCCGGCTCGACCACGACCGACCTCGTGCTGACCGTCACCCAGCGCCTGCGCCAGGCCGATGTGGTCGGCGCCTTCGTCGAGTTCTTCGGACCCGGCGTCGCCGCGCTGAGCGTGCCCGATCGCGCGACGCTCGCCAACATGGCGCCGGAATACGGCGCGACGGTCGGCTATTTCCCCATCGACGCGCGCACCATCGACTATCTCGCCCAGTCGGGCCGCTCGGCGGAACAGATCGCGCTGGTGGAAGATTATGCGAAGGCCGCCGGTCTCTTCGTCGACGACCCCGCCTGGGAGCCGACGGTGTCGGAGGCGATCGACATCGACCTGTCGTCCATCGTGCCGAGCGTCGCCGGGCCGAAGCGTCCGCAGGACCGTGTCGCGCTTCCGGACGTCAAGGCGAGCTTTACCCAGGCCCTGACCCAGCCGACGGAGGAGCGCGGGTTCGGTCTGTCGCCGGACGCGCTCGACGCCCGTGCCGAGGTCACGCTCGACGGCGAGACGGCGACGCTCACGCACGGTTCGATCACCATCGCCGCGATCACCTCGTGCACCAACACGTCGAACCCGTCGGTGATGATCGCCGCCGGGCTTCTGGCGCGCAACGCGGCCGAAAAGGGCCTGGTCCCGCCGCCTTTCGTGAAGACCTCGCTCGCGCCGGGCTCGCGGCTGGTGAAGGATTATCTCGGAGATGCCGGCCTCCTGACGCCGCTCGAGACGCTCGGCTTCCACATCGTCGGCTACGGCTGCACGACCTGCTCCGGCAAGTCCGGCCCGGTCGACCCGGCAATCGCGCAGGCGGTCGCCGACGAGGGGCTGGTGGCGGCGGCCGTCCTGTCCGGCAACCGCAATTTCGAGGGACGCATCCACAAGACGGCGCGCGCCGCCTATCTCGCCTCCCCGCCGCTGGTCGTCGCCTATGCGCTGGCCGGCCGCGTCACCATCGATTTCGAGGCCGAGCCGCTCGGCACGGACCGCGACGGCGCGCCGGTCTATCTGCGCGACATCTGGCCGGGGCGCGACGAGATCGACCGGCTGGTGCGCACCAGCCAGCGCCCCGAACGCTTCCGCGAAAGCTACGAGACGCTGTTCGACGGCTCCGAGCTCTGGCACGACCTGGAAACCGCGACGGGTCCGCGTTTCGACTGGGACCCGGCCTCGACCTACATCAAGCGCCCGCCCTTCTTCGACCTCGACGGCGGGCCGCTGCCCGATGCGATCGAGGGGGCCCGCGTGCTGGTGAAGGTGGGCGACAGTCTGACGACCGACCACGTCACGCCGAGCGGCGAGATCCTGCCCGACAGTCTGGCCGGTCAGTATCTCATCGACCAGGGCGTGGCGCCGAAGGACTTCAACGCCGTGACACAGCGGCGCGGCAATCACGAATTCATGGCGCGGATCACCTTCGCCAACCAGCGCATGAAGAATGCGCTGGCGCCCGGCACCGAGGGCGGCTTCACCCGCCTGTCGGCGCAGGCGGAGCCGGTCCCGATCTACGAGGCCGCCTGCCGCCTCAACGAGGACGGCGCGCCGGCGGTGGTGCTGGCCGGACGCGACTACGGCATGGGCTCGAGCCGAGACTGGGCGGCCAAGGGCCCGCGCCTGCTCGGCGTGCGCGTCGTGCTGGCGCGCTCCTTCGAGCGCATCCACCGGGCCAATCTGATCGGCATGGGCATCGTGCCGCTGGTTTTCGCCGACGGCGAGGATGCCGACAGCCTGGGCCTTACCGGCTTCGAGACCTATCGTTTCGAAGGCCTGCACGACGCGCTGTCCGACGACGCGCCGGTCGCGGTCACCGCGACCCGCGACGACGGCACGCCCCTGCGCTTCGCGGCCCGTCTCGACGTGGCCGGATCGCAGGAGCGCGCGCTGCTCGGCAATGGCGGCATCTTCGAAACCCTGCTCGCGCAGCTGAGCGACACGGCGCCTGCGACCTGATCCGCGCGGCACACCCCGCGCAGTCCGTTGAACCACGAGGGAGAGACATCGATGACACTCGACGAGGCCAGAGACCTCGCCGTCGCCTATCTCGAAGCGATGGAACGCCGCGATCTCGACGCCGCGCGCGGCTTCGTGGGCCCGGCGCCGGAAATCACCTTTCCCGGCGGCCGCCGCTTTTCCAGCATCGACGAGATCGTCGCCAATTCCTCCGGCCGCTATCGCCGGGTGTGCAAGACGATCACCCGGCGCGACGCCTGGGACGCCGGTGCGGCGATCGGCGTTCTGATCACCGGCACGCTTTACGGCGAATGGCCCGACGGCAGCGCTTTCGACGGCATTCGCTTCGCCGACCGCTTCGACATCGTCGACGGGCGGATCGTGCGCCAGGAAGTGTGGAACGACGCCGGCGAGCGGGTGCTCGCCATGCAGAAGGAGGCCGCCGAATGAGCTACGACCTCGTCCTGAAGAACGGCGACATCGTCTTCCCGGCGGAGGGCGTGCGCCGGGGCAGCATCGCCGTGAAGAACGGCCGCATCGCCGCGATCCTCGATCCGTCGGAAACGGTCTCCGCGACCCGCGTGATCGACTGCAGCGACAAGTGGATCCTGCCCGGCCTGATCGACCCGCACACCCATGTCGGCTTCGGCGACAAGGAAAACGACTGGGCGACCGAGACCCGCACGGCGGCCTTCGGCGGCGTCACCGGGCTGATGAGCTTCTGGCGCCACGAGGATCTCGGCGCCTCCACGGGGCCGTGGATCGAAGCCGGCGAAGCCACCGCGATGACCGACTTCGGCCTGCATTTCGGCGTGACCTCGCGCCGGCACGTGGAGGAACTGGGCGCGCTGTCGCGCCGCTTCGGGATCACCTCGATCAAGGTGTATCTCATGTACAAGGGCGCGACCGGGGCGGCCAAGGGCTTCACCGAGGTGGACGACGCGCTGCTCTACAGCGCGATGCAGGCCGGCGCCAAGGTGCCCGGCGGCGTCGTCAGCGTGCATTGCGAGAACACCGAGGTCATTCCGATCTTCCGCGAGCCGCTCAAGGACGCCGGCCGCGACGATCTGGTCGCGTGGGACGAGCAGTCGCCGGGCTTCCTGGAGACGGAAAACGTCTTCCGCGTCGCCTTCTTCGGCGAAAAGACCGGCTGCCCGGTCAACATCGTGCACATGTCGGCGGCCGAAAGCCTGGAGCAGGTGCGCCGCATGCGGCGCCCGGGCCGTCCGCCGATCAACATCGAGACCTGCATCCACTATCTGTCGCTGTCGCGCGACGCGGACATCGGCACCATTGGCAAGGTCAACCCGCCGCTCAGGCCGCAGTCCGACATCGACGCCCTGTGGGAGGGCGTGCGCGAGGGCGACATCACCACGATCGGCTCCGACCACGTGCCGCGCAAGCGCGCCACCAAGGAAGGCAGCATCTGGACGGCGACCGCGGGTTTTCCCGGCATCGCGCAGATCCTGCCCGTGCTGGTCGAGGAAGGCTACTACAAGCGCGGCATCCCGATCGAGCGGCTGGCGGCGACGACCTCGCGCAACGTGGCGGCCCTCTATTCGCTGCCCAACAAGGGCTCGATCGCGCCAGGTTACGACGCGGATTTCGCCGTCGTCGATCCGGCCGGCACCACCACCGTCGACCCGGCGGAGCACCCGTCGCACTCCGACTATTCGCCCTATGCCGGCATGACCTTCCGCGGCGCCGTCACGCACACCGTCCTGCGCGGCACGACCGTGTTCGAGGACGGCGCGCTGGCCTGCCCGGACGCCGCCCCCGGCGCCTACATCAAACGCCTTTGACCTGAGGACACGTGATCACATGAGCGAACGCATCTGGGACAAGTTCCTGACGGAAGCCGACAAGGAAATCTTCCAGCTCGCCGGCTACGGCAAGCGCGGCGGCTTCGGCAAGCGCCCGGCCCTCTTCATCATCGACGTGCAGTACAATTTCTGCGGCGACGAGCCCGGCGAGGACCACAAGGAGGGGCTTAAGAAGTACCGCACCCATTGCGGCCCCATCGGCTGGAAGACCGTGCCCCATACCGAGCGGCTGATGAAGATCGCCCGCGAGAAGGACATTCCGATCTTCTACACCCAGTCCGAGCGCCGGCCCGACATGATCGACAGCGGCGTGCAGGTGGGCAAGAGCCATCGCGGCCACGAGAAGACCAGCCAGGAAGGCAGCCACGCGACGCAGACCGTCGCCCCGCTCGCCCCGCGCCCGCAGGACATCCTGATCGGCAAGCGCAAGCCCTCGGCCTTTTTCGGCACGCTCTTCATGAGCCACCTCAACTTCCTCGACGTCGACACGCTGATCCTGTGCGGCTGCACCTCCTCGGGCTGCCTGCGCGCGACCGCCGTCGACGGCTATTCCTACAATTTCAAGGTCGTGATCCCGGAAGAAACGGCGTTCGACCGCTTCGAGGCGAGCCATGCCATGAGCATGTTCGACCTCAACTGCAAATACGCCGACGTGATCCCGACCGACGAGGTCGCGACGTATCTTTCCGGTCTGCCCGCCAAGGACGGCACGGCGGACTGACGAAACGGCCCCGTCGATGCGGCGGACCGACCTGCGCTTTGTTCCCCTCCCAGGCAAGACGCAGTCAACTGGGCCGGAGCTCTCGCTCCGGCCCTTTTTTCTTTGTTTGTTTGGGGCGTTCGGGTCTTGTGAGTGGTCCGGCCCGGGATCCGTTCCGGTTTGCTGACCGGCAAACGCGGCGAAATCCGCCGCATCAACCCAACCTCCGTCGGGCGTCAGCTCTTGTCCCTGGGGGCGAGCAGCGCGAAGACCAGCGGGGCCAGCGCCATCACGGCCGAGATGCGGATGACGTGATGCAGCGCCACGAAGGCGGCATCGGCCTCCAGCGAGATCGCGACCAGGCTCATTTCCGCCACGCCGCCCGGCGCGAAGGCCAGAACGCCCTGCACCATGCGGATGCCCATCAACTGCTCCAGCAGGGCGGCGAAGGCGAGCGCCAGCCCGAGAAACAGCACGATGGAGCCCGCGGTCAGCCCCACGACCCCGGCCACGCCGCGCCAGGTCACGCCGACGAAGCGGCAGCCGATGACGGTTCCGATCACCACCTGCGCGCCCCATACAAGCACCGTCGGCGGATGCAGATCGCTGACCACGCCGGTGAGCTCCAGCGCGGCGACCAGCAGCATCGGCCCCATCAGATAGCGCGCGGGCAGCCGCAGGAGTTTGCCGAAGAACGCCCCGGCGGCGGCGAAGACCAGCAGCAGGCCGACGTTCTCGAAGGTCATGTCGGTCATCGCGCTCACGCCGCGCGCCACCGCCTCGCCCCCTTCCGCCCAGACGACGAGGCCCGGCAGCACCATCACGGTCAAAAAGACGCGGGTCGAGTGAACGAGCGCCACCTTGGAGGAATCCGCGCCGTTCGCGTCGGCGGCGAGCACCATCTCGATCAGCCCGCCCGGCATGCCGGCGAAATAGGCCGTCTTCCAGTCCATGCGGCCGACGAAGTGAAAGAAGGTGACGGCCACCGCGCCGCACAGCACCAGGAACACGAAGAGCGCCGCGATGCTGATCAGCCAGTCGCCGGCCCGGGCGAAGAGCTCCGGCTGGAAGTAGGTGCCGAGCACCACGCCGATCACCGCGCTCATCGCCGGTCGGGCGAGCCGCGGCGAGGCGAGCGGCGCGCCGGACACGCTGGCGACCATGGTGAACAGCATCGCCCCCAGCATCCAGGGCAGGGGCAGGTTCAGCAGATGAAAGACCGCCCCGCCGATCAGGCCGAGGCCGAGAGCGAAGACATAACGCGAGGCGGTCAGGAGAACGGCGGACGGACTAGACAAGTGCGGCAATCACCCCGCGCGGCCAGTGGATGTTGAGCAGGTAACCGAAGGCGTAGATCGCGGCGAGCGTCGCGGCGGTCACGGCAAGGGTCGCGACGGCCGACAGATCGGAGGCCCTGCGCAGATAGACGAGAAAGGCGACGGCGGTGGCGGGAAAAAAGCCAAATCCGTGCACCAGCCCAATGTAGACCCCGAAGAGGGCGAAGAACAAGGCGGCCGTGCCGAAACCGGACGACTGCGTGCTGGCGTCGAAGGCGCCGCCGGCCTCCGCCTTGCCTTTCAGGAGCGTCACCGCCAGAAGGGCGCAGCACGCCAGACCGAAGCCGGTCGCGAACATGGGAAAGAAGCGCCCGCCGGGAAAGAACCCGGTCGCCATGACGAAGCCGCCGGCAAGGGCCGCGGCCAGTGCGGCGAGGAAGCTCAGATGCCTGAAACGTTCGGTGGCGGTCATGCCGTTGCCCTCCGGGTGAGCGCCGAACGCAGGCCATAGACCAGGAAGGACACCGTGATCAGGGCGAGCACGGCGACGCCCGGACGCGTCAGCCACTCCCAGCCGTAGCGGTTCAGCGTGATCCACAGGTTGCGCTCCACGAGCGCGCTCAGGATGAAGCCGATCAGCAGCGGCGCGCGCGGAAAGCCGAAACGCTTCATCAGCCAGCCGAGAATGCCGCAGGCGAGCAGCGTCACCAGATCGCCTATGTGGCGGGTGGCCTGATAGGCGCCGACGATGATCAGCGTGAAGACGACGGGAAACAGCAGCGAGAACGGCACCAGCGCCAGCCGGCTGATCGGACGCGACAGCAGGAAACAGACCGCCGTGCCGACGATGTTGCCGATGGCAAGGCTCCACACCAGCGCGAAGATCAGTTCCAGATTGTCGGTCAGCATGCGCGGGCCGGGCTGGATGCCCTGCACCACCATGGCGCTCAAGAGCAGCGCCATGCCGGCGCTGCCCGGCACGCCGAACAGAAGCGTCGGGATGAGCGCCCCGCCCTCCTTGGCGTTGTTGGCGCTTTCGGGTGCGATCACGCCGCGCACGTCGCCCTTGCCGAAGCCCGACTTGTCGCGGGCGGTGCGCACCAGCAGGCCGTAGTTCAGCCAGTCCACGATCGAGGCGCCGAGACCCGGCACGATGCCGACGCCCACGCCGACCAGGGCATGGCGCACGACAAGGACCCAGTTGCGCAGAACGTCGCGCGCGCCGCGCCCCCAGCCGGAGCCCACCGCCAGACCCTCGCGGGCGATCGACCCGCCGCGCGCCAGCAGATCGAGAAACTCCGGAACCGCGTAGAGACCGAGCGACAGCACCACCAGCGGCAGGCCGTCGAACAGATAGTCCATCCCGAAGTCGTAGCGATATTCGGCGGTGATGTCGGAGGCGCCCCAGGCGCCGAGGAACAGCCCCAGCGCGGCGGCAAGCAGCCCCTTGAGCGGCGCGTTGCCGGACAGCACGCCGATCATGCACAGCCCCATGAGGCTCATCATCAGGAGTTCGGGAGAGGCGAAGGCGAGCACGATCTCGCGGGCGATGGGCAGCGACAGGCACAGCGCCAGCGCGCCGATCACCCCGCCGAACATGGAGGCGAGGAAGGCGGCCGACAGCGCCCGCGCGCCCTCGCCCTTTTGCGCCAGCGCATAGCCGTCGACCACGGTCGCCTGCGATCCGGCCGAGCCCGGCACGCCCATGAGGACGGAAACGAAGGTGTCGGAGGTGGTGATGACCGCGGCGACCCCGATCAGCATCGCCAGCCCGGCCGTCGGCTCCATCGTGAAGGTCAACGGCAGCAGCAAGGCCATGCCGACGATGCCTCCCAGCCCCGGCAGAACCCCCACGGCGAGCCCGACACCCACGCCGATCAGCAGATAGGCCAGATGTCCCGGCTGCATGACGATGAACAACGCCTGAATGGCGGCTTCGACCATAATCCCTCCCAAAAGTATCAACACTTTTTATCCTCACGGCTTGAAATCCAATCTTCAATACCCTTAACTGTCAACACTTAGTTTCGAAGCGACCGAAACTCAGGAAGGGAGGACACAGTCATGCAAGCTCAGACATTTCCCAAACGGCTGGCGAAACTCGCGCTTTGCGCGGGCCTGATAGCCTCGTTCGGCGCCATGAGCGCGCAGGCGGAGGAATATTACGCCGGCAAAACCGTCACCCTGCTGGTCGGTTTCTCGCCCGGCGGCGGCACCGACCAGTTCGCCCGCGTCGTCGCGGACCATCTCGACGACCACATTCCCGGCAACCCCTCGGTGATCGTGCAGAACATGCCCGGCTCCGGGTCGGTTCTCGCGTCGAACCACTACGTCACGCGGGTGGAGCCGAACGGCGAGACGCTGATGGTCGGCACCGGTCAGCTGTTGATGCGCATCCTGCTGGGCCTGCGCGGCTCGCAGGCCGAACTCACCCAGTACGATCCGCTGATGGCCGGTCCGGCGGGACGCGTGACCTTCGCCAGCCCGGAACTGGGCATCGAGACCCCGCAGGACATCCAGGCGAAGGCCGGCGACATGATCCACGCGAGCGCGGGCATCATGGCGTCCATCGACACGCTGCTCGGCCTCAAGGTGCTCGACACGGAAATCCGCGCCATCACCGGCTACAAGGGCAAGGCGGAAACCCTGCTCGCCTTCGAGCGCGGCGAAGCCAATGTCGACGGCCAGACCATGCCGAACTACATCGACAAGGTTCAGCCGATGATCGAGGAAGGCAAGGCGGTGCCCCTGTTCTCGCAGGGCTTCATCGACGATGCCGGCCGCCTCGTCGCCGACCCGGCGGTGCCCGACCTGCCGACGGTGGCGGATGTCTATCGCTCGCTGAACGACGGTCAGGACCCCTCCGGCCCGGCGTGGGACGCCTATATGGCGATGACCGGGGCGACGGTGAGCCTCGGCCGCGTGCTCATGGTGCATGAGGATGCGCCCGATGAGGCTGTGGCCGCGCTGGAGGCCGGCGTCCGCTCGATGCTGCAGGACGCAACCTTCCAGAAGGAGATCGAGGCCTCGCTCAACGGCTACGTGCCCTATGACGGGCCGGCACTCGAGGCGGCCGTCAACGCGGTGCGCGGCATGTCTCCGGAAACCCGGACCTGGCTGAAGGAGTTCCTGACGCGTGCCTATGGCGCCCGCTTCGAATAATCCGGCCAACGTCTGACGGTCCGGGCCCGGCGTTGCGTCGGGCCCGGAGCTTTCTCCACAGTCATCGTCACCTATTCATCGGGTTCACCTATCCACCGGCCCGCACGACCTGGAGTCCGACATGAAAGAACCACGCGGCACGCGCATGACGCTCGCCACCGACGCCGGAGACATGCCCTGCTACACGGTGTCACCCGAGACACCCGGGGACACCCCGCCGCCGGCGCTCGTCCTCCTGCAGGAAATCTTCGGCACCAATCTGCACATTCGCGAACTCGCCGATCAATGGGCGGACGCCGGCTTCCGGGTGATCGTCCCGGACCTGTTCTGGCGAATCGAACCGGGGGTGGAGCTCGGCTACGACGGCGACGATCTGGAGCGCGCCCGCGCCATCTACGCCAGGCTCGACTGGGATCTGGCGGCGGAAGACGTCATGACCTGCGTCGCGGCGCTGCGCGCCGAGGGCCACGACCGGGTCGGCCTGCTGGGTTTCTGTTTCGGCGGCAAGCTCGCCACCATCTGCGCGACGCGGCCCGGACTCGACGCCGCGGTCGGCTATTACGGCGTCGGCATCGAGAAGCTCGGCATCGCCGGGAAGGTCGCCTGCCCGCTGATGCTGCACTTCGGCGCCGAGGACAAGGGCACGCCGCCCGAGGCCATCGCCGAGCTGCGCCGCCAGCTGCCTGAGGGCACGCCGGTGTTCGCCTATGAGGGCGCCGGACACGGCTTCAACAACTGGCGAAAGGCTGCCTACGACGCCCCGTCGGCCCAGCGCGCCTTCGCCCGCAGCCTGACCTTCCTCCGCAAGATCCTGATCGACGGCGACGGGCGCTGAGCCGGGCTCCGGGCGCCCCGCCGCCGGTCCACATGCCAGGACGGGCAGGCGGGACCGGCAGGCGGGCGCCCGCCCCCCGTGCACGACATATTTCTGCATACAATTTATAATACTTGACTCATAATTCATGCTCGCAAAGATGGAGTTGCGCGCCAGAACTTTCTATTCATTGAATATTCAAGAGGAAGACGCCATGTCGCAGGAGACGTTCGAAAGCGGCTTCCGCCTGACCGAGGCGCAAAAGGCGAAATTCGCAACCGACGGCTACGTGAAGCTTCCCGGATTTCTGTCGCCGGCGACGGTCGACATGCTGCTGCGGCGCACCGAACACGAGATGAGCACCGCGCCGGACAACTTCAAGTCGGAATTCAACCGGCTGAAGTACGACTTCGAAAGCCGCAAGGACGACGTCTACGACCTGATCGCGACGCCAAGCTTTCAGGACACGCTGACGTCGCTGACCGGGCGCACCCTGTTTCTCACCTTCGAACTGTGTTTCGAGCTTCAAAGCGGGGTGAGCAAGGGCTTTCCCTGGCATGTCGGCGTTCAAAGCTTCGGCTACCAGCGGGCCGACGAATTCGGATGCACGATCTGGGCGCCCCTGCACCCCGTACGCGCCCGCGGGCAGCGCGGCGGCATGGCCTATGTCCCGGACCGGATCGTGTCCGGGCGCTTCATCTACGACCAGATCGAGCCGGCGATCATTTCCACCCTCGAGGAGAAGGCGCGGCGCGGCATCGCAACGTCGATGAGCGACTATTTCGCGATGCGCGCCGGGATTCTCAATTCCCCGACGATGTCGGACATTCTCGAAATGCACTGCGAGGAAGACGACTTCGAACCGGGCGATGTACTTGTGTTCAACAAATATGTGGTGCATCGAAGCGTCAGGCTCGAGCCCGGAGAGCTCGAGAAGCGCGCGGCCTTCGTGATGCGGTTCGTCGAGGAGGGATCGCATTACGACCTTCAACGCGCCCGCAATCTCGAGTATCCGACGGAGAAATACGGCCACAAGCAGTTCACCCGGTCGCATATGGAGATTGGCCTGCCCGACGGCGCCTTGCTGACCGACAGCGACTATTTCGACAACAAGCCCATGCGCATGGTCCATATGCGCGCAACGCAGTGAGGCCCGACATGACGACGAAGGATCTGGTGCTGATCGCCCTGTTTGCGGCGATCGTGGCGGTGCTCGGCGTGTTTCCGCCCTTCACGCTGCCGCTGGTCGGCGTGCCGATCACGGCCCAATCGCTCGGTGCCATGCTGGCCGGCGGCGTTCTCGGCGCCCGCCGGGGCGCCCTGGCGCTGGTGCTGTTCCTCGCGCTGGTCGCGATCGGACTGCCGCTGCTCTCCGGCGGGCGCGGCGGTTTCGGCGTGTTTCTCGGTCCCAGCGGCGGCTTCCTGGTCGGCTGGATCGTCGCCGCCTATGCGATCGGCTTCCTGGTCGAACGCGCATGGGACCGTTTGACCTATGTCTCCGCCTTCGTGTGCTGCGTGGCCGGCGGCATCCTGCTGCTCTATCTGATCGGTATTCCCTGGGTCGCCTACGCCGCCCAGATCCCCCTGGCGACAGCCTTCTGGGGATCCATGCCGTTCATTCCCGGCGATGTGATCAAGGCGCTCATCGCGTCGGTGGTGATCGTCACCGTGGCGCGCTCCTACCCGATCATCGCCGCGCAACGGGCCTCTTGACGCCCGCGGTCCGCCAGGGCCGACTTCACCCGGGCGGAAACATGGACTAGAACCCGCTGACATCGACGCCGTGCGCCGCCTGCCCGGGTGGCGCCGCGCAGTCCTGCCGACCGCCCGGTCCTGTCGATCACGCGCTCTTGCCGGTCGCGCGGTGCGGCATCGCCCGGCGCGCGAGGACTGTGCGCGAGGACTGTGCGCGCGAAATAAAGCGGAATACGGAGACCGACCGGGTGATCACGTTGCAAGGAGTCGGCGTTTCGAAGGCCGGTCGCGAGATCCTGACGGACATCTCGCTCACGCTTCGCGAACGGCGGATCGGGATCATCGGTCACAACGGTTCTGGGAAGAGCACCTTCGCGAAGCTGCTGAACGGTCTCGAACCCTGTTCGCGCGGCCACATCGCGATCGGCGACGCCGGCGCAAGCGACGACCGCATCCGCCGGATGGTCGGCTTCGTCTTCCAGAACCCGGACAATCAGATCGTCTTTCCGATCGTGGAGGAGGATCTCGCCTTCGGTCTCAAGAAGTCGGGGCTTTCCAAGGCGGACATCGCCGCGCGGGTCGCGGACTATATGGAGCGCTTCGGCGTCTCCCATCTGAAACGCCGTCTCACTCATGAGCTGAGCGGAGGCGAGAAGCAGCTCATCGCCCTCATCGGGGTGCTGATCATGGAGCCCGGCTATGTCGTGCTCGACGAGCCGACGACCCTGCTCGACCTGCGAAACCGGGCCATGCTCCTGAAGACCCTCAGGGCCCTGGAGCAGACGCTCATCATCGTGAGCCACGACCTCGACTTCATGATGGAAATGGAGCGGGTCGTCCTGATCCATGAAGGCCGGATCCATGCCGACGGCGACCCGGCCACGGTGATCGCGACCTACCGGGATCTCTCGGCATGCTGACCGGCCTTTACAGCGACACGGAAAGCGCGGTTCACCGCGTGCGTCCGGCCGTGAAGATCCTGCTGCTCTTCGTGCTGTGCACCCTGCTGTTCGTCTGGGAAAGCTGGTGGCTTCTCGGCGGCGCCTTCGCGGCGACGGCGCTCTTGTTCGCCTGGGCGCGGATTCCGCGCGATCACATCGTGCAGTCGATCCGGCCGGCGCTCTGGGTCTTGGCGGTGATCTTCGCGGTTCAGCTGATTCTTGCCGACGTCCTGCTCGCGGCCTTCGTCGTGCTGCGCTTCGTGACCATGATCCTCGCCGCCTCGCTGGTGACGCTGACCACCCGCTCGAGCGAGATGGTCGAGGGCATCGAATCCGCCCTTCGCTTCCTGCCGAACCGGAGCGTCGCCGAGAAGATCAGCCTGACCCTGTCGCTCTGCCTGCGGTTCATCCCGCAGGTGCGCGGCACCTTCGCCGAGGTTCGGGATGCCCAGCGCGCGCGCGGTCTCGCCAATGACTGGCGCGCGCTCGTGACCCCGACAATCGTCCGCACCCTCAAATCGGCCGACGAAATCGCCCAGGCCATCGAGGCCCGCTCGCCGGGCGGTCCCTTCTCCGCGCCCGGTCGCAGGGACACCGGCGTGCCCGGCGATGCAGGCGCGACGGCCGTCGCGGAGACCCGGCGGGAGCGGACCCGATGATCCGGCTTCGCGGACATCACCTGCTGTGCACCCTCACCTTCGCCGGGCGCGGGTACACCCGCGCCTTCGAACGCAACTACGAGGCGGTGATCCGCCGCCTGAAAGCCGGCACCCCGATCCTGATCGTGGACGGACCGGACGACATCTGCCAGCCGATGCTCGCGGTGCCCGACCATCACTGCCACGAGGCGCGCATCGTCGACCGCGACCGACATGCGCTCGCGGAGGTCGGGCAAGCGCTGGGGCGCGAGATTGCCATCGGCTGCAGGCTGGACCCCGGCGAGCTCCTCGCGCCGCCTCTCGCGGCTCGCTTCGCGGACGGCTCGGTGCGCACCGGCTGCCTTGAATGCCAGTGGAAACCGGTCTGCGACGGGATCGCGGCACGCGGGTTTCGCGGCACGCGGCTCTTCGACGACGGGTCGCCCTGAGATCGATCCTTCAAGGTCCTCCCCGCACCGCCCGTCTCCGGTCGAGACCCACGCCTCAGCGCGAGGCGCGGCGGCTGCGATCGATGGCGGCGAGGATCGCGGCGCCGAATTCGTCGTCCGTGACGGTCTCGGGAAGCCGTTGCGGTGTGGAGCCGCGAATGCCCTCCCAATGCCCATGGCCGCGATAGCGCAGGGCAACGACTTCGATCACCCCCTCCGTCATCCGCAAGGCGACATAGCCGGCGCCCTTGTACAGGGCGGCGCGGGTCTTCACCCCGGCGACCGCCATGTTACGCGCCTCGAACACGCCAGGCTCCTCCTCCGTCGGGAAGCGGATCAGACTGTGGAACTCCGGATGATCGGGCGGAATGAAGCGGCTCGCGGCCAGGGCGGCGCGGGCCTCCCGACCAAGATCGTCCGCCGCCATGTCGGGCTCGAAGACCGCGTTGACCCCCTTGGGATCCGCCACAGCAAGGCTGTACACCGCCTGCGAGTAGATCCGGGTGAAGGTGCGATAGGCCTCGATCCGCGCGTGTTTGCGCGGTGTCAGGGGAGGCGGCGGCGGCCGGCTGCGGGCCTCCCGGTCGAATCTCTCCCGCAACTGCTGGATGGCGCGGTCCCGGCTCATTTCACGAAACTCACCCTCATCTCGATTCCAAGGCTCTCAGCATATGCAACCTTTCGTTGAATTTGAAGCCTTTGTCCTTGATCCGCCGTTGCCGGAACGGCGAGCTCCAGCCGGCGTCGCGCGATCATTTCGGCAGTCAGATCCAGGTCTTCCTTGATGTCGCGATCGAATGTCGCGATCTGGTCGAGATAGCGGCGCAACTGGCCGTGGATCCGCCCCGGCCGGTCGCGATAGGTCGGCGCGCCGGTGCCGAGCGTCTTGGCGCTGGTCGCGATCCTGGTTTCGTCGTCGAAGAAGTCGAAGGTCTTGAAGGTGGGCGCGGTGCGCCGGCCGAGCCGGCCCGACGCCTCGAGCGCGGCCTCCCAGGGCTCGCCCTGCGCGACGACGTCCTCCGGCAGCAGAGGATTGAGCGTGAATTGCGCGACCACGATCCGGACAACGACTATGGCCGTTCGACAATGGATCGCCCCGAGCGCGCCCGCGTGCGGTCGAAGCTGGCCTGCGATGCCGGATGGCACGGGATCGGGTTTTCGCGAGGCGCATTGGTCTTTCTTACGAGGTCTGCTACACATTCAAGGATACGAATAATGCGGTCGCGCCCCGTCAAGCGACCCGCCCGCCGGTCGCATGCCCATGCCCCATTCGCCGAACCGAAGATCGCCCGCCGCCGTCCCGTCGTTCGAACGGCCAGCGCACGGTCGCGCGCGGGCGGGCGCCACGCTTTGCCGGGCCCTCGCGCTCGGTCTCGGCGCAAGCCTTCTGAGCGCCTGCGGCCATGCCCCGAAGGACGCGGCGCGCGACGCCGAACCCTACCCGCCGCTGCTCGTCGCCGGCGCCGATCTCGGCGCGCCGATCCTGGGGCGGATCGCGGCGGCCATCCGCTTCCGAAAGGGCTATCTCGCCGACCAGCCGGACGCGCGGGCCTATCTGCTGAAGCGCCTGCGGCCGCTCGACCTGGTGCTGGTGCGCTCGCGCGGCAAGGCGACCCATCACATCATTCCGAGCGAATTCGCCCATGTGGCGGTCTATCTCGGATCGGAGGCCGAACTCAGCCGCGCCGGCGTCTGGCGGCATCCGGACGTGCAGCCGCACGCGCGCGACATCCGCGACGGGGCGGTGTTCATCGAAGCGGACGTGAAGAACGTGCATCTGTCGAAGCCGGAGCGGATCTTCGACACCGACCGCGTCGTCGTGTTGCGCCCGCGCGTGCGGTCTGCGGCTGAACGACGGACGCTGCTGGCCGCCTTCTACGAGACGATCGGCACGCGTTTCGACTACCATTTCAACGCCGAGGAGAGCGAGACGCTGTTTTGCGCCGAACTCGCCAATCACGTGCTCGACAATCAGGGCATTCCGCTGCGCCGGGCCTATGGCCGCACAACCATCCGGCCGGACGACATGATCGCCGAGGTGCTGGCCGGGCGGTCGCGGCTCACCTTCGTCGCCTATGTCGTCGGCACGCCAACCGGCTGGCGGGCCGGCGACCGGGGGGACCTCGCCGCCGACATGGAGGCGGCCCGCACGCCGGCGCGGCGCGGCGCGCAAGCGCGGGAGACCTGTTCCTAGGGAAAGACCTGTTGTCTTGTGAAGCGCCGGCGGGCCGCCTCCCCGCGCCTTCAGCTGCGGGGCGCCTCCGCCGGGTCGAGGCGGTCGGCGAAGGTGTCGAGCAGCCGGGTCTTGAGGATCTTGCCGCTTGGCGCCGCCGGGAGCCGGTCGACCAGCACGATGCGCGAGGGGCATTTGTAGCTCGCCAGCCGCTCGCCGACGAAGCGCTTCAGGGCCTCCTCGTCGAGCAGGGCATCGCTCCCCTGCACGAAGGCCATCACCTCCTCGTTGCCACCCTCCACGCGCCGACCGACGACAGCCGCCTGGACCACACCCGGATGTTCGGTGAGCGCCGCTTCCACCTCCGGGGGATAGACGTTGAACCCGGAGCGGATGATCAGTTCCTTGCAGCGCCCGACCACATGCACGTTGCCGTCCTCGTCGAAGCGGCCCATGTCGCCGGTCCTGAGCCAGCCGGCGGCGTCGAGCACGCGCGCGGTCTCCACCGGATTGCGGTAGTAGCCCGTCATGACATGCGGGCCGCGGGTGAGGATTTCGCCCACGCCCTCGTGATCGGGTGCGTCGATCCTGACCTCCACACCCTTGAGCGGTTTGCCGACGCTGACGTCGGGCGTGCCCGGCGGATTGCGCGTGCCGCAGATGCCGGCGGTGGTTTCGGTCATCCCGTAGCCGTTTTGCAGGGCGAGCCCGTAGAACGCCTCGGCCTTGCGCTTCCAGGCCGGATCGAGCGGCGCGGCGCCGGAGGAGACATAGCGCAGCTTCGCGCCCTCAAGCCGCGTCATGCCGAGATCGGCGGTGTGTTTCATCAACAGCGCATGCATCTGCGGCACGGCCGGAAAGGCCGTCGCCCCGTCCCGCAACGCCGCCAGCAGCCGCTCCGGCGAAAAGCGCGTCTCGAGCTGCACGCAGGCACCGGCATGGGCGGAAGCCATCAGCATCGACGCAAGCCCGAAGACATGGGTCAGCGGCAGGGCGCCATAGACCCGGTCCTGTGCCGTCAGGTCACGCAGATCGGCCGAGGCCTCGGCCGCGAAGCACAGGTTGGCATGGGTCAGCATCACGCCCTTGGGCGCGCCCGTCGTGCCGGTCGTGTAGAGCAGCACGGCCACCTGATCCGCGTCGGCGCGCACCGGCTCCGGTCTCGCCGTCTCGTCGCCGGCGAGCGCGACCGCGCCGAACCCGGTTTCGTGCACCTGAGCGCCGGCCGCTTCCGCATGCGCCCGGGCCTCGGGCGAGACAGCGGTGGTGAAGGCCGTGACGCGCGGGGTCGCATGGGCGGCCACACGGCCGATCTCGGCCGCCGTCATCCGCGCGTTGACGGGGATCGCCCAGGCATCGAGCCGGCTGCAGGCCAAGATCAGCGCGGCGAGCGTGAAACAGTTTTCGGCAACGATCAGCACCCGGTCGCCCGCGCGAACGCCGGCCGCGCGCAAGGTGTCGGCGGCCGCGCGCGTGGCGTCGCGATAGGCGGCATAGGTCACCTGCGTGCCGTCGGCATCGATCACCGCAAGACGCTGCGGCGTCGCCTCGGCATGGCCGTCGACCATCTGGTGAATGCGCGTGACTGCGGCGGGGCTCATGCGTCGACCTCATACGTGCGATCGGAGGGACAAGGTGTCGGGCGCAGGCGCGCGAGCGCCGCGCAGGCCTCGCGTTCGAGCTGGGCGACGATCCCGGCCAAGGGCGCGCGGGCCCGCGTCAGGCCGAGCGCCTGACCCGCCGACAGCATGCCGTGCGACACGTCGCCGGTCTCATAGGCGCGCCGCCCGATCCGGCCCGCCACATGCGGCATCAGCGCCTCGATCCCGATCTCGGGGTCCTCGCGCTCCAGCCGCGCGACGACCTCGGTGGTTTCGTTCCGGAGCGTGCGGATCGTGTTGCGCACGCTGGCCATGGTGAGGACGGTGTCGCGCTCGTTCGCCGCGACCAGCGCCTGCTTGTAGCCCTCATGCGCCGGGATCTCGTCGGCCACCAGCAGGCGCGTGCCGATCACGACGCCGGCGGCCCCGTTGGCCAGCGCCGCCACGATCTGCCCGCCGGTGCCGACGCCGCCGCCGATCAGGAAGGGGATCGACAGGCGCTGTTCGGCAAGCGCCATGTTCACGAAGGTGCCCACCAGATCCATGCCCGGATGGCCGCCGCATTCGGCCCCGACGATGGACACCATGTCGACGCCGACCGCCTGCGCCTTCACCGCGTAGCGCACGGAAGGAACCTTGTGCAGCACGGTGATGCCGGCCTCCTTCAGCATGGGCAGCCAGGGTTCGGGATTGCGGCCCGAGGTTTCGACCACGGAAACGCCGGCTTCGGCGATCAGCGCGAAAATCTCCTCGGTGCGTTCGCCCGGCACGAGCTTCGGCAGCATTGAGACGTTGACGCCGAAGGGTCGGCCTTCCGCGAGATCGCGGCAGCGGGCGATCTCGGCCTTGAGATCCTTGGGATCGGGAAAACTCGCGGCGGTGATGAAGCCGAGAATGCCGGCGCGCGCGCAGGCCGCGACATACTCGGCATCGGCGAGCCACATCAGTCCGCCAGCGACCACCGGCAGGCGCAGGCCGAAGGCGCGGGACAGCGCCGTGTCGAAAACCGGATCGGCGGGCGTCATATCTCGTCCCTCAGCCTGGTGAAATCGGGCGACCGCTTGTCCAGAAAGGCCCCGATGCCTTCGGCCGCCTCGGCCGAGCCTTGCGCGCGCGCCATCGCGTCGCGTTCGGCATCGAGCTGCGCGTCGAGCGTCGCCGCGCCTGCGCGGTGAAGAAGCACCTTGATCGCGCGCTGCGTGGCGCCGGGCCCGGCGGCAAGCCGGTCCGCGAGATCATGGGCGGCAGCGAGCGCCTCACCCGGAGCGCTGAGCGCGCTCAAGGCGCCGAGCGCGTCGAGACGGGGGGCGGTGATCGGCTCGCCGATCAGCGCGAGACGGGCGAGCAGCGCCGGCGGCAGATGGCGCGCCAGCGTCCAGGTGATCCCGCCGTCCGGGGTCAGGCCCGCCTTGACATAGGCGATGGTGAACCGCGCGTCCTCCGCCGCCACCACCAGATCGCAGGCGAAGGCGAGCGACACGCCCGCCCCGGCCGCGCCGCCGTCGACGGCGGCGATCACCGGCACGGGGCAGGCGCGGATCGCGCGGATCAGATCGTGCAACGCCTCGATGCGCTCCCGCCTTGCCGCTTCCGGCAGGTCGCGGCGGGTCGCGAGCGCGGTGAGGTCGCCGCCGGCGCAGAAGAAGCCGCCCTCGCCCGTCAGGATCACGGACGTCACGCGCGGGCTTGCGGCGGCGCGCGCCAGCGCGTCGTGAAGGACATCGTAATAGGCCGGCGTCAGCGCATTGCGCCGCGCGGCGTTGGCGTTGACCACGACGAGCCGGTCGCCGCGATCCTCGATGCGTGCGCTCACGTCTCCGCCTCCGCCTGTGCCTGTGTCTGCGCCTGTGCGTCCGGCTCCGCCCCGCGCCGATGCGGCGGCACCGGCTTGAACACGCCGCTGGCGGTGGCGATCAGACGGCCGTCCCGGTCGACGAGTTCGCCGGCGATGAACAGAAGCGAGCGGCCGCCGCCCGTCACGCGCCCCGTGGCGGTGATGCGGTCGCCAAGCCTTGCCGGCGCGTGAAACTGCGTCGTCATGGAGACGGTGAGAAAGGGCGCGCGACCGTCCGGGCTCACCGTCAGGCTGCCGGTGGCGCCCATGGCGTTGTCGAGGATCGAGACGATCAGCCCGCCATGCAGCATGCCGTGGCGGTTGGTATGCTGCGGGCCGACATCGAGCCAGCAGCGCGCCGAGCCGTCGCCGCGCCCCACATCGAGCACATAGCCGATGAGCCGCTGCGCGCCCGTCTCGTTCTCGATCAGCCCCTCCCCGTCCATCGCTCAGGCCGCCTTCAGCCGGACGAAGCGGGCGAGGTGATGCAGATGATCGCCGAAGCGATGATCGATCATGATCAGCCGGCGCACGAAATGCGCGAGCTCGTACTCTTGTGTCATGCCGATGCCCCCGTGCATCTGGATGGATTCCTCCGCGACCAGCTTGGCGACCGTGCCGATCAGCTGCTTCGCGGCGCTGACATGACGTTCGCGCAGATCGCGCTCCCGGTCGAGATGGCCGGCCACATTGATCACGGCCGAGCGCGCCTGCTCGATCTCGATCAAGAGGTCGGCCATGCGGTGCTGCAGCGCCTGGAACTTGCCGATCGGCTGGCCGAACTGCTTGCGGGTGCGCAGATAATCGGTGGTCAACTCGCGGATCGCCTCCATCAGACCGAGTGCCTCGGCGCATTGGGCGACACTCGCCCGCGCCACCGCGCGCTCCAGCGCATCGAAGGCATCGCCTTCGCAGCCCAACCGCGCCGCCGCTGGCAGTTCGACGGCCTCCAGTTTCAGTTCCGCCGCCCGACCGCCGCCGGCCAGCGGATAGTCGCGCAGGGTCAGACCGGGCGTGTTGCGCGGCACGAGGAAGAGCGAAATCCCTTGCTTGTCGGCCACGTCCCCGGAGGTGCGCGCGCTGACGACGATCGTGTCGGCCGCGCCGGCATTGACCACCACCGCCTTGCGCCCGTCGATCCGGTAGCCGCTCTCGGTCGCCGTCGCGGTCGTCGCGACGCGCTCCAGATCGTAGCGCCCGGCCGGCTCGTAATGGGCAAGCGCCAGATGCATTTCGCCGGCGATCACCGTCTCCAGCAGCGCGCGCTGGTCCGCGTCGCCGCGCTCGGCGATCAGGCTGCCGGCCAGCACGACCTCCAGCAGCGGCTCGACGGCCCCGGCCCGCCCCAGCGCCTCGAAGACGACGGCGAGATCGAAGCCCGATCCGGCGAAACCGCCGACGCTTTCGTCGAACACGGCGCCGATCACGCCCATCTCGGCGAGACCGGCCCAGATTTCGGGGGAAAAGCCGGTTTCCGTCTGCTCCGCCGCGGCGCGGGCGGTCGGGGTGCAGGTGTCGCGCAGAAACCGCTCAAGGGCGTCGCGCAGCATCCGGCGTTCGTCGCTCAACTCGAAATTCACGGGGCCGTCCTCACAGATCCAGGAGCGCCTTGCCGATGATCGCGCGTTGGACCTCGTTGGATCCGCCGTAGATCGACAGCTTGCGATTGTTGAAATACTGCCGCGTCGCCGGCAGGGCGTAGTCCGGCCCGACCGGCTCCGCGTTGGCGCCCTCGTCCAGCAGTTCGGACGGAAACGGCGCGGCATAGGGACCGACGGCGGTGCGGGTGAGCGCGTTGATCTCCTGGCGGATCACGGTGCCCTTGATCTTCAGCATCGAGCTTTCCGCGCCGGGCGCCTGACCGGCCGCCGCGCGCGCGATCACGCGCAGATTGGTGGTCGCCATCGCCATCAGCTGGATTTCCAGTTCCGCCATCTTCGCGGCGAACAGGGGCTCCTCGGCGAGCGGCCGCCCGCCGGCGCATTCCAGCGCGGCGATGCGGGCGAGATTTTCCAGCGCCGCATTGGCGAAGCCGACGCCGGCGATGTTGGTGCGCTCGTGGGTGAGCAGATACTTGGCGTAGGTCCAGCCCTTGTTCTCCTCGCCGACAAGGTTCTCCGCCGGCACTCGGACATCGTCGAAGAAGACCTCGTTCACCTCCGGCTCGCCGTCGAGCAGCACGATGGGGCGCACGGTGACGCCCGGCGTTTCCATGTCGATCAGAAGGAAGCTGATCCCCTCCTGCGGCTTGCCCTCGGTGGAGGTGCGCACGAGGCAGAAGATCCAGTTGGCGTGCTGGCCGAGCGTCGTCCAGGTCTTCTGCCCGTTGACGATGTAGCTGTCGCCATCGCGCACGGCCGTGGTCTTCACCGAGGCGAGATCGGAGCCCGCGCCCGGCTCCGAATAGCCCTGGCACCACCAGTGCTCACCGTTGAGAATGCGCGGCAGGAAGTGCTCGATCTGCTCTTTGGAACCGAACTTCTGAAGCACCGGTCCGAGCATCGCCACGCCGAAGGGCACGATCCTCGGCGCATGCGCCCGGGTCGTCTCCTCCTCGAAGATGTGACGCTCGACCGCGTTCCAGCCCGCGCCGCCGAACTCGACCGGCCAGTTGCCGGCGAGCCAGCCGCGCGCGTTGAGGATGGCGTGCCATTCCTCGTGATCGGCCTTGGTCAGCCGCTTGCCGAGCCGGCCCTTTTCGGCGAGCCGCGGCGGCAGCTTCTCGGCCAGGAACGCGCGCACCTCGGCGCGAAACGCCAGTTGCTCTGGCGTGTAACTCAGGTCCACGACCGCTTCTCCTCAGTAGATCTCGAAAAGTCCGGCCGCGCCCTGGCCGCCGCCGATGCACATGGTGACGACGCCCCGCTTGACCCGCCGGCGGCGTCCCTCGATCAGAAGATGCCCGGTGAGCCGCGCGCCGGTCATGCCGAAGGGATGGCCGAGCGCGATGGCGCCGCCGTTCACGTTGAGCCGGTCGGGATCGAGCCCGAGCCGGTCGCGGCAGTAGACGGCCTGGCTGGCGAAGGCCTCGTTCAGCTCCCACAGGTCGATATCATCGACGCCGAGCCCGGCGCGCTCGAGCAGTCGGGGCACGGCGAAGACCGGGCCGATGCCCATCTCGTCCGGCTCGCAGCCGGCGACCGCGAAGCCGCGAAAGGCACCGAGCGGCTCAAGCCCGCACCGCGCGGCCTCGCCGGCTTCCATCATCACCAGCGCCGCCGCGCCGTCGCTCAGTTGCGAGGCATTGCCGGCCGTCACGAAGGTGCCGGGTCCGCGCACCGGCTCCAGCTTCTCAAGGCCCTCGACGGTGGTGCCGGGGCGGTTGCATTCGTCCCGGGCGAAGACCGCCTCGACCTCGGTTGTCTCGCCGCTCGCCTTGTCGGTGACTGCCTTGACGACCGGCATGGGCGCGAGTTCCGCGTCGAACCGGCCTTCGGCCTGCGCGGCGGCCGTGCGCCGCTGGCTTTCCAGCGCGAAGGCATCCTGCACCGCGCGCGACACGCCGTAGCGCTCGGCCACGATGTCGGCCGTCTCGATCATCGACAGATAGAGCTCGGGCTTTTCCGCCTCGATCCAGGGATTGCGCGCGGAGCGCACCGGCGGCTGGACGCGCGAGATGCTTTCCACCCCGCCGACGAGCACGGCGCGGGCGCCTTCCGCGGCGATCAGATGGCCGCCCATGGCGATCGCCTGCAGGCCGGAGGCGCAGAACCGGTTCACGGTGGTGCCGGCGACCGACACGGGCAGGCCCGCGCGGATCACCGCCTGGCGGGCGATGTTGCCGCCGGTGACATATTCGGGATAGCCACAGCCGAAGATGCTGTCTTCGATGAGCGCCGGATCGATGCCGGCGCGACGCACGGCCTCCGCCGCCACATGGCCGGCCATGTCCGCGCCATGCGTGAGGTTGAGCGATCCCCGCCCGGCCTTGCCGACCGGCGTGCGGGCAACCGACACGATGACGGCCTCGCGCATGAGTTTCTCCCCCGACTGCCCCCGGTCCCGCCGGCGGTGCATGCGCGCCACAGGGCGCAGTTATGGCGCGCAGCTCTCCCGCGCGGCCGGCGCCACTATAGGCGGCGCGCCGTTATAATTTCAATATGAAAAATGATATTCCAATATGCGGAATTAATCCCGCTGCGCCAGGGCCGAGCCCTGCCCCATCCGGCGTTCCAGTTCCTGCACGGCCGCGCGCAGTTTCGGACCCACCTCGTCGCGCATGCGCGCGTCGCTCAGGTCGGCGGGCATCGCGCCGCAGGTGAAGATCACCGGCTCGCTCAGGTCGCGGCTGTGAAAGGGCACGGCCACGGCGCGGATGGTGGAGGCGAAATACTCGCTGGCATCGACGATCACGAAGCCCTGGCCGACGAGTTGCCCGTAGGCGTCCTGACGGATCGTCTCGGCGCGCTGCCGCGTCAGACCGCGATGCCCGTCGGCGGCCTCGACCGTCTCGGCGAAGGCCCTGTCGTTGAGGGCCGCGAGCATGGCATGGCCGGAGGAGGACCCGTTGTAGGGCAGCCGATGGCCGACCTCGAGCCAGATCGAGGAGACGCCATGCGGCCGCCAGGTCTTCACCAGCAGCATCTTGTCGTGATCGCGCACCGCCAGGAGCGCCAGCGTGCCGGTCTCGTCGGCGAGCCGCTGCATGATCGGATTGGAGAGATCGACGAAGGAGATGGAGGCGCCGGCCACATTGCCGAGCGCCAGCAGCGCGGGGCCGGGTCGATAACGGTCGCGGCGGCGCGCGTGGGTCAGGTAGCCGAGCGACTGCAGGGTGAAGGTCAGCCGCGAGACGGTGGACTTCGGCAGCCCCGTGCGCTCCGCGATCTCGGCGTTGCCGAGCCCGTCGTCGGAGGGGCGGAAGGCGCGCAGCACGCTCAACCCCCGCGCCAGCGTCGTGGCGAAGCGCCGGTCCTGTTCGCCCCCGCGCTCCCCGGCGCCCGCGTCATCGTCGCCGTGCGGCCCCGTCTCCCGGCTCCTGCCCTCGTTCATGTCCGTCTCTCCCCGCGGTCCCGCGCGCTTACATCGAATTCGGAATCAGCAGGGACAATACAGGGAAGGACATGATCAGCAGAAGCACCAGAACATCGACGCCCAGGAACCGGACGATGCCGGCGAAGATCCGGTCGATGGGCACGCGCTTGCCGACCACGCCGGCGATCACGAAGACATTGAGCCCGACCGGCGGCGTGATGAGGCCGATCTCCAAGAGCTTGATCACGACGACGCCGAACCAGATCAGGTCGAAGCCGTAGCTTTCCACCAGCGGCACCATCAGCGGCAGCGTCAGCACCATGATGCCGATGGGGTCGAGGAACATGCCGAGCACCAGATAGATCGCGGCGATCGCCAGCATCAGCACCACCGGCGAAAGTTCGGCGTCCGTGGCGGCGCCCACGACATCCGGCGCGACCCCGGTGAGCGCGATGAAGGCGACGAAGATCTTGGCGGCGGCGGCGATCAGGAAGATGCTGGCGGTCTGCAGACAGGTCTCGCGCATCGCCTCCCACAGCGACCTGAGGGTCAGCTTGCGCTGCGCGAAGCCGATGGCGACGGCCGCCGAGACGCAGATCGCCGCCGCCTCGGTGGCGGTGAAGATGCCGCCGTAGATGCCGCCGACGATGATCACGAAAAGCGTGACCGCCGGCCAGCTGTCGAGCGCGGCCTTGAGCCGCTCGCGCCCCGTGATCCGCCCCTCGAAGGCGGGGGCGGCGGCCGGATCGCGCGCCACCCAGATCCAGATCACCAGCAGGAAGCCGAGCAGCGACAGGATCCCCGGCAGGATGCCGGCCAGGAACAGCTTGCTGATCGAGGTCTCGGTGAAGATGCCGTAGATGATGAAGAGCACGGAGGGCGGGATCAGCGACCCCAGCGTGCCGCCGGCGGCCACGCTCGCCGTCGCGAGGCGCTTGTCGTAGCCCATCGACAGCATTTCCGGCGTGCAGATCCGCCCCATGGTCGAGGCGCAGGCGATGGAGGAACCGGTGATCGCGGAAAAGCCGCCGCAGCCGACCACCGACGCCATGGCGACGCCGCCGGGCACCCGCGCCAGCCAGACCCGCGCGGCGTGATAGATCCGCGTGGTGATGTCGGCGCGATAGGCGATATGGCCCAGCGCGACGAAGAGCGGGATCATCGACAGATCGTAGCTGTGGATCAGGTCGAAGGAATTGGAAAAGACCAGCGACGAGGTCGGCCGGAAGGCCCGGTCCGGCATGAATTCACCGGTGCGAAAGGCGAAGATCACGAAGGTGCCGACGGTCGCGACACTGGCAAGCGCGAAGGCGATCGGCACGCGCAGCGCCAGCAGGCCGATCACGGCGGCGAAGGCGACGAGGCCGACGAGGGTTCCGTCCATGGCTCAGGCCTCCTCGGCCGGCGGATGCGGCAGGTCGTCGATCAGCGGCTCGCCGCGCGCCATCTTCGCGAGATCGCTCACCACCATCACCAGCAGCCGCAGCCAGCACACGATCATGCCGAAGAGAAAGATCGCCCGGCCCGGCCATTTCGGCAGGCTGAGCTCGCCGAAGAAGAAGGCGCCGCTGGTCGCGGTATGCGCCAGTTCCCGCCAGCCGGCCCAGATCAGCGGCGCCAGGGCGAACAGACCGACCACCGAGCCGAAGACCACCAACGCATCGCGCAGGCGCGGCGGCAGGGCGTTGGCGACGAATTCCACCGCGATGTTGGCCCGCGCGGCCGCCACCGCGGCAAGCGGCAGAACGATCGCCGCGACCATCAGTTCTCGGACCATGACCACCGTGTCCGGCACCCCGGAGTTGGCAAATGCGCGCAACAGCACGCTGACGGTGATCAGGAGCCCCAGCCCCACCACGGACATGGCGGCCATGTCCAGCAACAGCCGTTCGATGCGGCGCAGCATCGCATGTCTCCCCGAGCGCGCGGCCACACGCCGCGTCTTGCAGATCCAAAGCGCCGCGCGACCGGCCCGCCCCGCCAGGAGAGGTCCGGTCGCGCGGCAGGCGCGCTCAGTCGCGCGTCCAGGGATAGCCCTTTTCGTCGCGTTCGGCGGTGTATTCCGCGATCAGGCGACGGTAGTCGGCGAGCAGCGCAGCGCCGTCGAGACCGGCGGCCGAGGCCTGCGCGGTCCACTCCTCGATGTAGGCCTCGCCGCGTGCGACCAGCTTGTCGCGCTCGGCGTCGGGCAGGTCGAGCACCTCGACGCCGGCCGCCTTCATCGTCTCGACGGCGGCCGCGTTGTCGGCGGTGATCAGCCGGCCGAGCTCATCGGCCATGCCCTTGCCGGCCTCGGCGAGCGCGGTCTTGTGCGCCTCGGGCAGCGCGTCGTAGACCTGCTTGTTCATGAAGATGCCGAGCGCGCCGACCTGCCCCCAGTTCAGCCGCGTGTAGCTCGTCATCACCTCCTGCTGCTTCAGCGCGGCCACCGCGTAGGAATAGCCCTGCGAGCAGTCGATCAGCCCCGTGTCGAGCCCCTGATAGGCATCGTAGATCGACATGGACACGAGGTTGGCGCCGAGATCGGCGAAGGTCTTGCCGTAGGCCCCGACGCCGCGCACCTTCAGCCCGTCGATGTCGTCGACGGAGCGGATCGTCACGTCCTTGCAGCCGATATGAACGGCGGAGGTCGTGAAGGTGCCGATGTAGACGAGATTCTGTGCGGCGAGATTGTCGCGGATCGCGTCGGAGGTGCGCATCAAGTCATCGGTGGCGCGCATGCCGACCCACGGATCGGGGTTCTTCAGCGGCAGATCGGCAATGCCATAGGCCACCATTTCCTGCGGGAAGTAGACGGCAATGATCGTTCCCGCATCGGCCACGCCGTCGGCGATGGATTTCGCCGCGGCACCCGCCTTGAACAGCGCGCCGCCCCACTGGATGTCGAACGTGAGATCGCCGCCGGTCCGCGTGGCGACATCCTCCGCGAACCAGTTGAGCGCGGCCGCGCGTGCGCCCCGGTTCGGGCCCGCCTCGCCGAAGAACAGGCTCGTGGCCGCAAGGGCCGGCTGCGCGGCCATCGCAATGACGGCGGCGCCCGCAAGCACCGCAGATGTGACTTTCCTCATATGGTCCTCCCGCCTCATGCGCTTCCCTCCCCGGGCGAACGCCATCAAGTTCTTTAATTCCGCATAATGGAATTTAATTCTATAATATGAAACATACGAAAGCTGCCCGCCGAACACAAGGGGATTTCTGCGTGGGGGAGCCGTGACGAGCGCGATGCGCGGCACGGGCGTGCCATCGACAGTGCGAGGCCGGATGGACCGGGGCCGCCGGACACGCGCGGCCCGCAGCGGCATCAAGGGCAGAGACGGGAAGCGCCCGTGCGCGGTCGACGCGCGCGGTCGGAGCTTTCGCCCCCCGCCGCGAGGCCCGGTCAGTTCCCGTCTGGAGACGGCGGCGCGGTGCGGCCGGGAAGCTCGAGCACCGCCTCGAAGCCTTCCGGCCGGTTGGCCAGCGACACGCCGCCGCCGACCGCCTCGGCGATCTCGCTGGCGATCGACAGGCCGAGACCGGTGCCCTCCATCGCCGTCCCGCGTTCGTCGAGGCGCCGCCCGCGCGTGACCAGGGACGCGATTTCGGTCTCGGGCACACCGGGACCGTCGTCGCGCAGGTGGATGCGCACCATGGCGTCGGCGCGCGCGGCCGTCAGCGCCACATGGGACCGTGCGTGCCGGGCGGCGTTTTCCGCCAGCGCGCCGATGGCCTCCGCGAGGTCGGCCGGATCGAGCGCGACGGCGAGGTCCTTCGGGATCGCGATCTCCCAGGTCAGCCGCTCGCCATCGGGCGTGCGCCGCAGGACCGAGACGATCCGCTCGGCGACCCCGAGGACCTGCGTGGCGCTGCGCCCGCCCGCGATCGTGCGGGCCCGCACCAGTTCGCGTTCCACATGCCCCTGCATGGTGCGCACGACTTCCTCGATCGCCTCCGCCTCCCGTGCCGCGCCCCGCGCCCGCAGCCGCCCGGCCTCGCCGAGCAGCGCCTGAAGCGGTGTCTTCAGCCCGTGCGCCAGATCGCCGGCACGCAGGCGCGCGCGGTCGACATCGGCCTCCCGGGCCGCCATCAGCGCATCGATCTCGCGGGCGAGCGGGCGCACCTCGCGCGGCCAGTCGGCGCCCATGCGCGTCGCGCGGCCGTCGCGCAGGGTCGCCACGCGCGCGCCGATGCGGCGCAGGGGCCCCAGACCGAAGCGGACCTGGGCGATCTGCGCGGCGATCAACACGCCCGCCAAGAGCGCCAGATACGGCATGAGATCGGTGGCGAAGGCCCGCCGCGCGGCGTCGAGCTCCGCCCGGTCGAGCGCGACCGCCACCCGCGCCGGCGCGTTGCCGAGCGCCGCCGGCAGACGGACGCTGCGCTCCAGAACCAGAAGCGCCTGCCCGTCCGGTCCGGCCAGGCGATGGACATGGACGCGCCCGTCTTCCAGCTCGTCGACGGGCAGCGCCAGATCGACATCCCACAGCGAGCGCGAGCGCAGCACCGTGTCGCCCGTCTCGATCTGCCAGTAGAGCCCGCCGTAGGGCCGCGCGAAGCGCGGATCGGCCGGCGCGCGCACGACCGCGAGGCCCCCGTCGCGGCGGGCAAGGCCAGCCATCACCTGATCGAGATGCACGGAGAGTTCGGCGGTGGCGCGACGCTCCACATGGGCGCCGAACAGCACGATCAGGCCGGCGGCGGCAAGCCCCAGCGCAGCGAGCACCGCCACCGCGCCGGCCAGCGTCAGCCGCCGGCCGAGCGAGCCGCTTCCGGTCTCGCTCACGCGCCCGACCCTTCCAGATAATAGCCGAAGCCGCGCCGGGTGCCGATCACGCCGGCGCCGAGCTTGCGCCGCAGCCGCGCGATCACCGCTTCCAGCGCATTCGTCTCGCGCGCGTCGTCGTCGCCATAGAGATGCTCCAGCAGCTCGCCCGCCGGCACGACGCGGGTGGCGTGCAGGGCGAGATAGGAAATCAGACGATACTCCAGCGCGGTCAGCGTCACCGGGCGCCCGTCGAGCGACACCTGCATGCGGTTGGTGTCGATGGCGAGCGCGCCGATCCGCTGCACCGCCGCCCCGCGCCCGGCCGACCGGCGCACCAGCGCCCGGGCACGGGCGATGAGCTCCTCCATGCGGAAGGGCTTGGGCAGATAGTCGTCGGCGCCCGCCTCGATCCCCTCCACACGCTCCTGCCAGCTGCCGCGCGCGGTGAGCACGAGCACCGGCATGTCGCGGGCGTTGGCGCGCCAGCGTTTCAGGATCGACAGGCCGTCGAGCCCCGGCAGACCCAGATCGAGCACCACGAGGTCGTAGCTTTCGGTGTCGCCGAGAAACCACGCCTCCTCGCCATCGGAACAGACCTCGACGCGAAAGGCCGCCCCGCCCAGGGCCGCCGCCACGTCCGACGCGATCCGCGCGTCATCCTCCACGACAAGCGCGCGCATCAATCGTCCCAGCCACGGTCGTGGTCATCATCGTCATCGTCGAACTCGCGTTCCAGGATGGCGCCGGTGGCGGCATCGACCGTGACTTCCGCCAGACGTCCGTCGGCGGAGACGATCTCGAACTCATAGACGAAGCGGCCGTCGTCGCGCTCGAACTCGATCTCGATCACGCGGCCGCCGAACTCCGCCTCGATCCTGGCAAGCAATTGCGACAGCGGCAGCACCTCGCCGCGCTCCAGCGCGGCGCGGGCCCGGTCGTGATCGTCGCGATCGGCCAGCGCCGACGTGGCGAAGGCAGGGAGGAGAAGCGTGAGAAGGGCAAGGACGGGAAGCGTTTTCATGGGTCCATTGTCTAGGGCCGGCGACCTGACAGCAAGCTGACAAGGGGCGTCAGGCCCGCGTCAGCGGCAATGGCGCATACCCGTTGCCATCGCCGCGGCAGACGACGCGGCCTTGCACAGGAGACACTGACATGAAACGCATTCTGATCGTGACCGCCGCGCTCGCCACCGGTGCCGGCCTCTTCGCCATCGGCGCCCAGGCCTCCGACGACGGCCGGCAGCTGACCAATGTCCCGCCGCGCGCGGAATGGATGAGCATTGCCGATCTCAGCGCGAAGCTGGAGGCCCAGGGCTACAAGATCCGCGAGATCGAGGTGGAGCGCGGCGCCTACGACGTGGAGATGATCGACGCCAACGGCATGAAGGTCGAAGGCTACTTCCATCCGGTCACGGGCGAGCCCCTGCCCTACCGCGACGACGACTGAGCCGGGTCGCGGGTCGATCGACATCGGATCGACCCGCCGTCGCCTTCCCGCAAAAGCCGCGCGCCGGACAGCCGACGCGCGGCTTTTCAGTTTTGCAGAGACAGACCGCCGTCCCCCGATCCTAGCGCTCGGACGAAAAATGCTGGGTGAGATAGGCGAGGATCGTCTCGCGCATGTCCTCGCCGTAGTCCGGCATGCCCTGCTCCTTGATCATCCAGTCCCAGAGATAGGCCCAGCGTTCGTCGGTCAGGCGCATCTGCGCGAAGGTCTGCGCCGAATGGCAGGCGGTGCAGGCGTAGAAGGTGTCTTCCATGCCCGGCGAAACCGGCAGGTTCCCGAATTCGGGATCGCGCACGACGCCGGTCTCCGGCTGCCCGGCCAGGCCGCCGAGCGGCTGCATCGGCGCGACGCTCATCGGGCTCATGGGCTGCCCCGGATTGGGCATCATCGGATTGGGCGTCTGCATCGGGTCGGGCACCGACTGCGCCTGGGCCGGCGCGACGCCCAGCGCGACGCCGGACAGCGCAAGAAAGGCCGCCAGCAGGCTGGAGGCGGCGGCATGTCGTATCGGCAGTCTCATTCATTCCCCCGGTCGGCTGTCCCGCGACGCTGCGCGGGATCCTGGGTTGGAGACAACGGGTTTTCGTTGGTGGTTTGTGGAGGGTGCAGGGATCTGGCGGGCGGCAGGCGTCCGCGAAGCCCCCCGCGCCGGGGCGCGGCGCGAGGGGACCCTGAAGACGCGCGCCCCGCGCGCCTCAGCTCGCCAGAACGGCGATCCGATGCACCATGTTGTTGCCGTAGCCACGCGGGTTCCAGCCCGGCGTCGTGACCGGCTGGGTGCGGCCCTGCGTATCGGTCGCCCGCGCCCAGATCTCGTAGTAGCCGGCCTGCGGCAGCGGGATGCGCGCGGTGAAATGCTGCCAGGCGTAGCGGTTGACCGGCTTTTCCAGCTCCGCCTCCTGCCAGGTCTGGCCGAAGTCGTGCGACACATGCACGCTCGCCACGTCGCCGTCGGCCCAGGCATGCCCGCGCACCTCGACGATACGGCCGCCGAGCTGGGTGCCGGTCGCCGGGCTGGTGATCAGCGACTTCACCGGCATGGTGGTCATCACCACCATGTCGTCCTCCGGCACCTCGGTGCCCGGCGCCACTGGATAGGCCGGCAGGCGGTAGGAATAGCCGCCCATCTTCGGCCCGTCGTGGACCTGGTCACGCACCCAGATGCGCGTCAGCCACTTCTGCGAGGCCGAGCCCGGATAGCCCGGCACCACCGTACGCAGCGGGAAGCCGTGGATCGGCGGCAGATCCTCGCCGTTCATCGCCCAGGCGATCAGCGCGTCTTCCTCCAGCGCCTTCTCGATGGGAACGCCGCGCGAGATCGGCACCTTGTCCGGGTCGCCGGACAGATGCGGGTCGTTGCCGTAGTGCCCGGTGTAGACGGCGCTCGGCTTCACGCCGGCGGCATTCAGCACGTCGCGCATGCGCACGCCCGTCCACTCCGGACAGCCGACGGCGCCGGTGGTCCACTGGTTGCCCGAAGCCCCCGGCACGAAGAACGCGCGGCCGTTGCCGCCGCATTCCAGCACGAGCTGGCGTGTCACGGTCTCGAAGTTGGACTTGAGATCGTCGAGGGTCAGTTCGAGCGGCGTGTCGACCTCGCCGTCGACGGTGAGCGTCCAGCCCGAGGCGTCGCCCTCCAGCGCATGCTCCGGAACGTTCCCGTTGTTGCGGATGAACAGACGGTTTGCCGGCGTGACCCGGTCGTCCAGCAGATGCGCGGCCGTCTCCGCGTTGATCGGCCGGTCGTTGAGCAGGGTCAGCTGGTCCTTGAACGCATAGGCGTCCATGTCTGCGCCTTGCGCATGCGCCAGCCCGACGGGCTGAAGCCCTTCGGGAAAGAAACGCGCGAAGGGCACGGCCACCGCCGTTCCCAAAGCCGCGATTCCGGCCGCCTTCAGGAAGCCCCGCCGGCCGCTGTCCCGCGGCTCCGCATCCCGCTCGGACCCGGCGTCCCGCTCCGGGACCTCGCGCAGGGCAGGTTCTAGATCGAACTCCCGATCGTCCATGGTGTCTCCTCCAATGTGTCCGCAGCCATCCCGACCGGCAACCGCCCGACGGGCCCGGGATCTTGCCACCCCCGGATCCGGACACCCCTGCGGGTCCCGGATTTGCGTTTTCTCATCGGCCCGCGCCGTGGCACAAACCGACCCCCACGAAGGTAATAGGTAGAATTACGTTGTCCATACGGTATTACAAATAAAACTTCGAATACATCGAACCATCGCAGACAGAGGGCGGACGCCGGCGCGGCCACCGTGGCCCTTCCGGACCGCCAGCCGCCCGGCCGCGCCGGAGCCAGAGCCCCGAGACCCCGCCCGCAAGCCGGCGACACTGGCTCACCGACCGGTCAGCTTTCTCCCGCGCCGCCGCTCGGACTGTCTTGCCCACGCCCCACCCGCCTCGCCAGCCCAGCCAGCGTGCCGGGCATACCCGCTCGACCGGCGCGCTCTCATGCCCACTCACCGGACCTGCGCGTCTCCGCCCCTCGCCCTACCCCCTCGCCAACGCACTCACCGAGCCCGCCCTCTCAGCCCGCATGCCTCCGCATACGTCCGCCTCGCACCCCCCGCACGGCACTGCATGCGTCCGGCTGCCCCGCATCGCCCTGCACTCAACCGCCCCGCGCCACACCGCCTCGTGCCGCACGACCCCGCCCCGTGCTTCTCTGCGCTGCTCTGCGGCGTACCGCGCCACACCGCATCACCGCGCGCTACACCGCCCGCCCAGCACGCCACCGTCTCCGCCCCGCAGACCTTGACCCCAGCGGCCTTGACAGGCCGCCCTTCAAACATGAAACTGATGTCAGTTTTATTTAGAGACCCACGGGCACGGCGCTGATCGCTGCGTCCGGACCCGTATCGAAAGGCCGGCATGACACCCAGACGCATCGCCCCCCGCACGATCGACGCGTCCAGCGCCGAAGAGGCGCGCAAGGCACCGCATCCGTCCGCCGGGCCCGAGGCCGGCTCCGGAATTGCCGGGCGCGAAACAGCCTCCGAAAACACCGGGTCCGCCACCGGCTCGCCCGCCTATGGCGAGACGCTGACGCGTCAAGCCGCCGGGCAGCCGAAGGGCGCGCGGACGCGGGCGCACATCATGAGCACGGCCTGCACCCTGCTCGACAGTGTGACGCCGCAGGATCTCACCGTGTCGCGGATCTGCGCGGCCGCCGGCATCGCGCATGGCACCTTCTACATTCATTTCGCCGACAAGACGGTGTTGCTCGCGGAGCTGTTGGACGGCTTCGTCGCCCATGTGCAGGTCGCCATGCGCCGCGCCGGCCGGGCTGGCCCGACGGATCCCGTGCGCGCCGCGACGGCCGCCTATGCCGCGCTCTTCGCGCACAATCGCGGGCTCATGCGCTGCCTGATCCACCATCTGGACGGTTTTCCGGACGCGCGCGCCGCCTTTCACGATCTCAACCGCGCCTGGGTCGAGACCGTCGTCGTGGCGACCCGGCGACGGCTGGCGCGCGCGGGGCGCGCCGACGCCATCGCCGATGCCGAGCTTTATCGCCGCGCCTATGCGCTCGGCGGGATGGTCGACCAGTATTTCGCCAGCCTCTACCTGTCCGGCGACCCCGGTCTGGAGGCGGTCTCGCGCGATCCCGACGCGGTGATCGAAACGCTCAGCCTGATCTGGGACCGGGGGATGAAGCCATGACATGTCTCGACGACGGCGACCGACTGTCGGGGCCGGAACTCGACGCGCACAAACAGGCGGCCTGGCAGACCCAGCGTCGGCATGTGCAGGAAAATTCCGCCTTCTATGCGAATCTGTGGCAGGGGCGCGCCCCGCCCGAGGATCTGCGCGACCTCGCCGAGCTGCCCTTGAGCGACAAGAGCCAGTTGCGCCGCGCGCAAGGTGAGCATCCGCCCTTCGGCGATTATCTCGCCGCCCCGCGCGCGGCGGCCGTGCGCCTGCACCGCACCTCCGGCACGACGGGTCAGGCGATGAACCTGGCCCTGTCGGCGCGCGACTGCGCCATCACCGAGACCGTGGGCGGGCGCGCGCATGCCGCCGCCGGCCTGACGGCGGATCACACGGTCGTGCATTGTCTGAATTATCAGATGTGGATGGGCGGGCTCACCGACCACATGACCCTGCAGGCGACCGGCGCCCTGGTGGTGCCCTTCGGCGTCGGCGCGACCGAGCTTCTCGTCCGCACGATCCTGGAGGTGGGCATCGACGCGATCTCCTGCACACCCTCCTATCCGGCCGTGCTGGAGCGCGTCATCGCGGAGAAGTTCCCCGGCCTCAGCCCCCGCGATCTCGGCCTGAAGCTCGGGCTTTTCGGCGGCGAGCCGGGCCTCGACGATCCCGCCTTCCGCGACCGGATCGCCCGGGTCTGGGGCCTGCAACCGCGCAATGCCAACTACGGCGTCTCCGACGTGTTCTCGAATTTCGCGGCCGAATGCCCGCATGACACGCGGTTGCATTTCCTCGCCGGCGACGTGCTGCACCCCGAACTGATCGACCCGGACAGCGCCGCCCCGCTGCCGCTGGAGGCGGGGCAAACGGGCGAACTGGTGCTCACCCATCTGGCGCGCGACTGTCAGCCGCTGGTGCGCTTTCGCACCGGCGACATCATCGCCGTGGATGCGACCGAGCCTTGCGCCTGCGGGCGCACCGGCTTCCGCTTCCGCGTCGTCGGGCGCTCCGACGACATGGTGGTGGTGCGGGGGCTGAACCTCTTTCCCTCCATGGTCGCCGCCGTCATCGCCTCCTTCGACGACCTCTCGGGCGAATACCGCATCCCGCTCGACACCCCGCCGCCCTACGACACGCTGCCCGTCACGGCGGAACTCGCCCGCGACACGCGCGATCCCGGCGATCTGGCAGAGCGCGTCGCGCGTGCGATCAAGACCGCGCTCGGGGCCAGTGCCACCGTGCGGCTGGTGCCGCATGGCGCCCTGCCGCCGAACGAGGGCAAGACCCGACGCGTCATCCGGAGCCACACATGAGCGACACACGCGACATCACCTATGCCACCGTGCTGAGCACGCGCGACGACCATGGCGTGCGCACCATCACGCTGAACCGGCCCGAAAGCCTCAACGCCATGAACCGGGCGCTGATCGACGACGTGGCCCGCGCCTTCGAGGACGCCAATGCCGACCGGGCCACGCGCGCCATCGTCTTCACCGGGGCCGGCAAGGCGTTTTGCGCCGGCGACGACCGATGCGAGCATGTCCATCCGGAAACGGAAGAGGACGCCCGCGATCTGGTGCTGGCGATCCAGCGCGCGACCCACGCGATCATGCTCGGCCCCAAGCCGGTCGTCGGCGCGATCAACGGCTGGGCCGTCGGCGGCGGCTTCGAATGGGCGATCAACTGCGACTTTCCGATCTGGGCGCGCTCGGCGCGCGGCTTCTTCCCGGAGGTGTCGCTCAACCTCTTCGTGACCGGCGCGGTGACGGCGCTGCTGCCGGCGCTCGTCGGACTGATGAAGGCGCGCGAGATGCTGACCTTCGGGGAGCGCTACGACGCTGAGGAACTCGCCCGGCTCGGCGTCGCCTGGAAGGTGGTCGACGACGCGGACCTGATGGCAACCGCGCAAGACACCGCCCGTCGCCTCGCGGACCTGCCGCCCCTGTCCGTGCGCGCCATGAAGCGCGTGCTCAACGCGGCCGCCGTGCCCGACCTGCACCGCGCGCTCGCGCTGGAAACCGACGCCACCGTCACCGGTTTTCTCGACCCCGAAACCACCCGCCGCCTCAGCGCCTTTTGAAGGGGCGGGGCCTCACATCGCCGCCGCCTGGTCCCGCAACAGATCGCCGAGCTTGTGGAACACCTCGGCGCGGGCGGAGCCCGGTCGCCAGGCCAGAACGACGCGGCGCGGGCAGGCGTCGGGCAGCGGGGTGAGGCGGATGTCGGCGGACCCGACGACGCCGGCCTTCACCGCCAGATCGGGCAGGAGCGTGATCCCCAGCCCCTCCGCCACCATGGCGATCAGCGTCGTCAGGCTGGTCGCGGCGAAGCGGTCCTCGCTTTCGCGGATGCGCCCGGGGTAGGCCTCCAGCGCGTGGCGCTGCAGGCAGTGGCCCTTTTCCAGCAGCATGAGCTGCCCGCTCTCGCTCAAGGCCCGCGCCCCGTCGGAGACCGGCCAGTCGGCCGGCGCGGCGAGATGGTAGCCGTCCTGAAACAGCGGCATCAGCTCCAGCGCGCCCGTCTCGAACGGCAGGGCGATCAGCACCAGATCGAGCCGTCCGGCGTTCAGCCCCTCGATCAGGCTCTCGGTGATTTCCTCGCGCAGATAGACCCGCAGGCCTGGCAGGGTCTCGCGGATCGAAGGCAGCGCGCGGGGCAGCAGATAGGGGCCGATGGTCGGGATGGCGCCGAGCTTCAGGTCGCCCTCGAAGGGATTGCGATGCGCCCGGGCGATCGCCTCGATCTCTTCCGCCTCCAGCAGCAGGCGCCGGCCGCGGGCGACGATCTCCTCGCCGAGCGGCGTGAGCAGGACGCTGCGCCGCGTGCGCTCAATCAGCCGAACGCCGAGCCGGTCCTCCAGCTCCTTGATACCGCCGCTCAAGGTGGGTTGGGTCACGAAGCACCGCTCCGCCGCCCGCGAGAAATTCAGCGTGTCGGCCACGGCCGTCAGAAAGTGGAGCTGGCGCAGCGTGATCATTTATCGAGATTTCCTATCATTCTGACAGATTAATTCATTTTCTCCTATATATACCGGTTTGCTATCCCTTGGCCATCGAAACGACGACGACAAGGACGACACCGATGAGCGACGACATCCGCACCCCCGGCCCGCGCCTGAACGAAGCGGCTCCCGCCTTCGACGCGCCGACCACCCATGGCCGCAAGACGCTCGAGGATTATCGCGGCAAGTGGCTGATCCTGTTCTCGCATCCGGCGGATTTCACGCCGGTCTGCACCACGGAGTTCATCGCCTTCGCCAGGCGCCATGACGAGTTCGCCGCGCGCAACACCGAGTTGCTGGGGCTTTCCATCGACAGCCACTACGCCCACATCGCGTGGGTGTTGAACATCAAGGAGAAGTTCGGCGTGGACGTGCGCTTCCCGATCATCGCCGACCTGAACATGGCCGTCGCCCAGGCCTACGGCATGATCCAGCCCGGCGCCTCCGACACGGCGGCGGTGCGCGCGACCTTCATCATCGACCCCGAGGGCGTGCTGCGCGCCATGGTCTACTACCCGATGAACGCGGGCCGGTCGATCGACGAGATCCATCGCCTTCTGGTGGCCCTGCAAACGGCGGACGAGCACGCCTGCGCCATGCCGGAAAACTGGAAGCCGGGCGACGAGGTGATCGTGCCGACCCCGGCGACGCCAGAGGCCGCGCAGGCCCGCGCAGGCGAGGGCTACAACACGGTCGACTGGTATTTCTCCACCCGCGCCCTCTGACGCTGGCGTCCGGCCCGCGTTCGCGCGCCCGGCATCGGGTGCCGGCGCCATCGCCGGCCCGTGCCGCAAACAACGCCACGGCGGACCCGAAAGGGCCCGCCGATCCCGTTCCCATCCCTGACCCGACCACAAGGAGGTTCAGATGACGAGCCCGATCGTCAAACCGTTCTGGGACGACGCCACCGGAAGCTGGCAGTACGTCTTCCACGATCCCGAGACCATGAAGGGTGCCATCGTCGATCCGGTCCTCGATTTCGACCCCCGGTCCGGCGCGACCTCGACGGCCAACGCCGAGCGTCTGCTGGCCTATGTCCGCGAGACGGGCATAGAGTTGGTCTGGATCCTCGACACGCATCCGCATGCCGACCATTTCTCCGCCGCGCAGTGGCTGAAGGACCAGACCGGCGCGCCGACGGCGATTGGCGAGAAGGTCGTCGGCGTTCAGGCGCTGTGGCAGAAGCTCTACAATCTGCCCGCCGATTTCCCCGTCGACGGCAGCCAGTGGGACCGGCTCTTCGCCGACGGCGAACGCTTCATGGTCGGCAATATCCCCGTCACGGTGATGTTTTCGCCGGGGCATACGCTGGCGTCCATCACCTATGTCGCGGGTTCCGAGGCCGGGCGGGCCGCCTTCGTGCACGACACGCTGATGATGCCCGACAGCGGCACGTCGCGCGCGGATTTTCCCGGCGGCAGCTCCGATGCGCTCTACGACAGCATCGCGGCGATCCTGTCGCTGCCGGACGACACGCGCGTCTTCGTCGGCCACGACTATGCGCCCGGGCGCGCGGCGCGCTGCGAGGCGACGGTGGCCGAACACAAGGCGGCCAACATCCACTGGAAGGACGCCCCCTCGCGCGCCGACTACCGGGCGGTGCGCGACGCCCGCGACGCGACGCTGCCCCTGCCGAAACTGATGCTCGCCGCTCTTCAGGTGAACATTCGCGGCGGTCGCCTGCCGGAAGCAGAGACCGACGGAAACGCCTACCTGAAGATCCCGCTCAACCGCTTCGAGCCGAGGTAGGGGGCGACGCCGTCATCCGGCGCGGGGAGGCCGGCGCGCCGGAGCCCTCGCAGACGCGGAGCGAGGCGGCTCGCGGCCCGTGTCCGGCCGCGAGCCCTCCTCGGGTCCGTCCGCACTCGCGATCAGCCCCTGGCCGCGTCTGACAGCGGCTGCGGAGCGCCACCGGAGCGGGGCGCGCATTGCCGAACTCGACATCGCTCTCTGCGCCGCCGGCGAGATGCCGACGCCGCGCGGGTCCGACGCGCGACCGTGGTTCATCGGGACACTTTCTGCGGCTCAAAAAAGATCTTCCGCCGGGTGGACGGTCAAAAATCCTTTCGCACTTGGAACCCTCCAGCGCTGGAAGCTCGTTGTTCGGGAGCGGAACGAAAAGGAGGCTTCCATGAGTTACGGCCGTTTTCTTGCAATGATTGCCACATCGACCGTCGTGATGTTCGGGCTGATGTACCTCAACACCTATCTGGTCTCCCACGTCTTCTGGTCGGAGACACGCGCCTGGATGGCTTTGGTGATGGGCGCGACCATGGCCGTCATCATGCTCGCCTACATGCTGTCCATGTACTGCAGCCGGTGGATGAATGTGGCGATCTTCATCGGTGCGATCGCGGTGTTCGGCGCCGCGCTCTGGCTGGTCCGCAGCCAGGAGACCGTCGGCGACCGCTCCTACATGCGCGCGATGATCCCGCATCACTCGATTGCGATCATGACGTCCTCGCGCGCCAATATCTCCGATCCGCGCGTCCGCAAGCTGGCGGACGAGATCATCTATGCGCAGGACAAGGAGATCGCCGAGATGCGCTACCTGATCGCGGATATTGGCGCCTCGGGCGACGAAGAGGAACGCCCGCAGGCCGAGCCGGCCGCGCTCGTGCCGCTGGCGCAGGCCCTGTCCACGGCCGAGATCGCCCCCCTCGATCCGCAGTTCATGACAGACGAGGACATCGACCAGCTCTTCCCGAACGGGCCCGACTGCGTGTTTCGCTACACCGAGGACAGCCCGCCGGTTTTCGCCATCGGCGACGCGCAGGATGCCGCGGCGGGGCTGATCAAGATCAGCGGCGATCTGGTGCGTGTGTCGTCGAACGGCACGTCCGAAGCGACGCGTGACTTCGCGTCGGCCGATCTGACGCTCCAGCTGCGGGCGGTGGACAAGGCCGCGCTGCCGCGCGGCGGGCAGGACGACCGGGTCGATGCCGACCTGCGCCTCAGGCTCGACGAGGGCCTCTCCGCCGGGTACCGTGGCTATTTCGACTGCCGCACGTGAAGACGGCGTAGCGGAGACACTCCGGGCCGAGGGATGAGACCCGGAGCCGAGGCAAGAGGCTGGCCGGCATCCGGCAAACGCGCCGATGCCGACCTGACGGCAAAGAGGCCGGGCACAGGCGGGGCGTTCTCCTCGGGGCGCCTCGCCCACCGCGAAGACCCCCGTCGTCCCGGCTCGCCGGCCGCGCGCCAACATACGCAGCCACCGGAAATCGACAAGAATTTCACCCGGGACGCAACTTTTGATATAGGCTTCGCTGTGTGTTTGTGAAACTGGCGCGCCGGGAGCCCACGCCGCGCGTCTGCGGACGACCGAGATCCGGGCTCCGGAGGTGCAGCCTGAGCGGTCGCGGAAACTCTCCACATGGATGACAAGCCCGGGAAGGATGACAAGGCCGAGATCGAGAGAATAAAGAACATCGAAGCATCTCGATTGCTCAGAATTTATAGTATATCTGGTATTATATTTTCTTTTATTTTATTTCTGATTCAGAAAGATTTTGTTGATTTAATATTATTGACTGGCTTGGGTCTGTTTTTTTTGCGGATCTCGACCAGGATTCTAAACGATCCGGATTAGCGGCAGATTTTTTCGCATAGGGAGACACATCGCTTGCCGCGCGGCGGAGCCACGGGTCCCGTCTCGTGAGCGCAAGGTCGGAAACCGTCGCCGAGCCTCGGCCAAAGCGCCGCGCTCCGATTGCACGGACTTCGCAAGTCATTCCGGATCGGACAAGGGAGTCCCACCGCGAAAGGCGCACAAGAACGCCCGATCCGGCCCCACTTCCGGGGCCCACCATGGCGCTTACGCGCCGTCCCCCTCTCATCGCCTGAATTGCTCACCAGATACAACTCATGCAATATGCTGCAGAGTTCCGGCTCATCGCATGCGCGCCACGACGATGCATGCCAACCCCATTCTGTCGCCGAAAACCGGTCGCTGTCGTGTGACGCGGAGAAAACGCAGGACCTTGCGATATGGACGCGGGCGACGACGACGCCAACGACAAAAAAGACGACCCCTTCCGCCCGAAATCACCTTTCGTCGGAATACTATTCATTCTGTTAAGTATTGGAAATTTCATCTACAACGGATACGAAACGAGCTCATTACTTCTTTTTGCAACCGGCCTGTTCCAGGTTCACCTTTACGTGAACTTGCGTCGGATCGTCAGGAATTTCCAGAGCGATGCTGGCAACCGGACGAGTTGAAATTGGTTACCGCGCGCTGGAACCGACGCTCCAGTCTATGAAGAGCCAATCCGAGACTGGACAGTCGACGCCCGGCCTCGACCAACTCGCGATTGGACCTGATCGTCGCGAGCCGCTCTGGAAGCCCAGCGGCGCGCAAACGAAGAGCACTGAAAGCGTCGCAAGGCACCCAGGCGAGCACGGCCGGTCGAACGGCTCACGCGAAGACGTTGAGCGATGCGAACCTGTCATAGGCCAAAAACTGCAGGGGCTTCCAGGAGGAGGTCCGAACCCGACGGGTTAGCACGCCGAGGGGCCGTCCGAACTGACGCGAGGCCCCGACTGGAGCGAAGCCCGAAGGCGGCGCGAAAATGAAGAATGGCGGAGAGAGAGGGATTCGAACCCTCGGAACGCTTGCGCGCTCAACGGTTTTCGAGACCGCCCCGTTCGACCACTCCGGCACCTCTCCGCGAAACGTCAGGGTCGTGGTCCGGACGTGGCGCGTGTCATATCGAAGTGCGGCGCATCGGACAAGGGGGCACGCGAAATTTTCCACCCCCACCCGACGCAAGACCGGCACGGCCCGCGCGGCAACCCGCGTCGCCCTTCCCCGCGCCCTCATCGTAATCCTGCACGTTCCCTACTTCGTCTTCGTCCCGTGTTGTTCCGCCTCATCCCGAGAAACCGAATAGCTCATGAAGGCCCTCGCCAGCCGTGCGCAGCGGTCGACCAATCGCGCTTGGCGTCGCCCCCGTTTCGCCTCCTCTCTCGCCCCACCCGCGCCGCGTTGACTTTGCGCGCGCGATGGGTATAGTCGCGCACGCTTCGCGTGGGGACCAGTGCGTCCCCATTTTCGTTGCCCGAGGCTTTCCGCCGTTTTCGTTCACGCCAATACGCCCGGCCCTGCGCCGCGCTCTTGACGTTGGATGATCGACAAACGGCGAGACGGGTCGCCACCGGATCGCACCGCGACATCCCTTGCGGATATCGCGCGGAGATCCGAGGGCCGGCCCGTTCGATCCCGCACACGCGGGGGTCGTCAAAGTCCCGCGCCAGGACCTGCGCACGGGACGCCACAGGGTGCGTCGCAAGCCGGCCGGATGACCTCCGGTCGCCATCGAAAACGAAAAGAAGGACGTGCGAGACATGTTCGCAGTGATCAAGACGGGCGGCAAGCAGTACCGCGTCGCCCAGGATGACGTCATCAAGATCGAGAAGCTCGCGGGCGAGGCCGGCGACACCGTGACGTTCGAGGACGTGCTGATGGTGGGCGGCGAGACCGACACCATGATCGGCGCGCCGACCGTCGAGGGCGCCAGCGTCGTGGGCGAAGTGGTCGAGCAGGGCCGCACGCGCAAGATCATCATCTTCAAGAAGCGCCGCCGCCAGAATTCGCGCCGCCGCAACGGCCACCGCCAGAGCCTGACCGAGGTCCGGATCACCGAGATCCTGACCAACGGCGCCAAGCCCTCGAAGACGGCCGCCAAGCCGGCCGCCGCGAAGGCGGATACGGCCGAGAGCGCGCCGGCCGCCGAGGCCGAGGCCGATCTCCCGGTCCTGTTCACCGCGCCGGACGGGGCCGCGGACGACCTGAAGAAGATTTCCGGCGTCGGCCCGGTGCTCGAGAAGAAGCTCAACGCGCTCGGCATCACCACCTACGCGCAGGTCGCCGCCTTCACGGCGGAGGACATTGCCCGCGTCGACGACGCGCTGTCCTTCAAGGGCCGCATCGAGCGCGACAACTGGGTTCAGCAGGCGAAGGACCTGGCGGCGGAATAACGCCCGGGTCACACGTCAGGTCACAGGTTACGGACGAGGAGTTTCGTCATGGCACATAAGAAAGCAGGCGGTTCGTCGCGCAACGGTCGCGATTCCGCGGGTCGCCGTCTCGGCATCAAGAAGTTCGGCGGCGAGCTCGTCATTCCGGGCAATATCATCGCGCGCCAGCGCGGCACGAAGTGGCATCCGGGAACGGGCGTCGGCATGGGCAAGGATCACACGATCTTCGCCAAGATCGAAGGCAAGGTGACCTTCGAGAACAAGGCCAACAAGCGCACGTATATCACCGTGACGCCACTCGTAGACGCAGCAGAGTAACGCCGACGTGTCCACACCAGACCGCCGGCGTCCCATCGACCCGGCGGTTTGAGAAAACCGGCACGATCGCGACGGATCAGGGGAGATGGGCCGCCATCTCCCCTTTTTCTTTGTCGCATCACTGATCTGCCGGAGGACATCATGGTTGCCGATCTCGAGGATTCCCTGGACGAAGACAGTCTGGGCGCGGCGGTGCTGCCGCAGGCCACCGCGCGGCTGCGGCTCGACGCCCCGCGCCCGGACGACCTCGCCGATATCGTGGCGCTGGCCAACAACCGCCGGATCGCGACCATGGTCGCGACCATGCCCCATCCCTTCTCCATCGACGACGGCCGCGCGCTGATCGCCCGGGCGGCCCAGCGCACGCCGACGCGCGCCAAATTCGCGATCCGGATGAAGTCGACCGGCCGCTTCATCGGCGCCATCGGCTATGGCGCGCTGGACGAGGACGGGCCGGTGCATCTCGGCTACTGGCTGGGCGAGCCCTTCTGGGGCCAGGGACTGGCGACCGAGGCCGCCCAGTCGATGATCGACTTCGTGTTCTCCGCAACGCCCCTCACCCGGCTGACGGCGGGCGCGCGCATCACCAATCCGGCCTCGCGGCGGGTGCTGGTCAAATGCGGGTTCCAGTTCGTCGAGCAAGGCATGATCCACTCGCGCGGCGCGGGCGGTGCGGTGTCGGTCGACCATTTCGCGCTCGACCGCAGCACCTGGACCGCGCTCAAGCGCTGGGGGCAGGCGTCATGACCGCGCCCGCACTCGCGACGCGGCGGCTCGATCTGCGCCCGCCGCGTCCGGGCGACGCGGAGGCCTTCGCCTCGCTGTGCGGGCGGGCGTTCGAGGTCGCGCGCTGGCTGACGAGCCCCGCGTGGCCCTACCGGGAGGGCGACGCGGAGGCCGTGATCGCCCGCGCGGTCGCCAGCGATCCGCTCGCGGAGGAGGCCGTCTTCGCGGTCACGCTCGGCGGGCCGGTGATCGGCTGCGTAAGCGTCACGGCGCCGGGCGATCTCGCAAGCGCGCCGGAGCTTCCGACGCTCGGCTACTGGCTCGGCCAGCCGTTTCAGGGCTTCGGCTATGCCACGGAAGCCGCGACGGCGGCCCTGGCCTGGGCCTTCGAGGCGCATGACTGCACGCGGATCGGCGCCCGGGTCTTCGCCGACAATCACCGCTCGCGCCGGCTGCTCGCCCGCCTCGGCTTCGTCGAGACCGGGCACATGCGGCGCTTCGCACGACCGCTCGGCAGAGAGGTGGACAATGTGCTGCTGATCTGCGACCGCCCCAGGTTCCAGGCGGCGGCGCGCGACCGCCGCGCGGGAGCGGACCCGGCGCGGCCGCGCGCGCACTGACGGACGCGCGCGACTGGACACCCGCGCCAGTGGACGCCCGCGCCATTGGACGAATGCCGCGAGATCGGCTATTGGCCTGTCTCCAGCCCCCATGCCGACTTCGCGCCAGGAAAGGCGACACGCAAGATGAAATTCCTCGACCAGGCCAAGATCTACGTGCGCTCCGGCGACGGCGGTGCCGGGGCGGTCTCCTTCCGGCGCGAGAAGTACATCGAGTACGGCGGGCCGGACGGCGGCGACGGCGGACGCGGCGGCGACGTCTATGTGGAGTGCGTCGACGGGCTCAACACGCTGATCGATTTCCGCTACCACCAGCACTACAAGGCGAAGACCGGCACCCACGGCATGGGCCGCAACCGCACCGGCGCCAAGGGCGCGGACGTGGTGCTGCGCGTGCCCGTGGGCACGGAGATCCTGGAAGACGACAACGAGACGGTGCTCGCCGATCTCACCGAGGTCGGGCAGAAGGTCCTGCTGCTCAAGGGCGGCAACGGCGGCTTCGGCAACGCGCATTTCAAGTCGTCGACCAATCAGGCGCCGCGCCATGCCAATCCCGGCCTTCCCGGCGAGGAGAAGTGGATCTGGCTGCGGCTGAAGCTGATCGCCGATGCCGGCCTGGTCGGCCTGCCGAACGCCGGCAAGTCCACCTTTCTGGCCGCCGTGTCGGCCGCCCGGCCGAAGATCGCCGATTATCCTTTCACCACGCTGCATCCCAATCTCGGGGTCGTGGAAATCGACGGGCGCGGCTTCGTGCTGGCCGACATTCCCGGCCTGATCGAGGGCGCGCACGAAGGTGTCGGGCTCGGCGACCGGTTCCTCGGTCATGTGGAGCGCACGCGCGCGCTGCTGCATCTGGTCGATGCGACGCAGGAAGACCCGGGCGAGGCCTACCGCGTGGTGCGCGGCGAACTTGCGGCCTACGGTCACGGGCTCACCGACAAGCCGGAGATCGTCGCCCTGTCCAAGGTCGACGCGCTGAGCGACGATTTGCGCGCGGAGAAGGCTGAGAACCTGGAAGCCGCCTGCGGGCAGAAGCCTGTCCTCCTGTCCTCGGCGAGCGGCGAGAACGTCGACCTCATCCAGCGCATGCTGATCCGCGCCATCGACGCGGAACGCGCGGAGGAGGCCAACACGGTTCCCGCCGCCCCCGAAGAGCCCTGGCAACCCTGAGGCGGCGGGAGGCGACCATGGCCCAGACCCTGACCGACGTGCAGGCCGACGCTCAGGCGCACACAAGCGAGACCCGCGGCCGGCTGACCCGGTTTTCGCGGGTCGTCGTCAAGATCGGATCGGCGCTTCTGGTCGCCGACGGCACGCTCAAGCGCGACTGGCTGGCGGGGCTTTGCGACGACCTCGCCATGCTCACGCGCGCCGGCTGCGAGGTGATCGTGGTGTCGTCGGGCGCCATCGCGCTGGGGCGCGGCGTGCTCGGCCTGCCGCGCGGCGCGTTGAAGCTGGAACAGGCGCAGGCGGCCGCGTCGGTGGGTCAGGTGGCCCTCGCCCAGGCCTATGCGGAGGCGCTCGGCGCGCACGGGCTCACCGCCGGCCAGATCCTGCTGACGCTCGGCGACACGGAAGAGCGCCGCCGCTATCTCAACGCGCGCGAGACCATCGCCACCCTTCTCAAGCTCGGCGCCGTGCCCATCGTCAACGAGAACGACACGGTGGCGACCTCGGAAATCCGCTACGGCGACAACGACCGGCTGGCGGCGCGGGTCGCCACCATGGCAAGCGCCGATTGTCTGGTGCTGCTGTCCGACGTCGACGGGCTCTACACCGCGCCGCCCGCGCAGGACCCCAATGCGGTGTTCCTGCCCGAGGTGCCGGCGATCACGCCGGAGATCGAGGCAATGGCCGGCGCGGCGGGTTCGGAACTGTCGCGCGGCGGCATGCGCACCAAGATCGACGCGGCAAGGATCGCCACCGACGCGGGCACGGAAATGGCCATTGCATCCGGCAAGCGGCTCAATCCGCTTGCGGCCATCGAGACGGGCGGACGCGCCACCTGGTTCCGGGCGCGCGCGACGCCGGCGACGGCGCGCAAGGCCTGGATCGGCGGGCATCTGGAGCCGCGCGGCGCGCTGACGCTGGACGCCGGCGCGATCCGCGCGGTGCGGGCCGGGCGCAGCCTGCTGCCGGCCGGCGTGCGCGCCGTGGCGGGCAGCTTCGCGCGCGGCGACGCGGTGCGTCTGCTCGACACGCAGGGGCGCGACATAGGGCGCGGGCTGGTCGCCTACGACCACCCGGAAGCGCGGATGATCATGGGCCGCAACAGCCGGGAGATCGAGGCGATCCTCGGCTATGCGGGACGCGCGGAGATGGTCCATCGGGACGATCTCGTGCTAAGCGGGCAGACCGGCGACGGACCGGCGCGGCCGGCGTCCGGCGCGGACGCGGCGACGCAACAGGGAGTGAGCGACGATGCTTGAGCGGGTCGAAACGGACGCCCGTCACGGCGACGACAACGATATCACGGCGCTGATGCGGGCGATGGGAACGCGGGCGCGGGCGGCGGCCCGCCGGCTCGCCACGGCACCGCGCGCGCGCAAGGATGCCGCGCTCGCCGAAATGGCGGCGGCGGTGCGCGCCGCGACCGACGAGATCCTGGCCGCCAACGCCGAGGACGTGCGCGCGATGACCGAAAACGGTCAGACGGCGGCCTATCTCGACCGCGGCACGCTTGACGCCGAACGCATCGAGGCGATCGCAAAGGGGCTCGAGGCGATTGCCGAGCTGCCCGATCCGGTCGGCGCGGTGATCGCCGAATGGGAGCGGCCGAACGGCCTCAGGATCGAGCGCGTGCGCACGCCGCTCGGCGTCATTGGCGTCATCTACGAAAGCCGGCCCAACGTGACCGCCGATGCCGGCGCGCTCTGCCTGAAGGCGGGCAATGCCGTGATCCTGCGCGGTGGCTCCGACACGATCCGCTCTAACCGCGCGATCCACGCCGCGCTCGCGCGCGGGCTCGCGGCGGCCAGCCTGCCGGAGGACGCGATCCAGATCGTGCCGGTGACCGACCGCGCCGCCGTCGGCGAGATGCTCGCCGGCCTCGACGGCGGGCTCGATGTCATCGTGCCGCGCGGCGGCAAGAGCCTTGTCGCGCGCGTGCAAACGGAAGCGCGCGTGCCGGTCTTCGCCCATCTCGAAGGCCTGTGCCATCTGGTGATCGACAAGGCGGCCGACAAGGACATGGCGGTGGAGATCGTCGCCAACGCCAAGATGCGGCGCACGGGCATCTGCGGCGCGCTGGAAACGCTGCTGGTGGACCGCGCGGTCGCCGACACGCATCTGGCGCCGATCTGCGAGGCACTGCTGGCGCGCGGCTGCGCGTTGCGCGGCGACGCGGAGGTCTGCGCCCGCATTCCCGAGGCCGTGGCGGCCACGGAGGACGACTGGCGCACCGAGTATCTCGACGCGATCCTGGCGATCCGCATCGTCGACGATCTCGACGCGGCCATCGAGCATATCGAAACGTATGGCTCCCATCACACCGACGGCATCGTCACCGACGATCCGGCGGCGGCCGAACGGTTCTTCGCAAACGTCGATTCGGCCATTCTCACGCATAATGCCTCCACGCAATTCGCCGATGGCGGCGAGTTCGGCATGGGCGCGGAGATCGGCATCGCGACGGGGCGGATGCATGCGCGCGGGCCGGTGGGGCTGGAACAGCTGACCAGCTTCAAGTACCGCGTGCGCGGCACCGGACAGGTCCGGCCCTGAATGCGCCGTCCTTCGCATCGCACGCGCTTGTCCCGGCGCCGCCCCGCGCCATGACCGACGAGCCCCGGGAGACCACGCCCCGGCGGTATCTGCGGATCCCGCATGCGGAGCCCGGCCAGACGGTCGGCCTGTTCGGCGGGTCGTTCAATCCGCCGCATTCGGGCCATCGGCTCGTCGCCGAGGTGGCGCTGAAACGCCTCGGCCTCGATCAGGTCTGGTGGATGGTGACGCCCGGCAATCCGCTCAAGGATCACGGCAACCTCGCCCCGCTCGGCGACCGGCTGGCCGCCGTGGAGCATTTCGCCGCCCATCCGCGCATGCGGGTGACGGCGCTCGAGGCCCGGCTTGGCAGCCCCTACAGCGCCCGCACGATCACGCGGCTGGCGACCCGGCGCCCGCAGGTGTCCTTCGTGTGGATCATGGGGGCGGACAATCTCGCCACCTTCCATCGCTGGCAGGACTGGCGGAGCATCATGCGCCAGGTGCCTGTGGTCGTCGTCGACCGGCCGGGCGCGACGCTCTCCGCGCTGTGGTCGCCCACGGCGCAGACCTTCGCCCGCGCGCGCTGGCCCGAGGAACAGGCCGGAGCGCTTGCCAGGGCCGCCGCGCCGGCCTGGACCTTCCTGCATGCCCCGCGCGACCCCACTTCCTCCACCGCGCTGCGGGCGGCGAACGGGCGGTGGTGACGCCCCGTGTCCCAGGTGACGCCCCCGGTGGCGCTTCCTTGTCAGGCCTGTAACGCCCCGCCAGAGGCCCGTTGCAGGCCCCGGCCAGGGCGTCTTGCGGCGATGTCTTGAAAATGCAAGGCGGCAGGGCTTATCTTAACGTCAGGGAGGGGAGTCGCGGACAGCACTCTTCGACCGCAAGGTCGGGTCCCGCCGTCCGCGGGCCCATGAATGCAAACTGGGCTGAATGCAAACTGGGCTGCACACGCTACGAAAGGCAATCCGTCTGAGCATGACCTTTGAACCCGAGGGGACGGCGATGACCGCTCCTCACCCCGGCGCAACCGGCACGCTTGCGCGTGCGGACCTGCGCGAAACCGTCCTGGCCTCCCTGTCCGATTCCAAGGCCGAGGACATCGTCTCCATCGACATCAGCGGCAAGTCCCCGATGGCCGATATGGTCGTCGTCGCGTCGGGCCGGTCGCACAGGCATGTGGGCGCCATCGCCGACCATCTGCTGCGCGACCTGAAGGACGCGGGACACGGCGGCGCGCGCGTGGAAGGGCTTCCCCAGTGCGACTGGGTGCTCATCGACGCCGGCGACGTGATCGTTCACGTCTTCCGTCCGGAGGTGCGCGCCTTCTACAACATCGAGAAGATGTGGTCGGTGGACGACAGCGCGCCGGTCCACTACGCCGGCTGAGCCGGCGCGACCGCGCGCCCCGGACGGGGCGCGCGCCCGACAGTCCCTCTCCCGGTCGGCCTTCCGGCCGGGTCGGGCGGGATTGGGCCATCTGCCGGTCACGCCCGGACCACACCGATCTCAGGTCCGCGACGACGCGTGTCGCTTGCGTGATGGGGCGGCGCGTGCCCCGCTGACCGGCTCCGCGCCCATGACGCTCGCCTCCAAGGCCCTTGCCCCAGAACCCTTGCCTCCAAAACACTGCAGGACCCCATGCGGATCCATATCGGCTGCATCGGCCGACTCAAGACCGGACCGGAACGCGCCTTGTTCGAGCGCTACGCGGAGCGCATCGCCAAGGCGGGGCGCGGGGTCGCGCTCGGGCCCTTGAGCGTGATCGAGCGGCCTGAATCGCGCGCCGCGCGGGCCGACGACCGCAAGGCGGAGGAGGCGCGCGCCCTTCTCGACGCCCTGCCGGCGGGAACGGTCGTGCTGGCGCTCGACGAGACCGGCAAGACCCGGGCAAGCGCAGCCTTCGCCGACGATCTCGCCGCCTTGCGCGACACCGGTGTCCAGGATCTCGCCTTCCTCATCGGCGGGGCGGACGGCCATGGCGCGGCCGTGCTGGCGGCGGCCCGCTCGACCCTGTCGCTCGGCCCGATGACCTTTCCGCACCAGGTCGTGCGGGCCCTGGTGGCCGAGCAGATCTACCGCGCGATCACGATCCTCAGCGGCCACCCCTATCACCGGGCCTGAATCACCGCGCCCGATCTCCCAGTCTGGTCTCCCAGTCTGATATCCAGGTCTGGTGTCCAACTCCGGCGCCGCTCGCAGCGCCGGAGCGGGGTCGCACGGCAGCTCCGAACGCGTGACCGCGCCCGCGCCGGATCGTCGCGCCGGCGGGCTTGACGCAGCGCCTCCCTCGACCTGCCCGTATTCCGCCCCATTTTCCCTGTAGCGACGATGGTCAAGGGAGAAGGAGAGGCATTCATTCCTCGTTAGGGTTGACGGTTCGTTAACGCGACCGGGCCATACTTGGGCGTCAATGCGTCACGAGTATCGGGTACGGGCGAGTGATGGTCGGTACGGGCCTGAAACGGCCGGAGACGGAACCGGCGACCCGCAAGGACGGGCGAACCGCCAGGAAAGACGTTCGGAACGAGACAGCGGAGCGGGACGGCGGAACGAACCCCTCCGACATCTCTCGTGGCGCACGGACAAACGACGCCTGCGGAGACCGCTCAGGCGGACTTGGCAGGGCGGACTTGGCAGGGCGGATTTGGCAGGGCGGACCTGGCGGAGTCGACCTGGCAGAGCGGATCACGCGCGACATCCGGCCGAGGAACATGCGAACGAGACTCCTCCTTCTCAGCGCTGTCGTCGCCGGCCATCTGGGTCTGGCGGTCGGAAGTGCGCAGGCGCCGGCCGTGGCGCAGCCGGACAGCGGATCCGCCGCATCGCAGGCGGCCGCACAGGCAGGCGACACGACCGCAGGCGCCGCGACGACGGACAAGGACGACACGGGCCTTGCCGCGCGCAAGGCCGAACGCGAGGCGGAACTCGACACGCTGACCCGCGACCTCAGTCTCTCCGAGGAGAGGCAGCAGGAGATCGAGCGGGAGATCCGCTCGATCGAGCGGGATCGGAAGGCACTCAACGCGGCCCTGTTGCGCACGGCGCAGCGGGTGACCACCCTGGAGGAGCAGCTGGCGGCAACCGAAAAGCGGTTGCAGCGGCTGGGACGGAACGAGGACGCGGTGCAAGCCTCACTGGCCGAACGACAGGACGTGCTGGCGGAAGTGCTCGCCGCGCTGCAGCGCATCGGCAAGCGGCCGCCGCCCGCGCTCGCGGTGCGCCCGCAGGACGCGCTCGGCGCCGTGCGCAGCGCGCTGCTCCTGAACGCCGTGATGCCGGACATCCACCTCGAGGCGCGGGCGCTTGCGGGCGATCTGTCCAATCTGCGCCAGCTTCGGATTTCCATCGCCGCCGAACGCGACCGTCTGGTTGCCGACACGCGCCGGCTCAACGAGGAGCGCGCGCGGGTGGAACTGCTGGTCGCCTCCAAGCGGCAGGAGCGCGAAAAAAGCGAAGCGCAGCTGGCCGAGGAGCGCGCGCGCTCCGAAAAGCTGGCCGGCGAAGCCGAGACGCTGAAGGATCTGATCGCCACGCTGGAACGCGAGATCGCAAGCGCGCGGGAGGCGGCAGAGGCCGCACGGGCGGCCACCGCCGCGCGCCGCGACGGGGTCGCCCCCGCCGATCCGTTCCGCGATCCGGGCCGGCTCGCCCCGGCCATCGCCTTCGCCGAGGCCAAGGGTCGGCTGACCCAACCGGTCGCCGGAACGGTGCTGCGCGATTTCGGTGTGGACGACGGGTTTGGCGGAACGACGCGCGGGCGCTCCATCGCGACGCGCACCGGGGCGCAGGTCACGGCACCGGCGGACGGCTGGGTGGTCTATGCCGGTCCGTTCCGCTCCTACGGCGAAGTCTTGATCCTCAACGCCGGCGACGGATATCATATCCTTCTTGCCGGCATGGCGCGTACCAGCGTCGAGCAGGGTCAGTTCGTTCTCGCGGGCGAACCGGTGGCGGCAATGGGGGAAACCCGGGTTGCCAGCGCCGCGACACTCGACCTCGCAGCACCGCAACCGGTGCTCTATGTTGAATTTAGGAAGGACGGCATCTCGATCGATCCCACACCCTGGTGGGGTCGGCCCGAAGACGAGAAGGTTCGCGGATGATTCGGAAAGCTTCCCTTGTACTGGTCGGCGCCCTCATCGGCGCCGCAACCGTTACCGCCCTGTCGCAAATGCCCGTGCGGGTGAGCGGCGTCGCCAATGCGGCCGCCTCCGACACGTATCGGCAGCTCAACCTGTTCGGCGACGTGTTCGAGCGCGTGCGCTCCGACTACGTGGAGATGCCGGACGACGCCGCGCTGATCGAGTCGGCGATCAACGGCATGCTCAGTTCGCTCGACCCGCATTCGAGCTATCTGTCGCCCAAGCACTTCCGCGACATGCAGGTGCAGACGCGCGGCGAGTTCGGCGGGCTCGGCATCGAGGTCACGATGGAAGACGGCCTGGTCAAGGTCGTCACGCCGATCGACGACACGCCGGCCTTCCAGGCGGGCGTGCTGGCCGGGGACCTGATCACCCACCTCGACGGCGAGCAGGTGCAGGGTCTGACCCTGTCGGAGGCGGTCGAGCGCATGCGCGGCCCCGTCGACACCGACATCGAGCTGACGATCCGGCGCGAGGGCGCGGCGGAGCCGGTCAAGGTCACCATCACGCGCGACATCATCCAGATCCGGTCCGTGCGGCACCGCGAGGAAGGCGACGTCGGCTACATCCGCGTCACCCAGTTCAACGAACAGACCTTCGACGGCGTGCGCGACAGCATCGAGTCGCTGAAGGCCTCGATCGGCGAGGACAAGATCAAGGGCTTCGTGCTCGATCTGCGCAACAACCCCGGCGGGCTGCTCGACCAGGCCATCGCCGTGTCCGACGGCTTCCTGCAGCGCGGCGAGATCGTGTCGACGCGCGGCCGCAACGCCGACGAGACGCAGCGCTACAACGCCCGGGGCGGCGATCTCGCCGAAGGTTATCCGGTGATCGTCCTGATCAACGGCGGCTCGGCCTCGGCGTCGGAGATCGTGGCGGGCGCGCTTCAGGACCACCGGCGCGCGACGATCCTCGGCACGCGGTCCTTCGGCAAGGGGTCGGTGCAGACCATCGTGCCGCTCGGCGCCAATGGCGCGATCCGGCTGACCACGGCGCGCTACTACACCCCGTCGGGCGTGTCGATCCAGGCCAAGGGCATCACGCCGGACATCGAGCTCCTGCAAGAACTGCCCGAGGAACTGCTCGGCCGGGCCGAAACCAAGGGCGAGGCCGGCCTGCGCGGTCACCTTGCCGGCGAGGGCGACGGCGAGGAAGAATCCGGCAGCCAGGCCTATGTCCCGCCGGACCCCAAGGACGACGCCCAGCTCAACCTGGCGCTCGATCTTCTCAACGGCGTCCAGGTGAACAGCGCCTTCCCGCCCGTGGGCGACCAGAAGGCAGGCGTTCCGAACTGATTTGACGAGACCGGATGCGGTCGCCGGAGGGAGCGGCGACCGCATCCGGCCCGTCGAAGATTGCGGATGAAAGCAAATGGCGGGCAAGGACCTGTCGGCTCCGCTGGGGCTCGGCAAACGCAAATACCTCAATCTCCCTCTCGGCCTGATCGGCGCCGGCGTCCTGACCGTTCTGGTCACCACCGGCCTCGTGTGGGTCGGTGTCGTCGACGATCCGCTCGGCGGCGAACCGACGGCCAGCGTGCCGCTGGAACGCTCCATCGACGGCCTGTCGACCCGCGACTTCGGCGTGGTGGAAATCCGCCCGTCGCTCGGCGAGGGAGCGCCGGTCGCCGACGGGCAATCGCGCCCCACACAGCAGACCCTCGGTCCAAGGTTCGAGCCGAAGCCGCTCGACGAGGGCGACGGCGCGGGCCCACATCCGGCGCAGACGCCCCGCATGGCGCGCGACACCCTGTCCATCCGTCCCGATGCGCGCGTCTCCCAGGCCGGCCCACACGGCACGCTGCCCAAGGTCTCCGAAAACGGGCTGCGGCCGCTCGACATCTACGCCCGCCCCACCGGGCAGACCTTCGATTCCATCCCGCGCATCGCCATCGTGGTCGGCGGCCTCGGCCTGTCACAGACCGGCACGCAGCAGGCGATCGCCAAGCTTCCCGCCGATATCACCCTGGCCTTCGCGCCCTATGGCGGGAGCCTCGACCGCTGGATGCAGCAGGCCCGCCGCGACGGCCACGAGTTGCTGCTGCAATTGCCGATGGAGCCCTTCGACTATCCCGACAACGATCCGGGGCCGCACACGCTGCTCGTGAGCCATGACGCGCGCGAGCTGGACGAGCGTCTGTCCTGGCTGTTGAGCCGGATCACCAATTACGTCGGCGTGATGAACTACATGGGCGCGCGCTACACCGCGAGCGAACCGGCACTGGAGCGCCTGATGGACGCCGTGACCCGGCGCGGCCTGATGTTCGTCGACGACGGGTCCTCCTCGCGCAGCCGCGCCAGCGCGGTCGCCACCGGCCTGCGCACGCCGCTGTCGCATGCCGATCTGGTGATCGACGACGTGCCGCGGCCGAAGGACATCACCGCCCGGCTGCTGCAGCTCGAAGGCACCGCCCGCGCGCAGGGCATCGCCGTCGGCGTGGCCAGCGCCCTGCCGGTGACGGTCGAGCATCTGGCGAAATGGGCGGAAGATCTGGAGGAACGCGGGCTTCAGCTGATCCCCGTCAGCGCCTCCATCGACCGCACCCGCGGCTAGGCTGGAAGCCGGCCGGCGCGCCGTGGCGCGATCAACCGCCCCCCCCGACGGCGCCGCAAGAAATGGCGACGGATTCTCAATTCAAGCTTTTTGCCGATTTTCGAACCCGGTCGCGTTTGCGACACTCGCCCCGATTCCCGATCCGGTCGGGAGCGCGCCACCTTTGCAAACTTGCGACGTCGCCAACCCGGGGCCATCGACGACATGACCGACCTTTCCTCCCGCCCGTATCGCCCCTGCGTGGGCATTGTGCTTCTCAACGACCACAGCCGGATCTGGATCGGCAAGCGGCATCCGAAGACGGGAACCGATCCGACCTACTGCTGGCAGATGCCGCAGGGCGGGATCGACGAGGGCGAGACGCCGCTCGCCGCCGCGCGCCGCGAGCTCTACGAGGAAACCTCGATCCGCTCGGTGAGCCTGATCGCCGAAGCGCCCGGCTGGATCAACTACGACTATCCGCCCGACGTGGCCGCCAACAAACGCACGAAGCGCTTTCGCGGTCAGACGCAGAAGTGGTTCGCCTTCCGCTTCGACGGGCCGGAGAGCGAGATCGACGTCCTGCAACCGCCCGACGGGCACACGCCCGAATTCTGCGACTGGCGGTGGGCGGAGGCGCGCGAGCTGCCGGACCTGGTGATCCCGTTCAAGCGCCCGGCCTATGAGGACGTGCTCAAGGCGTTTTCCTCCCTCACCATATGAGGTCCGGCGGGGCGCGCATCCTCTTCGCGAAAGGGACCGCCGCCCGGGCGGTCTCGCCCTGGCCGGGCCTATATTCACGTTTCTGGACGTTTTGCCCCCGCCCCTGTTCCGGACGTCCGGTCCTTGGTCTAGTCTCCCCGTGACAGATATCCGCCGTCCTGGCGGGCGCGCCGCCGGGGGAGGTGTGCGGCGCGATTGCACCAACACACGGGAGGGAACCATGGACCTGGGAGCGGATCTCAAGGGCCGGCGGGTGCTGATCACAGGCGCCTCCGGGGGTCTCGGCGCGCATTTCGCGCGCACGGTCGCGCGCTGCGGGGCCGCCGTGGCGGTCGCGGCGCGGCGCACCGACCGACTCAACGACCTCGTCGAGACGCTGAAGGGGCTCGGCGCGGCGCAGGCCCATGCCATCGAGCTCGACGTGACGCATGGCGCGGCAATCCATGCCTGCGTGGCCGAAACCGTTTCGGCGCTCGGCGGTCTCGACGTGCTGGTCAACAATGCCGGCATCGTGCGGCGCGGTCTGGCGATCGACCAGACGGCGGAGGATTTCGACGACGTCATGTCGGTCAACCTGCGCGGCGTGTGGCTGATGGCGGTCGCGGCGGCGCGTCACTGGCGCGAAACGGGCACGCCCGGCAACATCGTCAACATCGCCTCGATGCTGGGCGAGCGGGTGAGCACGGGCACCGCCTCCTATTGCGTCTCCAAGGCCGGCGTCGTGCAGATGACCAAGGCCCTGGCGCTGGAATTCGCCCGCCACCGGATCCGCGTCAACGCGCTGGAGCCCGGCTATTTCGAGACCGAGATCAACGCCGGTTTCTTCGATACCGAGGCCGGCAAGGCGATGATCAGGCAGATCCCGATGCGGCGGATCGGGCGGGTCGAGGACCTGGACGGTCCGTTCCTGCTGCTCGCCAGCGACGCCTCGCGTTTCATGACCGGCGCGGCCATTCCGGTCGACGGCGGCCATCTGCTTTCCTGAGAGGACCGTTGCCATGGACTTTTCGATCGATCCCCGGCACGCGGAGTTGCGCGACCGGGTGCGCGCCTTCGTGCGTGAGACCATCCAGCCGCTGGAAGACGATCCGGCGAGCTACAACGCCTTCGAGAACCTCAGGATGGAGCTGCGCGACCAGATCCGCGCGCAGGTGCGCGAAGCCGGTCTGTGGGCGCCGCAGATGCCGGAGGCGCGCGGCGGCCTCGGCCTGTCGATGGTGGGGCAGAGCGTGGTCTACACCGAGGCCAACCGCTCGATCTTCGGACCGGCCTGCTTCAATTGCGCCGCGCCGGACGACGGCAACATGCGCGTGCTGGAGACCGTGGGCACCGAGGCGCAAAAGGCGGAATGGCTGCAGCCGATCGTCGACGGCGAGGTCAATTCCTCCTTCGCCATGACCGAACCGCACCCCGGCGGCGGCTCCGACCCGGGCATGATCCGGACCCGCGCCGAGCGCCGGGGGGACACATGGCGGATCACCGGGCGCAAGTGGTACATCTCGGGCGCGGCGGTCGCCAAGCACTTCATCCTGGTCGCCCGCACCGACCCGAACCCGGACGAAAAGCGCCGGCATCTCACCGGCTTCCTGTTTCACGCCGACCAGCCCGGCTGGCGCATCGTCCGGCGCATCGGCAACATGGGGCCGGACGAGCACGGCGGGGTCTGCGAACTGGAATTCGATGGCCTGGAGATCGCCGACCGCAACCGGCTGATGGAGGTCGGCGACGGGTTGCGGCTCACGCAGATCCGGCTCGGGCCGGCCCGCCTCACCCACTGCATGCGCTGGCTGGGGCTTGCCCAGCGCTGCATGGAAATCGCCCAGGCCTATGTCGAGGAGCGCGAAGGCTTCGGCATGCGGCTCGCCGACCGCGAATCGGTGCAGCTCGCGCTCGGCGATCTCGCCCACAACATCCAGATCGGCCGGCTCCTCGTATTCAATGCCGCCTGGCAGCTCGACCGGGGCGACAAGGCGCGCGCGGAAGTGTCCTCGGCGAAGATCCATGTCGCCGACACGCTGCATCAGGCGGCCGACACCGCGATCCAGCTCAACGGCGCGCGCGGGTATTCCACCGATACGATTCTCGAGTGGATCTACCGCTATGCCCGCGCCGCCCGTCTCGTCGACGGCGCGTCCGAGGTGCACAAGATGGTGCTTGCCCGCCTCTATCAGAAGAGCGGCAGCGACTACTGGCGCTGAGCGGCTCCCGGGGCCTGCGCGGCGTCCCACTCCGCGCGCACCGCGTCGTCAGCCTCGCCCGGGGCATGACGGTCGGCCAGATGCCGGAACGCGGCCGGCGTCAGGAGCCGTGCAAGTGCCCAGACGGCGGTCCCGCGCACCAGCGCGCTGGCGTCGGCGAGCAGCGCCTCGACAGGGGTTGCCAGATCCGCCGCGCCCGAATTTCCGGCCGCGATCAGGACATTGCGCAGGAAGCGGTCGCGTCCGATCCGCTTGATCGGCGAGCCGGCGAAATGCGCGCGAAAGGCCGCGTCGTCGAAACCGAGGAAGTCGGCCAGCCGGGGCGCTTCCAGATCGGCGCGGGCCCGGAGTTTCGCCTCGCGCGCGGTCACGGCGAACTTGTTCCAGGGACAGGCGGCGAGGCAATCGTCGCAGCCGTAGATGCGATTGCCCATCGCCGCGCGGAACTCCCGCGGGATCGGCCCCTTGTGCTCGATGGTGAGATAGGAAATGCAGCGCCCGGCATCGAGCCGGTAGGGGGCGGGAAAGGCGTTCGTCGGACAGGCATCGAGGCAGGCGCGGCAGGAGCCGCAATGGTCCGTCTCGGGCGCGTCGACCGGCAGGGGCAGATCGGTGAAGATCTCGGCCAGAAAGAACCAGGAGCCGAGGCGGCGCGACACGAGATTGGTGTGCTTGCCCTGCCAGCCGAGCCCGGCGGCTTCGGCGAGCGGCTTTTCCATCACAGGCGCCGTGTCGACGAAGACCTTCACCGCGCCGTCGACGCCCATGCCGCGTGCCCGCGCCAGCAGATGCTGGGCGAGCTCCTTCAGCCGGCCCTTCATGACATCGTGATAGTCGCGGTTGCGGGCATAAACGGAAATCGTCGCCGCTTCCGCGTCGGCGAGTGTCGCCAGCGGATCGGTCTCGCTGGTGTAGGACATGGCGAGCGTCACGACGCGGCGCGCCTGCGGCCACAGCGCCGTGGGGGACGCGCGTCGCGCCGCCGTGTCCGCCATCCAGGCCATGGTCGCGTGATGGCCGTCGTCGAGGAATCGCCGCAGCCGTTCGCCGGCGTGCGGGATGGCGTGCGCGTCGGCGATCCGGCAATCGTCGAAGCCGAGCGCCGCCGCCTTGTCGCGCAACGCGCGCGTGAGACGCGCCCCCTGATCCGGGGTGAGCCGTTCCGCTTCTAGAAGTCCAGATCCGCGTAGGTCGCTGCCGGCGGCATGCCGAGCATCTTTTCGGCGAGCAGCGGACGGAAGCTCGGCCGCGACTTGATGCGCGCGTACCAGGCCTTCACGTTTTCCTCCTCCGCCCATGGCACCTCACCCAGATAGTCGGCGCAGGACAATTCCGCCGCGACGGCGAAATCCGCGAATGTCAGCCGCTCCCCGGCCAGCCAGTTGCGCGAGGCGGCCAGATAGCCGAAATAGCGCAAATGGTGACCGATGTTGGCGCGCGCGGCGCGCAGAACGGCCGAATCGGGAGAGCCGCCGCCGATCGAGGCCGGCATCTCCTGCTTGTAGATGCGCTCGCGCACGAAGGGCCCGACCACTTCCATGTCCAGCTTGTTGACCGCCCAGTCGACCAGACGCCGGGTCTCGGCGCGCGCGTCCGGGTGGTCCGGCATCAGCCGGCGGTCGCCGACCGCATAACCGCGCGTCTCGTCCAGATATTCCATGATCGCGACCGCGCCGCAAATCGGCGGGCCGTCGTTCTCGCGCAGCACCGGCACCGTGCCCGCCGGATTGAGCATCAGGAAATCGCGCCGCCGCTCCCAGGGACGTTCGGTGACGAGGTCCACCTTGGCGCCATATTCGGCCAGCACAAGCTGCACGAAACGCGAGGCCGGGGAGAAGGGGTGTCGATACAGCTCAAGCATAACAGGATCGTAACCGCTCAGGGTTAATCAAACACACACGGCGCCGCCCCCGCAGCCCGTCGTCGGCCCCCTATACGCCGGCAGCGGAAGTCGCACAATGCGCCAGTTCACATGGGCCCGCGCAGATGGCCCCACGCAGATGCCCCGTGCCGGGGCGAGACCGGAGACCGCAGGCAGATGGAAACGGAAACCCTCGTCGGAGCCCTGATCCTCGGCATCGTCGAGGGACTGACCGAGTTCATTCCCGTCTCCTCGACCGGCCACCTGCTGCTGCTCGGGCATTTCATGGGATTCGAGAGCACGGGCAAGACCTTCGAGGTGCTGATCCAGCTCGGCGCGATCCTTGCGATCCTGACCGTCTACGCCCAGCGCCTGCTGACCATCGCGACCGCGCTGCCGCATCAGGCGTCCGCCCGGCGCTTCGTCTTCGGCATCCTGCTGGCGTTCCTGCCGGCGGCCGTGATCGGCGTGCTGGCGCATGGCTTCATCAAGGAAGTGCTGTTCGAATCGCCGGCGCTGATCTGCACCACGCTGGTCGTCGGCGGCGTGATCCTGCTCGTCATCGACAAGCTGCCGCTCACCCCGCGCTATCACGACGCCATGGACTATCCCCTGTGGCTGTGCCTCGCCATCGGCGCGTGCCAGACGCTCGCCATGGTCCCCGGCGTCTCGCGCTCCGGCGCGACCATCGCCGGCGCGCTCTTGATGGGCACCGACAAGCGCTCGGCCGCGGAATTCACCTTCTTCCTGGCCATGCCGACCATGGCCGGCGCCTTCGCCTACGACCTCTACAAGAACCGCAACGTGCTCTCCATGGACGACGCGGCCGTGATCGGCATCGGCTTCGTCGCGTCCTTCGTGATGGCCGTCTTCGTGGTGCGCGGCCTGCTCGAATTCGTCAGCCGGCACGGCTTCGCTCCCTTCGCGTGGTGGCGCATCGGGGTCGGGCTGGCCGGCTTCGCCGGGCTCTATTTCGTCGGCTGATCCGTCGACCCGTCGTTCCCGTCGCGCGTCAGATGACGGGCCATCTCGGCGATCTCGCGCCGATGCCGGTCGCGCAAGGCCGGCGGCGCGAGGAGGTCCGCGCCCGGTCCCAGCCAGCGCACCAGCGGCAGGATCACCGTCGGATCGGTGTTGGGCACACGCACGATCGCGGCGCCCGGCACCGGGCAGCGTCCCGTTTCGTCCGTATCCATCGTGACCGCCGCGTGGCGATAATACCAGTCGCGCGCCAGAAGCGCGGCCTGCGCGCCCGTCACCCGGATCTCGCTGACCGCCCCCTCGCCCTCCCAGCGGCGCATGGCCCGCGACAGCCATTGCCGGCCGATCTGGCTTTGCACCGACATGCCGGGCCTTGGTCGAAACTGCAGGCCGCTGACCTCGATGGCGTGAACGCGGTCGGCCCGCAGAAAGCGTGGCGCGGCGAGATCCACCTCGAAGCCGAAGAGATACCAGCGGTCCCGGTCGAACAGGATGCCGTAGGGCTCGAGATCGTAGTCGACGATGCGCCCGCGATAGGGGTTCTCGTGGGACAGCCGGACCCGGCGGCTTGCGAGCAATCCGGTCATGAAGGCATCGACGGCGGCCTGCATGTCGCCCGGGCCGGTCGTCTCGGGTTCCAGGTGAAAGATGTCGGCCGGCGGTCGCTCGATGGCGACGATGCGCTCCCCTTGCGCGAAGAGCTCGCGGGCCATGGCGGGCAGCGAGGCCAGCAGCTTGGCCTGGGCGCTGTCGAGATCCTCCAGCAGCGGCGTCGCCTTGAGACCGCGCACCAGAGCCAGCGCCACGAGCAGCGACGCGGTTTCCCGCCGCGTCAGGGCGACGGGCGGCTGCAGGAAATCCCGCGCCAGCCGATAGCCGCCGTCGGCCCCGCGCTCCGCCTCGACCGGAATTCCCAGCGCGTTCAGCCGCTCCACGTCCCGGTAGACCGTGCGCACCGACACGCCGAAGCGCCCGGCCAGCTCGCTCGCCGAGCGCTGGCCGCCGGTCAGAAGCAGCAAGATGGCCAGCGCCCGCTCGATGGGATTCATCGCGCCCTCCCTGTGTCATCCGCTCCGCCCGCGCAAAAAGCGCAAGCCGGGACCGAATAGCGGATCATACCTGACGCGCCGGTGTCAGGTATGGGGCGCGACACTCTCTTCGACGCCGATTTTCGGCCGAGACCGGGAGAGAGACATGACCCTGATACCCAGCCCCCTTCGTCGGCACACCGCGGCGGATCGTCTCGCACGGCTGCGGCACGCGTTCCGGGCGGCGGTCCGGGTGCCGCGCCTCCATCGTCTGCGGGAGAGGTACGAGCTGTGGCAGAGCGCGCGCCGCAGCCGTGAGGCCCTCGACCGGCTCGATGCGCGAAGCCTGGAGGATATCGGCCTGCGCCGGACGGAGACGGGCTACGAAAGCGGACCCTCGACGTGCGAGCGCGACGTGAGGCTCATGCGCGCGCTCGGCAGCTCCTACTGGCTGTGGCGGTGACCGGCGCCCTGCCGGCGGATCCGTGGCGATCGAGGGGAGCGGGCGCGTCCGGCGCCCGCGCGCCCCTCAGCCTTCGGTGCGGTAGGCGTCGTACTGGCCGTGCTCGCGGAAGCGGCCAAGGTAGGTCGGCAGGATCGCGGCGAGCGTATGCGGCTCGATGCCAAGCCCGGCAAGCGTGCGCCCGTCCTTTTCCGCCGCCTCGGAGACGACGTTGTCGACCTTGAGCAATTCCACCTGGTCGACGGTCAGGAGCGGCTTGGGCAGCAGTTGCAGAACGCTCGCCTGAACCCGCGCGAGACCGAAGGGCAGCGGCAGCAGGAGCCGCTTGCGGCGGATCACCTCGAGCATCAGCTCCAGGCATTCCTTGAAGGATTTCACCTGCGGGCCGCCGAGTTCGTAGATCGTGCCGGGTGTGCAGTCGCCGTCCACAGCCCTGGCGACGGCCTCCGCCACATCGCCGACGAACACGGGCTGGAACTTCGTCTCGCCGCCGCCGACCAGCGGCAGGGCCGGAGACAGGCGCGCCATCGAGGCAAAGCGGTTGAAGAAATCGTCCTCGGGCCCGAACACGATGGAGGGGCGCAGGACAATGGCGTCCGGCACGGTCTCAAAGACGCCCTGCTCGCCGAGCGCCTTGGAGCGGGCATAGGCCGAGGGCGAGTCCGGATCGGCGCCGATCGCCGAAACATGCACGACGCGGGAGATGCCGGCGGCCCGCGCAGCCTCCGCGACGGCGCGCGGTCCGAAGGCCTGGACGGCGTCGAAACTCTGCGCCCCGCTCTGGTAGAGGATGCCGACAAGGTTCACCACCGCGTCAGCGCCCTGCACCGCACGGTCCACCGACCAGCGATGGCGCAGGTTGGCCTGCACCGGCATGATCTGACCGACGGCGCCCAGCGGCTTCACGTGATCCGCCAGATCGGGCCGACGCACGGCGACGCGCACCCGATATCCGCGCCGCGCCAGCGCGCGCACCACGTGGCGGCCGAGAAAGCCGGAGCCGCCGAAAACGGTGACGAGCTTGCCTTGCGAAACCCTGTTCGGCGCCTCGCCTGCAGTCGATGTACCGGAGGCCGATGTCATGCCAGTCGCTCCCTTGCCGGACCCGCGCACCCGGTGTGTCGCCCGGGGCGTTCCCGGTCTCTTAGCTGGTGAGATCGCGTCTCACAAGGCCGCTTGTGCATGACCGGCATTTGGGGTGAAAAGGGTCGTTGACAAGCGCTGGCGAGCCTCTTACAAGCGCTCCTCACGAGCCCAGGTGGCGGAATTGGTAGACGCGCTAGCTTCAGGTGCTAGTGCTCGAAAGGGCGTGGAGGTTCGAGTCCTCTCCTGGGCACCAATTCCCGCGGATCGGTCGGCGCAAGCCCCCGATGCGGTTGAAAAAGGTCCGGACCCTGGTCCGGACCTTTTTTCGTTTCGGGACCTCTTCGGATCAGGGCCTGTCGCCACCGTCCTGAATCGCCCGTGATTTCAATCGCATGAGACCTTGAGCCACCGGGCCGCCACCACGGCGCCGGGCGCGCGTTTCGCCGCATGCGGCGGGACCACCGCCGAATCGCCCGCGCAAAAAGACAGCGGATCACCTCCCCGGACCGCCATGCGGACCCCGCACACGGGCTTTGCGACCGCCGCCGCGCCAACGCCGGCCGTCAGGCGCGGGCCGCGACGGATCGCCGCTCAGGGCGCGACAAGCGCGATGAAGACCGCCCGGATTTCCGCCCGCGCGTCGTCTTCACCGATCTGCCCGTCGAGCACGGCCCGGCCAAGCTCTTCCGCCGCCCCCTGGAGGGCGATCATCCGGGTCTCGGAGGGGGCTTGCACCGCCGGCACCAGCCGCAGGATGCTTCGCGACGCCGCCTCGACGAAGGCCGCGCGAATCGCCACCGGGATGTCGCGATGTTCGGGATAGGCCCGCAGCGCGGCAATGGCGGCCTCATGCACGCGGCCATGCCGGGCGACGCAGGCGAGAAAACTTTCGGCGAACAGCGCGGCCGCGGCCTCCAGATCCTTGGGGCCGGCGGCCAGACCGGCCTCGAAATCGGCGAAGAACCGCTGATCGTAGCGCTGGTACAAGGCATTCAGAAGCCCCGCCCGGGTGCCGAACTGGCTGTAGGTGACCGGCTTCGTGACGCCCGCGGCTTCCGCGAGCGTCTGGAGCGTCAGCGCATCCGCGCCCTTCTCCTGAATGATCCCGGCGGCCAGGTCGAGCAGGGCATCACGGCGGTCTTCCCGTTTCATCCTGCGTCGCACAGGCTGGCCTCCTTGCATCATGCGCGGATCGCGCGCCACCATGTGCGCAGCGCGCGAGCGCGGATCGCGTCAGGAGCGGGGGTCGCGCGCCGGCTCCGTCACCTGCCCGCCGCCTCGCAGGGCCCCTGCAGCGGCACCTTCGGGAAATCGATCTTAGGCTGGACGATGTTGTTGATCCAGTTGCTGAAGGTGTTGAGCGCCACCCACGCACAGATCTGGATCAGCTTTTCCTGAGGAATGCCGGCCGCTCCGGCGGCCTCGAAATCGCGCGGCTCGAGATTGCCCCGCGTCTCCATCGCGCGCAGCGCCAGGGTCAGCACCGCCTGCTCGCTCGCGTCTTCGGCCTCGCCCCGTTGCGCGGCGGCGCAGTCTTCCGCGCTCATCCCCGCCCGCCTGGCGGAGAAGGTGTGACCGCTGACGCAATAGTGGCAGCCGTTCGCGTTGGCCACCGCCAGCGCAATGAACTCGCGCTCGCGCGTGGACAGGTGGCAGGCGTCCTCCAGCGACTCCTCGAACGCCAGATAGCCGCGCATCGCCGCGCCGTCGATCCCCAGCGCTCCGAAGAAGTTGGGCACCATGCCGTAGCGATCCTTGATCGACTGAAGGATCGGAGTGGCGATGGCGTCGGCGGTGTCGAGCGTGACGGGAGACATGGTCAACATGGGAGGCGATCCTGATTGCGAAGAGGGAAGCGGACGGTCTGCAAAGGCAGCTCGGCGACACCGAGGCGATGCCCCGTCGCGCCGCTAATATACTTTTGGTAACTTAATACGCAAGCACACAAAAGCGCTCCACCGGCTTGACGCAGCCGGTACGCACGCGCGGAAAGGACGCCGATCTGAAAAACGGGGACGTCAGGCGCCCACGAGCTTCAAACAGATTTTTCAGGCAGGCCTTGCAGGCAGGTTTTTCGGGCAGGTTTTTGGGCAAACTTCCAAGGCAGGCACTTCACCTGCGGCCGGCCCCGCCCCGCACCGACGCGAAGAGCCACTGCGGGCGCGGCAGGAGAGCGGCCGCGCGCTCTGGCGCGACCCGCACGCAAGGCACGGAGGGTCATGGGCGCGGCACGCGCCGACAGAGGCCGGGCGCGCGCCCACGTACGCAGCGCGCCGACAAACCCGACATCACCCGCGCCGCGCGCATGCATCGCGCCGCACGCCGGGGCGCATCAGTCCGAAGAAATTTGAGAGGAAACTGGTGGAGCCAAGGGGATAGTCACCTCGCATCGAAAAACCATCAATGAAATCATCATTCTCTTGATCTTACAGTGGTTTATGGGTATGCGATCGGGGTACGCAAGTGGGTACGCAGAGGAGCCAAATGCCACGATCTTCAGCCACGGATCGCCGTTTTCTTGAGAAGCACGGGGGCCAATGGCGGGTCACCGTAGCGGTCCCGAGAGACCTGCATGACCGGATGCCAACCCGTCTGAAACGCTCGCTCAACACCGATAGCCTTGCAGCCGCCAACCGCCTCAAGTGGTCTGTAATCGCGGAACTGAAGGCGGAGATCGAACGGGCACGCGGCGGGACGCTTAAGGCAAAGCACATTCAGGACGCCCTTGAGATGGCGGAAATGTTGCGCAAGGCGAAGACGGCGGAGGAACGCGAGGCAATTCGCGACGGGGTCATGCTCTCAAGCGACGGGATGCTGGGTCCGCTCTACTACAGGGGAGAAGACCCGGACACCGGCGAGCCGATCTACGAACACAACCCGGAGCGTGAGAGGGAAGCGGGGGAGTTCGTCAAGATCGCGCTGGGCATGTCCACGCTCGTTGATCTGCACCACGCGGCCTATCTGGAAAGCCTCACGGTGAAGCCCCGGACACGGGCGGATGACGTCCGGGCCATGAAGTATCTCAAGGCGTGGTGCAAGCGGGAGGGCGTTGAACCGTCCCTTCAAGCCATCAACCGCAAGGTCGCCGTCCGGTTCATGGATGCCTTGCCTGATTTGGCCAAGGGGCTGTCGCCGGTGACGCTCAACAAGTACCTGCGGCGGTTGTCGCGGTACTGGCAATGGCTGGAGCGGCGGGAGGAGGTCGACACCAACGTCTGGCACGGTCTGACGCTCCCCGAGCCCGAGACGCCCCACGACGCGGAGGAGCGGCCTTTCAGCGATGAGGAGATGCGGCGGCTTCTCACAGGCGAGACCACCCAGCACATGCATGACCTGATGCGTATTGCCGCGCTCACCGGTGCCCGTATCGACGTGATCGTGTCGCTGAAGGTTCGTGACTGCGAGGGTGGCGTCTTCGTCTTCAAGCCACAGAAGAAGGAGAAGAAGGAGCGGATCACACCCATTCACTCCAGCATTGTGCCGATCATCGAGCGGCGTACCAAGGGCAAGAGCCCTGACGACGATCTGTTCCCCGAGTGGCCGCCCGTGAAGAAGGCGGGCTCGATGCGGGAGCGGTCCTTCAAGGCGTCGAACCAGTTCACCGAATACCGCCGATCCGTCGGCGTCGATGAAGTGATACCGGGCAAGCGTCGGTCGCTGGTCAACTTCCATTCGTTCCGTCGCTGGTTCATCACCACGGCGGAGCGGGCCGACCAGCCCGAACACATCATCGCCGCCGTTGTCGGCCACAAACGAAGCGGCATGACGCTCGGGCGCTACTCCGCCGGACCGCTTGTCGAACAGGCGCGGCGCTGCGTGGAAGCGGTGAAGTTGCCAGCGTTGGAGATGGAAGACCCACAGGGCGACGATAGCCTGTCAGGCAAGGACGAAGCAGCATGACCCGACGAGCCGTTTGGCAATCGGCCTTGGGCCCGGTCGGCGGCACGCCTCAGCTATCTAAATTGCACAGCCTAGGGATTACACAGGGCGGCCCGCTCGTGGTTCCCCGGGCGCCCCTATCGGCGATGGGGCCTTGCACGACCCCTCGAGCCGCCACAGCAAACAACATTGATCAGGACGCGGGCGCCCGATCACCGGCGCCGGCCGCGCTGGTGACCTTGTGGACGAGCCCTTTGGAGACCTTGAGGTGCCGTGCGATCTGCTGGAGGGACCAGCCCTCGGCCCGAAGCCGGTTGGCCTCTGCCTGCTGATCGGGGTTCAGGGCGGGCTTGCGTCCGAACTTCACGCCCTTCTCCTTGGCCCTGGCGATGCCGTCCATCTGGCGTTCCCGCCGGATGTCGGTCTCGAACTGGGCGAACACCGCGAGCATCCCGAGGAAGGCCCGTCCCGCCGCATTGCTCGTGTCGATGCTCTGGTCGAGCACCTTGAGCGTGACGCCCTTCGCCTCAAGGTCCCCGACGAGGGACAGGAGGTGCTCGGCTGAGCGGGCCAGACGGTCGATCCGGGAGATCACCAACGTGTCTCCCTTGCGGAGATAGCGCAGGCACTCGGCAAGCTTTGGCCGCTCGGCATCGAGGCCGGAGCGCTTCTCCTTGAAGATCTCCTCGCAGCCGGCCGACACGAGCTTGGCCTCCTGCACCTCGAGCGACTGTCCGACCGAGGAGACGCGGGCATATCCGACAAGCGCCATGATCGTTCACCAATAGCTAGATGTTCGTGACCTTTAGTTTGTGAACGGAAAATGACCAGCCTGTCAAGCCGTCCCCGAAGCGGTCACGCATGTATACGATGATGACCGCCTGCCGAACGTTGGAAGCTCGGCGCCGGGCAAGGGCATCGCGAGGACGCCCTTGCCGTATTCTGTGTGGAGGGTGGATCAATGGCGCCGGGTCTGCCGCTCCTCCGTCTGGCGCTTCAGGCCGGCCTTGGCCAGCCGGTCCGCCCGTTCGTTCAGATCGTGCCCGCTGTGGCCGCGCACCCATTGCCATGTGATCTCGTGGCCGACCATCGCGGTCTCGAGGCGTTGCCAGAGGTCGACGTTCTTCACGTTCTTCCAGTTGCGAGCCTTCCAGCCCGGAAGCCACCGCGTTACGCCGCTAACGACATATCTGCTGTCGGACACAAGCCGGACGGAGGTCGGCCTCTTGAGCGCCTCCAGCGCCTTGATCGCGGCCATCAGTTCCATGCGGTTGCTGGTGGTGTCGGGGTGGCCACCCGAGATCTCGAGGGTCTTGGTGGCGTTGGTGAGGATCGCGCCATAGCCGCCGGGGCCGGGATTGCCCGAGCAGGCCCCGTCCGTGTGGATCAGGACGCGACATGGTTCGTTCGTGTTGTCGTGCATCGTCATCGGATGAAAGGCGGGCCGGGATATCCCCGACCCGCTGTAGCCTCACGCGAGGTCGCTCTCGCTTTCCTCGGCTTCGTCGAGAGACTGCTCTAGGTCATAGGCCTTTCTTGCCGCTTCGAACGAGGCCCGCTGTAGCTGGATGAACTGCTCGTCGTCGATGAAGCCGGAGGCACGAAGGCGACCGGCCAGGGTGACGATGTCGCCAACATGGGCCACGGACTCGGGACCGTTCACTGTCGGCATGAGGCGTTCACGGACACCGGTGTAGCGCTCTTGCAGTTTCACCAACTGTGGAACCATCTGCGAGGCTCGCGTGACCGCCTCGCGAAGATCGGTTGTCGAGACCAGCACGTCGCCAACACCGAACTCGGTCATGGTGCTGAAGAAACGGACCATGCGGCCAGCGAGACGGATGGTATGGATCAGGATAAGGGTCATTGGGTGTCTCCTATGTTGTGTGGGAAGCGGAATGAAAACGGCCCGGTCCTGAAGGGAGCCGAGCCGCTGGCAGAGGTGCGAGGTAGGCAAAATGCCTGGCCTAAGGTTTGCCTGCTCAGGCCGCGTCAGGGACGCCTGACCGACGGCGAATGTGGCCTCAGAACTCGTCCTCTTCGTCGTCGTCCAGCACCTCGCCCGTTCGGTCGAGCAGTTCCCTCAGCAGATCCGGGAGCTTGCGCCCGAAGTAGTGCTCAAGCGCCCGTGCGGCGATCTCCGGGTTTCGGGCCAACTTGGTGCTGAATTCCTTGGCCATCCGGTCCGCATAGGCCTGGGCCTGCTCCTCGATCCACATCTCGCGATCCTCCTCGCTCATATCCTCATTGCGCTTGCCATCGGCCGCTCGGCGTGCCTGCCACCATCGGGTGAACTCGTGGGCCTGCTCACCCAGGGTCTGGATCACTTTCCGCATGATCCCGACCTGCCGCTCGGAGACGCCCGAAGCCTCTGCGATCTGACGCTTGGAGTAGAGCCCGCAGAGCGTGAGGCGCCATGCGAGGTCCTGACGCTGCCGGTTGTCCATCGGCAGGACGGCCCGCGTGTTGGCCCGGGCGGCCTCGAGAACGGCCTCCTCGGGCGAGCCCTCGAAGTAGCGCACGGGGATGTCCTGCCGGTCCGGGGAGCGCTGATAGGCCTCGTGCCGGTGATGTCCGTCGATCAGGATGAAGTGGCTACCGACGACCATGAGGGTCACCGGGTCGAGGTCCTCGGTGGACTTCAGCAGCTTCGACAGGGTCGTGAGGTGGTGTTCGGCGAGGCTCTCCTCGCAGCGCACATTGAACGCCACGGGCAGCAGGGTGATCGCGTCGAGCCTCAGCCGCTCCGGCCGGTCCTTGCGTCCGGGTGTCGCGGCAAGCCCGGAGAGCAGGCGAACCGCCTCCGCGAAATCATGGGCATCGTCCAGTGCCTCGGGCGTGGCGGGTGGTGGTGGGCTATCGGTTGGTTCGATCATGTGGTTCCTTCTCGGTTGCCCGCACGACTCCCGAACGCGGCGAAAGAGGCCACGGACGGGATGGACGGGACAGGGGATGTGGTTGGGGATGATGGGCCAGAGCTACGGACTGCAGCCGCTGGCGGACGACACAGGAGCAAGGCCGCTCTTATGTCTTCTTCGCAACCTATCAGGTCTGCGAAGACCGTTCGGGTGTCTATGATGCAACTACGAGATGGAGGGGCAAAGTCGGCGGCGAGCCACAGCATCTTGCGCCCTGCTTGGGCATCCCAGATGCCGACGGCCCCGGTGTCTGACCAGCGGCGACAAGAGGTCTTCTGCCACCGAGGCGATCAGCCAAGGCCGGACGGGCTGCCGAGGGATGATCCGGCGCCCATGAGGCCCGAGGCGGGCCCTTACAGCTGCTCGCTACCCCCACCCGGGGGAAACCGCGCGAGCCGGTGATCAGATCGGCCGCTCGGATTTTTGCGGCAAACATTCCGGGGTCAGTCCTCGGAGAAGAAGTCCTCATCGAGCCGCTGCAGGGCGAGGCTGCGCTGCGTGCGCACGCCGACGCCGTGCTCGATCATCAGCGCCGCGAGCCGGCGTCCGTCGATCAGGATCACGCGTTGGGGCAGGTTGCGAGCATAATCGACCGCCTGAGCGGTGAAGGCCGAGGTCGTCACGAAGACGCCCTTCGTCGCGCCGAAGCCGACGAGGGAGCCGACAAAGCCTTGCACCGCCGGTCGCCCGATGGTGTTGTCGGACGCGTAGCGCTTGGCCTGCACATAGATGCGGTCGAGACCAAGCCGGTCCTCGTCGATCACCCCGTCGATGCCGCCATCGCCGGAGCGGCCGAGCTGCCGGGCGGCGGAGCGATGCGAGCCGCCATAGCCCATGGCCACCAGCAGATCGGCGATCAGCTTCTCGAAGAAGGCCGGGCTGTTCTGGGCGATGCGCTCGAGAAGATCGGCTTCCAGCGCCGCATTGAGCGTGCGAAAGGCCGCCTCGATCTGCTCTTCCGGCGTGGCGCTGGTCTCCCGGGTCGGCACGGCCGCCGCGTCGGTCGTCTCGCCGTCGCCTCGGGGCCGGCTGCTGGAGTTCGTCGCGTAGAACTCGGCGAAGGCGGGAATGGTCTGTAGGAAGCGCGTGTCAAGCGTTGCCGGCGGATTGGCAAGCAGCGCCCGGCCTTCGTCGCTGGCCGTGAAGACGCCGCGTCTCGGGGTGTCGATCAGCCCCGCGCGGGTCATGTAGAACTTCGCCCAGTGGATGCGGTTGTGCAGCACGCGCTGTCGACCGCTCGGCAGCATCTCCTCCCGCTCCGCCTCGTCGAGACCGAATTGGTCGGCGATCCTTTCAGCAGCCTCCGGCACGCGCATATCGCCCTCGGCGGCGAGCCGGAGGATCGGGAGCATCAGCGTCTGATAGTCGGGGATGGTCATCCGGTCACATCCTCACCCTTCCTTGGCAGCGGTCTTGGCGGCAGCCTGGCCGGCCCGCCATGCGGCGAGCAAGGAGGCTTCGCTTGCGAGATAGAACTCTCCGCCCAGCGGCTCCGCCTGCAATTCCTCAAGACGCTGTTTCATCGCCTCTTCGCCGGCCTGGGCGACGCTCCAGTCGGCATGGGGCGGATCTCCGGGCTCTGTCTTCCACACCTCCCAGCGAAAGGCGCAGGCCGGCATTGCGCGGTTGAAGGCGTGGCAGCGCAGGTCTGGCGCCTTCGAGTAGCCCACCTTGGCGACCATGAGACCGGCAAGCTCTGCGTCCGCGCGGCCGAGGAAATGGGGGAGATGTCCGTTGAGCCGCAGGATGTAGAGGTGTTTCGGACTGTCGTCCTCGTCGACCGTGTAGGGACTGGTTGACCGGGCAACCGCCCGGCTGGTCGCGAGCTTGGCGGAAAGCGGCGCCGGCTCGGTGTCCTCCGTGCGCCGGCCACCATAAACGGGAACCTCGACGACGGGCAGGTCGAGCAGCTTGCGGGCTTCGTCGGGTTCCATGCGCCGACCACGCCGGCCAATCGTCTGCCGGTTGTTGCCCTTGCCTGTCGAGGGGCCAAGCGTCAGCGGGGCAAGCTCGGTGATGGGTGGCTCGTGGCCCGGCAGAACCTTCCAGGCCTGCAAGGCTTGTACGGCATGGGTCCACCGGTTTCCCGTGTCCGGGTCCGACGAGACGCGTTGATAGAGATCCTTTGGCATGAAGTCGCCGTTCGTGCCGAGTTGCGACCCAAGGCGCAAAATGCCCGCCAACCTGCCGCGCAGGGGTTCAGGCGCCTTCGCGTTGTCGGATACATAGATCGCAACGAGCGGATTCTCTCCAGCCTCCTTCAGGAACCACGCGCGGTCACTCTCCTTCGTGAAGCCGAGATAGCCCCAATACTGCGGGTCGAAGCCCCAGGCCGATGTCAGCCAGATGACCGGCGGGGCCCCGTCGAACGCGACCCCCGGCAAACGGTTTTCCCCTGCCATTCATGATCCTCTCTGCCTCACCCGGTCTGCGCCGTTGCCCTCCGCCCGCGTTTCGGCTTGGGTGCGGCGGCGCGGGCCGCCTTGATGCGCTCCAGCAGGACGCTTGCCGGTTCGTCGGTCGGGTCCTGCGGGACAAGCTCGCCGCGAAAGGCCCTGGCGAGGATCGCCGCGTCCAGCCTGTCGGTCAGCGCCAGCGCCCGTTTCGCCTCCCCCGCCAACCGGTCGATTTTTTCAAAGGCGCTCTCGATGCGGCGGACGATTTCTTTTTGTTCTTCAAGTCGTGCAGCTGGAATTCGGAACTGGCGAAGTCCCTTGAGTGGAACTGTCTTCTGCGCAGTACCAGTAGCGATTTCGTCCGCACTAACTTTCAACTGAGGAGAAGCGAGCATCGCTGCAAGATAACTTGAACATAGCCGCCCCCCTTTTGGACGTAGAATTGCGATGTGCCTCTGAAAAACAAAAGGTAGATCAAAGTTCACCAACGCGGGTATGCCATAAGACCCAGCCACAGAATACAGCACGTCGCCCGGTCTAGCTCTTCGGTTCTGATGGAGCGCCATATAGTATTCTTTTGGAACGAACCGAGTGGCCTTTGAGAGGTCAACTTCACCTGTATTCATTGCTGAAATTGTGATGAAAGGCACCCCTGCTGTGGCCTTTGGTGGTGCTTGATGATCACCGTCAGCAATTGAATCACACAGCTCAACAAGAGGCGATGAGTCTCCAAATGGCAGTCCACGTGCATGGCGCCAACCCTTCGTCAACTCCCCGGAGAACGCCTTGGCGAGCACCGCCTGCTTGTAGCGGGTGACGAGGGCGTCGATGCGCTCGAGCTCCTTGCGGGCGCGGGCGGAGCGGGCGCTCAAGGCGTCCAGCCTGGCGACAATCCGCTTCTGCTCGGCTAGCGGCGGGAGGGGAAAAGGCGCTTGCTGAAGCTTTGAACCTGAGAGCTCAAGAAAGGTCGTGCCGCTCGCGAGTGTTTCAAGAAATGGTTTCGACCACGTCAGGTAGTGCCTCGTATACTCGGAGGATATCGAATCCCTCAGAACCAAGCTTTTAAAGCCTTGATTTGTTGCGATCGGATTGGCAGCGATTGCGCAGTATCCGATTGGCGCCCTCGAAGTGAACAGCACGGCACCAGTTGGCAGAAGCTTGGCAGAAGACGACAAGTATCCCTTCTCAGTCAGATTTCGCTTCCCTCTGGAAATGTAGGGCTCGTCATAACCTGTCAGATCCGCTGGGGTGATCCACGGGACACCCTCTTCATCTGAGAAGTTCTCTGGATCTTTTGCCGATGGTGTCCCGCCACCTGTCACATCGGCAATCTCGGATATGGCAACCCAAGACCATGTGGCCGGCAGGACCCAGCGAGCGGTTGCGCTCATTCCGCCGCCTCCGGCGCGTCCGTCTCCGCCGTCTCCTCCAGCTCCGCGCTCAAGCCCTCGATCTCGACCATCGCCGCCTGGAGATGCCCCAGGATGGCTGCCGCGATGTCGTCGGGCTCCGTCAGCCCGTCTTCCGCCTCCTCATCCGCCTCGCGCAGCCAGGAGATATCCAGATTGTCGCCGCGTGCCGCGATCTCCTCGCGCGTGAAGCAGCGCCAGCGGCCCTCCTCGCCCTGGTCCGCGCCCCGCTCATGGCCGAGCGGGCTTTCCCCGAAGGCCGCCTCGAAGTCCGCGAAATGGGCTTCCGTCAACTGGTTTGTCTTGCCGAACTTCGGCATCTGGGCGCGCAGGTCGTAGATCCAGACCTCGTCGGTGTTGCCGGTCTCGGTCTTGCCCCGGGTCAGGAAGATGACGTTGGTCTTCACCCCTTGCGCATAGAAGATGCCGGTGGGCAGGCGCAGGATGGTGTGGAGATCGCACCAGTTCATCAGCATCTGGCGGAGCGCCTTGCCGCGCCCGTCCTCGAAGAGCACGTTGTCCGGCACGACGATGGCCGCGCGTCCGCCGGGTTTCAGCGCCCGGATGCAGTGCTCGACGAAGGGCAACTGATAGGAGGAGACGGTTGCCGTCACCGACAGGTCGTCGCGGGTCGGCGCCCCGCCCGCCGGGCCGAAGGGCGGATTGGTCAGGATCAGGTCGGCCTTGCCAAGCCCCTTGCCCTTGTCCGCCAGCGTGTCGCCGAGGTCGACATGCTCGCTGTCGATCCCGTGCAGGTGGAGGTTCATCAGGAGCAGGCGCAGCGTGCCCGGCACGTTTTCCAGCCCGTGAAAGGCGTTGGCCTTTTGCCAAGCGCCGGCGTCGGGAAGCGCGAAATACTCGTCCGTCCGCGCCTTCATGAAGCGGTCGACGGCGATCAGAAATCCGCCCGTGCCGGCGGCGGGGTCCTGGATCACCTCGCCCGGCTCGGGCTTCATCAGCCGCACCAGAAGCTCGATCAGCGGACGCGGCGTGAAGTACTGGCCAGCACCGCGCTTGGTTTCCTCCGCGTTCTTCTGCAGCAGGCCCTCGTAGAGATCGCCGAACTGGTCGCGCTCCTCGGAAAACCAGTCGAGCTCGTCGATGGCGGTCACCAGCGTGGTCAGGTTCTGCGGCTCGCGGATGAAGGTCGCGGCATTGTCGAAGATCGCCTGCACCATGCGCGGCAGGGGGCGGGCATCGGCATAGCGCCGGCGCTCCTCGTCGGGGGCATTGTCCGCCGGCGGCAGGCGCAGGGCGTCGTCCGTGCCGAGCCGCGTGCTCGTCGCGCCCAGCGTCACCAGCATGTGGCGGTAGAGCTCCAGCTTGGCCAGCCCATCGGCCGCCACCAGATCCGCCCAGCGCAGGCCCTTCGGCAGGATGCCGGTCTCGCGCTCGCGCTCGGCCATCATCTTCAGGAACAGCAGATAGGTCAGCTCGGTGACATATTGCTGATAGGTGATGCCGTCCTTGCGCAGGACCGCGCAAAGGCGCCAGAGCTTCTGGACGATGGCGTTGGCATTCATGGGCTGTGCGCTTTTCCTGGTGGGTTATCGAATCGCGACCGGCAGCCTCGCTCAGGCGGCGGGCGTGGTCCAGATGGCTTCGTTGAGATCCTTCAGCACGTCGTCGAGCCTGCCGTCGAACTCCCGGGCGATGCGGCGGAAGCCGCCCTTGTCGGCGAAGGCGCCCTGATCGAGGAGCGAGGGATCGGCCACGGGCTTTTCCTTCAGCGCCCGGCCGATGCGGCGCAGCCAGTCCTTCTGCTTCGCTGTCCAGTCGCGCGTCGCCTCGAGCCGCCGGACGGCCGCCTCCACGCGCTCGGCATAGGGCACGAGCGGATCGCCAAGCGCGGCCTGACGCACGAAGCCGATGATATGGGCGGCGATGTCGGCGTTTCGCGCCCTGCCATAGGCGGCGCGGAGCATGCGCTCGGAGAAATGTTGATCCTCGAGCAGGCCGGCGAGTTCGGCAAGCTCCTTGCGGGTGAGCTCGCGCGGGCGCTGGGTCACCGCGACAAGCGCCGGCAGCGTGTTCATGTTGTCGCGCACGAAGGCCTCGAACTCCTCGATGTAGTCCTCCGGCGTCGTACCCTCGCCGAAGATCTCCTCGATGCGCAGGAGTTCATCCTCATGCGGCGCGATGACGATGCCGGTGGAGCGCGGATCGGCGGGCGGGGCGGCGGAGCGCTCCAGCAGTTCCACGGCGCGGGGGTGCGCGTCGAGCCAGTCCTTCAGCTCGGCGCCCGTCCGGGTGGACAGCGTCTGAATCGCCTGCTCGGGCGGCGATCCCGTGTGGCGCTCGAAGGCGTCGCGGGCCTCCGCCTCCATCCGCCCGGCGAGGCTGCGCATCCGCACGATCACCTGGCCGGCCACCCAGTCGCGGTCCTCGTCGCTGGGCGCGGCCTCCAGATCGGCCACCAGCTGGGCCAGAGAAATGGTCGGTTTCACCACGACCGGGCGCATGTCGGTCATGTCCTGCAGTTCGGCGTAGAGATCGACCGCGTCGAAGATGCGGAAATGCTCCTTGCCGATCTCCGGGCAAAGCCGCGTCGCCCGGCCGATCATCTGTTCATAGAGGATGCGACTCTTCACCCGGCGCAGGAAGACGAGGTTGCAGATCGAGGGGATATCGACGCCAGTCGTCAGCAGGTCGACCGTCACGACGTACTTCGGATGTCCGTCGTTGCGGAACTTGAGGATCAGATCCTGCGCGTTGTCGACCTGGCCGGTGATCTTCCGCACCATGCCGTCGGGGATCGCGTCCGCGCCGTATTCGTCGGCGAGCGCCTCCTTCAGGAGCCGCACCACGTCGTCGGCGTGGCTGTCGCGGGCGGCGAAGATCAGCGTCTTGCCGGGATTGTCCGGCGGGATCTCGGCGGCGATCGCCTGGCAGACCACCCGGTTGAAGGCCTCGGTGTAGACCCGGCGGTTGAAGGTGGCGAGATCGTAATCGAGGTCCACGTCGTCGGGCAGATTGAAGAGATCGATCTGGCCGTTGCGCGGATCGATGATCTCGACCTCCTCGCCGCCCTCGAAGTGGATGCCCGCTTCCGACAGGGCGGTGACGATGCGCTTCGGCGGCAGATGATCGATCAGATAGCCCTCGACCACGGCTTGCCGGTAGCCGTAGCGATAGACCGGATGGCCGAAGATCTCGCGCGTGTGCAGCGCCGGGGTCGCGGTCAGCGCGATCTTCACGGCGTCGAAGTAGTCGAGCACCTGCCGATAGGCGGACTGGTAATCGGCGAGATTGCGGAAGCCGATGTCGCCTTCACGCAGTTCCGCGTCGAGCGTGTAGCCGCGATGGGCCTCGTCGACAATGATGCAATCGTACATGCCGGGCGTCGGGCGCTGGGCCGGATCGGGCTCGTTGAGAATGCGGGCGATCAGCGACTGGACGGTTGCCACCTGCACCTGATCGTCCGGTCCCGGCAGCCGCTGGTCGAGCCCCGCGACCTTGTAGATCTGCGCGAAGTTCAGCATGCCTTCGAGCTCGGTCGTCTCCAGCGCGTCCTGGGTCTGCTTGCCGAGCGCCGTCCGGTCGACGAGAAAGAGGATGCGGCGGAAGCGCTTGTGCTTCAGCAGCCGATACATGAGGGCGATGCTGGTGCGGGTCTTGCCGGTTCCGGTCGCCATCGAGACGAGGATCTCGCGGCTGCCGGCCTCGACCGCCGCTTCGATACTGGTGACGGCCTCCTCCTGATAGGGGCGAAGCCGACCCTTGCCGAAGGCCTCATCGGCCAGACCCTGGGCGGCCGCATCCACGTCCGTCTCGAGCTTTGCCATGAGATCATGCGGCGCGAACCACTGCGGCAGCGCCTGCGCGTGGTTCTGCGGCCGGCGCAGATCGCGGTACCAGATGCCCGAGCGGGTCAGCCATTGCTTCACGAAGGGGCGCCCGTTGGTGGCGAAGGCGAAGGGCACGCGGAAGGGGTCTTCCAGCCCATCCGCCCAGGGAGCACCCTCGGGCTGGCTCTTGGACTCGAGCCGGATCGATTGTGCATAGCGTTCGGCCTGCTTCAACACGCCGGGCACATCGACGGATTCGCGCTTCGCCTCGACGACGCCGACGCAGGTCAGGCCGACGAACAACGCATAGTCGACATGGCCGGTTTCCGTCGGCCACTCGGCAATCGCGAGGTTGCGCCCCTGTTCCGGCCGCGTGCCCTTCGCGTGGCGCAGCGTTTCGGTGTCCGCTTCCCAGCCCATGTCGGTCAGCTGGACGTCGATCAGGAGGCGGGTGTCGGCCTCGTCGAGGTCCATCCGGCCGGCCGCCTGACGAGCGGCTTGCTTGCGCTCGAGCCTGGACTGCTCCGGCTCCGCTTCCGCCCGCGCCTGCAGGTCGCGGAGTTGCTCCTCCAGCGCGGCCCGTGTCGCCTCGTTTTCGAGCGCGGCCTCTTCCCAGATCGCGCTCTCCGCCCGGGCCTGTTCGGCCAATTCCTCGGCCGCCTGCCTGGCCTTCGCAAGGTCTTCAGCCGAGGCGTGCGCGGCGGCAAGCCGGCCTTCCGCATCCACGACGCGCTGGCGCAACTGCTCCAGTTCGTCGCGAAGCGCCTGATCGGCCTGATCGGGACTCGCCGGCGGCACGAAGGGGCCAGCCTTGAAATCCGGATCGCGCCCGTAGGTTCGCCGGTACCAGACGCCGAGCGTGCGACAGAACTTCAGCGCCGAGAGCGCGTCCGACGCAGAGCCGACAAACTCGTGGGCCGCCTCGTTGCCGCGCCGGCGGAGCGCATGAAAGACATCGGCGACCTCGCGCGGGATGACCTGTTGCGTGACCAGTCGACGAAGGAGGTCGTTCGTGGTTTCGCGAGCGTCCGGGTCATAGGCACCCGACAGCGCGGCGATCTCCTTGACCATGAACTCAGAGAACTGCCGGCTCTTGAGAAGCGACGTGTTGGCGTCCTCGACAAAGAAGCGCTCAGCGAGAACACCCAGGCGGTGCAGCTCGACGCTGAGATCCTTCAAATGGTCGAAGTTCGTCGAAGCCATGCGAGAAACCGGAAAATCAAAACGACCAGAAGTCGTAAGGGCTTTCCAGCGTAATGGCAATCATACTCGATGCCAGGCGCGTGCCGCGCAGGCTTCGCTCCCGCGATCTGGGTACGCAGACCGGGTACGATCCTGGGTACGCAGAGAACGATCCGTCAAGGCTAACTTACTGAAAATATTCTAGTATTCGCATCTTGGAGGAAACTGGTGGAGCCAAGGGGAGTCGAACCCCTGACCTCTTGAATGCCATTCAAGCGCTCTCCCAACTGAGCTATGGCCCCGTTTCCAGTCTTCGCCGCTTGTCCGATCCTGGCCCCTTGAGAGCAGCGTGATCGTCGTCTGCGGCGGCCGGCCCGTTTGGCGTTTGGGAGCGCCTTGGCCGGTGCGGGCGGAAATTACGCGTTCCGCCCTTCAAGTCAAGCCAAAACGTGACCGACGCGCGTCGCCGTCACTTTCCCCCACCCGGCTGTGGACAACCGTGCGGGCTCCGGCTTTCAGCGGTCGGTGTCCTCGTCGTCGCGCTCGACCACGATGCCGGGCACGTCGCTGTCCTCGTCGTCTTCGTCGTCGATGAACACGTCGTCATCGCCGTCGTCGCTGGAGATGTCGCTGTCCAGATCGTCGTCGTCGATCGACGCGTCCTGGTCGCCCTGGGTCTCCGCGTCCGCTTCCTCGAGGCTGACGATCTCGGCCCCCTCCTCGGCGGTTTCGACGTCATCGTCTTCCGCCTCGGGGACGGGTGCAGCCTTCGCGGCCTTTTGCGGACGCGCGGACTGCGCCACGACGAAGACCGTTCCGCATTTCGGACAGGTGATCGGATCGCGGTTCAGGTCATAGAATTTGGAGCCGCATCCACCGCACAGCCGCTTCGTGCCAAGTTCGGGTTTTGCCACGGTTCGAACCCTTGTTTCTTGCAGATCGGGCGTTCGCATAAAGACTGCCCGCGCGTCTGTCAAAGCCTAATCCCGCCTGCGTCGTCAAACGCTTTCTGGCGCTCCGACGGGCCCGGTGACGGATCGTTTGCAGCATGATAGGACAGTCGATGCAACACCCGCCGTCGAAGGGTCCAATCCAAACATGTCTCACCCCGCCTCTGCCACCCCCTACACAGCCCGCGCCTCGGGCGCGCTGAGCGGGCGCATCCGCGTGCCCGGCGACAAGTCGATCTCCCATCGCGCGCTGATGCTCGGCGCGCTCGCCGTGGGAACGAGCCGCGTCTCCGGCCTGCTGGAATCGGAGGATGTGCTCAACACCGCCGCCGCCATGCGGGCCTTCGGTGCAAGCCTGGACCGGCACGACGACGGCACCTGGGTCATCGACGGGGTCGGCGTCGGCTCGCTTCTGGAGCCGGAGGGCGTGATCGACTACGGCAATGCCGGAACCGGCGTGCGGCTGGCGCTCGGGCTCGCCGGCAGCCACCCGATCACGGCAACCTTCGTGGGCGACGCCTCGCTCTCCGGCCGGCCGATGGGGCGCGTGCTGGCACCGCTGAGGGACATGGGCGCCCAGGTGGTGGCGCGCAGCGGCGACCGCCTGCCGCTGTCCATTCGCGGCGCGGACACGCCCGCCCCGATCACCTATCGCGTGCCCGTCCCTTCCGCGCAGGTGAAGTCGGCGGTGCTGCTCGCGGGGCTCAACGCGCCGGGACAGACGACGGTGATCGAACCGGTCCCCACGCGCGACCACACCGAGCGGATGCTGGCCGGCTTCGGCGCCGACATCACGGTCGAGACCGACGCGGACGGGGTCCGGCGCATCACGCTCACCGGACCGGCGGAGCTGACGCCGCAGGAGGTGACCGTGCCCGGCGACCCCTCGTCGGCCGCCTTTCCAATCGTCGCCGGCCTGATCACGCCGGGCTCCGACATCACGGTCTCCAACGTGCTGCTCAACCCGCACCGCACGGGTCTTCTGACGACGCTTGAGGAAATGGGCGCCGATCTGACCATCGAGAACATCCGCGAGACCGGCGGCGAGCGCATCGGCGACGTGCGCGTGCGCCACTCGCGCCTGACCGGCGTCACGGTCCCGGCGGATCGCGCGCCCTCGATGATCGACGAATATCCCGTCCTGGCCATGGCCGCCGCCTTCGCCGAAGGCACGACGGTGATGGAGGGGCTGGAGGAGCTGCGGGTCAAGGAATCCGACCGCCTGGCGGCGGTCGCGGCCGGGCTTGCCGCCAACGGCGTCGCCTGCGAGGAGGGGCCGAGCACGCTCGCGGTCACGGGCCGAAACGGGCGGATCGGCGGCGGCACGGTCGCCACACACCTCGATCATCGCATCGCCATGAGTTTCCTCGTGCTGGGCCTGGCGGCCGATGCGCCGGTCACCGTCGACGACGCCGGCGTCATCGCCACGAGTTTCCCCGGATTTCTGGAGATGTTCGCCGACCTGGGCGGCGACCTGCGTGCCTGCGAGGAGACGGCGGCATGATCATCGCAATCGACGGCCCGGCCGCCTCGGGCAAGGGCACGCTCGCCCGCCGGCTCGCCGCCCATTTCGGGCTGCGGCATCTGGACACCGGCCTGACCTATCGCGCCGTCGCCGCGGCGCTTCTTGCGCGCGGCCTGCCGCTCGGCGACGAGGCGGTCGCCATCGCCACCGCCCGCAATCTCGACCTCACGCGCCTCGATCGCGACGTGCTCTCGGCGCATGAAATCGGCGAGGCGGCCTCGCGCATCGCGGTGCTGCCGGGGCTGCGCCGCGAGCTCGTCGCCCTGCAGAAACGCTTCGCGGAGCAACCGCCGGGCGCCGTGCTCGACGGGCGCGACATCGGCACGGTGGTCTGTCCGGATGCGACCGTGAAACTCTTCTGCACGGCGAGCCCGGAAGTGCGGGCGCGCCGGCGCACGGCGGAATTGCAGTCGAAGGGCGGTGAGGCCGCCTACGACAAGGTGCTCGACGACCTCAGGCGGCGCGACGCGCGCGACGCGGGACGCGACGTCGCCCCGCTCAAGCCCGCCGACGATGCACACTTGCTCGATACGTCGGAAATGGATATAGAAACGGCGTTCAAGGCGGCTGTGGATATCGTCGACGGCGTGCGCGCAGACTGACGCGGGCATGCGGCCGGCGGTTTTTCCGTTTCGAGCCGAACCGCGCCCGTGACGTGACCGCACCTGCGAGGGGCGGTCGTGGATTGGCGCCCGACGGTGCCGTCTGAACGCGAACCGCACGCGTTTCGATCCCAATCGCAAACGCGGACGTTTCAAATCCAGGTTCTGCGATGTCCGCTTCGCCGGCTCGCAGGGGGCCGGCGACCAGCCGCTCCCCGCGATCGCATCCCCGCTCTAGCAGCCGGATGCCGGATCGCCGCAGTGACCGATCGACAACACGAACCCGCCGGCGACGAGCCAGATTTGGCTGCCAGGAGCTTTCATGAACAGTTTGAACCCTACGCGCGATGAATTTGCCGCTCTTCTGGAGCAGAGCTTCGAGGAGCACGAGCTTCAGGAAGGCTCCGTGGTCACCGGCAAGGTCATTGCGATCGAAAAGGATCTCGCGGTCATCGACGTCGGCCTGAAGGTCGAAGGTCGCGTTCCGCTCAAGGAATTCGGCGCCAAGGGCGGCGACGGCGAAGACGCCAGCATCGGTGTCGGCGACGACGTCGAGGTCTACCTTGAGCGCGTGGAGAACGCGCTCGGCGAGGCCGTGCTGTCGCGCGACAAGGCGCGTCGCGAAGAGAGCTGGATCCGGCTGGAAGTCGCCTTCGAGGCGAACGAGAAGGTCACCGGCCACATCTTCAACCAGGTCAAGGGCGGCTTCACCGTCGATCTCGACGGCGCCGTGGCCTTCCTGCCGCGCAGCCAGGTCGACATCCGCCCGGTGCGCGACGTGCAGCCGCTGATGCACACGCCGCAGCCGTTCCAGATCCTGAAGATGGACAAGCGCCGCGGCAACATCGTCGTGTCGCGCCGTGTCGTCCTCGAGGAAACCCGCGCCGAACAGCGTTCGGAGCTGGTCCAGAGCCTCGAGGAAGGCCAGGTCATGGAAGGCGTGGTCAAGAACATCACCGACTACGGTGCGTTCGTCGACCTCGGCGGCATCGACGGTCTGCTGCACGTCACCGACATCGCGTGGCGTCGCATCAACCATCCCAGCGAGGTTCTCGCCATCGGTCAGACCGTCAAGGTCCAGATCATCCGCGTGAACCAGGAAACGCACCGGATCTCGCTCGGCATGAAGCAGCTCGAGGCCGATCCGTGGGACGGCATCGAGGCCAAGTATCCGGTCGACGCCAAGTTCACCGGCCGCGTGACCAACATCACCGACTACGGCGCCTTCGTGGAGCTGGAGCCGGGCATCGAGGGTCTGATCCACGTCTCCGAGATGTCCTGGACCAAGAAGAACGTGCATCCGGGCAAGATCGTCTCCACCTCGCAGGAAGTGGAAGTGATGATCCTCGAGGTGGATCCGGTCAAGCGCCGCATCTCGCTCGGCCTGAAGCAGACGCTTCAGAACCCGTGGGAGGCCTTCGCCGAGAAGTACCCGTCCGGGACCGAGGTCGAGGGCGAGGTCAAGAACAAGACCGAGTTCGGTCTGTTCATCGGTCTCGACGGCGATGTCGACGGCATGGTGCACCTGTCGGATCTGGACTGGAACCGTCCGGGCGAGCAGGTCATCGAGGAGTACAAGAAGGGCGACATGGTTCGCGCCGTCGTGCTCGACGTCGACATGGACAAGGAGCGCATCTCGCTCGGCATCAAGCAGCTGGGCGGCGATCCGTTCGACACGGCGGCCGCCGGCGAGCTGCGCAAGGGCGCGGTCGTGACCTGCGAAGTGACGGAAGTGAAGGACGGCGGTCTGGAAGCCAAGATCTCCGATTCCGACATCACCACCTTCGTGCGTCGTGCCGATCTGGCCCGTGACCGCGGCGAGCAGCGCCCCGAGCGGTTCTCGGTCGGCGACAAGTTCGACGCCCGCGTCACCCAGTTCGACAAGAAGACCCGCCGCGTGTCGGTCTCCATCAAGGCGCTGGAAATCGCCGAGGAGAAGGAAGCCGTGGCGCAGTACGGATCGTCGGACTCCGGCGCCTCGCTCGGCGACATTCTCGGTGCCGCGCTCAAGGCCCGCGAAGGCGACGAGACCGACAGCTAAGCCGCACAGCACGGGCCGGCACCCGCCGGCCCGCGCCTGGCGTCTCTGCTCGGATTGCCAAACGAAAAAGCCCCGGTCGCGCGACCGGGGCTTTTTTTGTTGGTGTCACGCTTCGGCGGATCCTGTCCGGGTGTCGCGCGCGCCGTCAGCCGTAGCAGTGTTCGGCGGCCGGATAGGCGCCGGATTCGACCTCCTCCGCGAAGGCGCGGAAGGCGTCCTCGACCGAACCGGCGCCGGCCATGTAGTCCTTGACGAAGCGGGCGGTCCGCCCCCGGCTCACGCCCAGCATGTCGTGCAGCACGAGCACCTGCCCGTCCGTCGCGGGTCCCGCGCCGATGCCGATCACCGGCACCTTCGCGGCCTGCGTCACCGCCTGGCCGACGGCGTTCGGCACGCACTCCAGAAGCAGCAGCCGCGCGCCGGCCTGTTCCAGCAGGGTGGCCTCCTCGCGCAGCCGGCGCGCACCCTCTTCCGACTTGCCCTGCACCTTGTAGCCGCCGAGCATGTCGACGGTCTGCGGGGTCAGGCCGAGATGGGCGCAGACGGGCAGCCCGCGCGCGCTCAGAAAGGCCACCGTGTCGGCAAGCCACGCGCCGCCTTCCAGCTTGACCACATTGGCCCCGGCGGCAACCAGACGCGCCGCGCTGCGCGCCGCCTCGTCGGACGAGAAATACGTCCCGAGCGGAAGATCGGCGACGATCAGCGGCGCCGGCCCCTCGCCGGCGGCGATCCCCCGCGCCACGCACTCCGTGTGATAGGCCATGTCGTCGAGGGTGACGGCCACCGTTGCCGTGCGCCCCTGCACAACCATGCCGAGACTGTCGCCGACGAGAACGGTGGCGACCCCGGCCGGGCCCATCAGCGCGGCGAAGCCCGCGTCATAGGCGGTGATCATTGCGAAGCGGCGGCCCTTGGCCTTGCGTGCATCGAGCGTGGCCAGCGTGATCGGCGGCATGTCGGTGTGTCCTCCCCTGTTTCGCGCCCAGCGCGTGCTGCAGCGCAACGTGACCGTTCAGTGGCAGAGAATTCCCGGATAATCAACGACCGGGACGCGCGGCCGCACCCGCACGCGACCCCGATACGGTGGATCGGGGCTTTTCAACGCCGCCGCGTGCATGTAGCGATAGGCCCGGTGCCACCAGCAAAAGGCAGAGCGTTCATGTCCCTAGATGCCGACGCCATCGTCGACCGCCGTCGTCTGCGCCGCAAGGTGACCTTCTGGCGGGTCGCCGCCTTCGTCGTCGCAATCGCCGCGGTGATCGGCGCTCTGGCATGGAGCGGCGGGTTCGGCTCCTTCTCCAAGCGCGCCGCCCATGTCGCGCGGGTGGATATCAGCGGCGTCATCGTCGACGACCGCGACCGTCTGGCGCTGCTGAAGTCGCTGACCGAGAACCGCAACGTGCGCGCCGTCCTGCTCGACATCGACTCGCCCGGCGGATCGACCGTCGGCGGCGAGGCGCTCTATCAGGCGCTGCGCGATCTGGCCGACGAAAAGCCGGTGGTGGCCACAATCGGCACGCTCGGCGCCTCGGCGGGCTACATGACCGCCATCGCCGCCGATCACATCGTCGCCCGGCGGACCTCGCTCACCGGCGCCATCGGCGTCTACATCCAGTACGGCAACATCAAGGGCCTGCTCGACACGCTCGGCGTCGAGGTCGACGTGGTGCGCTCCGGGCCGCTGAAGGCGGAGCCGAACTTCTTTTCGCAAACCCCGGACGCCGCCCGCGACAATCTTCAGGCGGTGATCGACGACAGCTACGACTGGTTCGTGGAGCTGGTCGGCACGCGGCGCGGGATCGACCCCGAGACCCTGCGCACGGTCACGCAGGGCGGGATCTACTCCGGCGAACGGGCCCAGGCCCTCGGTCTCGTCGATGCGATCGGCGGGCAGGCGGAGGCCCGCGCCTGGCTTGCCGAGACGCATCAGATCTCCGCCGACCTGCCGCTGGTCACCTGGGCGCCGAGCCGGGATCTGGACGAGCTGCCCTTCGGCGCGCGGCTGGCCCGGGCGGCGGGTGCCGGCTTCGCCGACGCCCTTGCCGCCGGCCTCGGCGGCGCGAAGGCACTTGTGCCGGAAGGGGTTACGCTTGACGGTCTCGTATCCGTTTGGCACGCTCAGACAGCGGCGGACGGGAGCAACGGCTCTGGGGGGCAGGAATGATCAAGTCGGAACTGGTGCAGCGGATTGCCGAGCAAAATCCGCATCTCTACCAGCGGGACGTCGAAAATATCGTCAATGCCATTCTCGACGAGATCACCAACGCCCTTTGCGAGGGAAACCGTGTCGAGCTGCGCGGCTTCGGTGCCTTCTCGGTGAAGAACCGCCCGGCGCGGACCGGACGCAATCCGCGCACGGGCCAGAAGGTCGAGGTGGAGGAAAAATACGTTCCCTTCTTCAAGACCGGCAAGGAAATGCGCGAGCGGCTGAACGACGGCGACGACGTCGGCGAGTGACCGCCCGGGACGCCCTCAGGACACACCGCCGCCTCTAGAGAGAGGCTGCTGGAGAAGAGGTGTCCCGAGCTGGGACGTGCCATGCCGCAGATGCCGCAGTGCCCGACGGGCGCCAGCCCCGGCCCGGATCCCGCATTCCCGGCACCGGACCCGAAACGACGCACACCGTGGAGACAGTCGCGTGACCCGCTTCCTGAAAAACCTTGTGCTGATCCCGATCGCCATCGTGCTGATCGCGCTGGCGGTGGCGAACCGTCACACGGTGACCTTGTCGCTGGACCCTTTCTCGCGCGTCGATCCGGCGGTTTCGGTCGAGGCGCCGCTGTTCTGGTTCCTCTTCGCCGCCGTCGCCTTCGGCGTCTTCATCGGCGGCGTCGCCTCCTGGGCGGGACAGGGCAAATGGCGCAAGGAAGCCCGCGTGAAGCGGCGCGAGGCCGACCAGTGGCACAGGGAGGCCGACCGGCTCAAGGCCGTTCAGGAACCGGCGCCCAAGGGCCCGCAGCTTCCCGCCCCGTCCGACAAGTCCCGCTCGGCGGCCTGATACCGCGCACCCTGACGCCGCGCACCCTGGCGCCGCGCACCCCTGAGATCCCGCCGGGGTATCCGGTCACATCTCCTGGTCGACCGGCGTCATCCAGCCGACCACGGCCCCGCCGGGCTCCTTCAGCACGGCGATCCGCCCGATCCCCGGCACATCGAAGGGCGGCTGCAGCAGCGTCGCGCCGTGTTCCACCGCGGCCTGAGAGCGCGCATCGACGTCGTCGACGGCGATATAGGGCATCCAGTGATCCGTCACGCCGTCGAACTTCGGCCCGGACATCGTGAAGATGCCGCACACGGGCCGGTCGACGCCGGCGCACATCGCGAGCCAGTAGGTTCCGCCCTCGGGATCCGGCATCCCTTCGAAGGTCCAGCCGAGCGCACCCTCGTAGAAGGCCTTGGCCCCGTCCGGATCGCGGGTCATCAACTCGTTCCAGTAAAAGACACCGTGCGGCACCGGCATGTGCATCTCCTCCCGGGATGGTGGCTGCAGGGGCATCAAGCCTACACCCTGCCGGCCCCCGCCCCCATCCGGACCATGCCGGACGCGCGGCCCGCTTGGGCGGGCTCACGCGGGATCGTCGGGCCGCGTCTCGTCCGGCGGCCGATAGGGCGGCAGGCACCAGCCCTTCACGATGGCCCCGCCGCGCAGGACAAGCGCGAGCGCCACGCCGGCGGCCGCCGCCGGCCAGTCGGGCACGCCGGCCACGGACAGGGCGACATAGCCGCCTGCCCCGGCAAAGGCGGCAGTCAGATAGATTTCCGGCTTGAGCAGCGCGGAGGGCTGGCCGGCGATGGTGTCGCGGATGATGCCGCCGAAGGTCGCGGTCGCGACCCCCATCAGCACCGCGACCAGCGGCGGATGGGCCAGCGACAGGGTCTTGGCCGCCCCCATCACCGAATAGGCGGCAACCCCCATGGCATCCGCCCAGCGCACCGGCTTGTCGATGCGCTCCACAAGCCCGGCGCCGAGCCAGAGCGCGGCGCCGATGGCCAGGCACACGAGCAGATAGGTCTGGTCCTCCACCCAGAAGACCGGCGCGCCGAGGACCAGGTCGCGCAGGGTGCCCCCGCCCACGCCGGTGAAGACCGCGAAGAACACGAAGGCCAGGAAGTCGAGCCGCAGGCGCGAGGCGACCAGCGCCCCGGTCACGGCGAAGACGGCGACGCCCAGAAAGTCGAGGATCTGAAGAATGTCCCCCATGGGGCCCTCACCTGTCGCCCTCAGCCCGTCAGCTCCGAGCGTGGCCGAAACGCAAAACGCGGCGCCCGAACCCGGCGCCGCGCCTGTCCTGTCGCTGCGAGGCTGGGGCTCGCGCCGCCGCCTCAGGCGGTCTTGTCGACCGTCGCGCCCGGTGTCGCGCCGGCCTCGCCGCCGTCATCGGGCTTGCGCTCCTTCGGCCCGCCCTTGGCCACGCCGACCATGGCCGGGCGCAGCACGCGATCGCCGATCACATAGCCGGCCTGCACGACCTGCACCACCGTGTTGCTCGGCACGTCGGGATTGGGGACCTCGAACATCGCCTGATGGTAGTTCGGGTCGAAGCGCTCGCCGGCCGGGTCGAGCCGGGTGACGCCGTGCTTCTCGAGCTGCTTGAGCATCTCGCGCTCGGTCATCTCCACGCCTTCGATCAGGGCGCGCATCGTCTCGTCGGCGGCGGCGCGGGCGTCGTCGGAAATCGCGTCCAGCGCCCGGCGCAGATTGTCGCCGACGTTCAGCATGTCGCGCGCGAAATTTGCGACCGAATACTGCCGGCTGTCCTTGATTTCCTTCTCGGTGCGGCGGCGGAGGTTTTCCATCTCCGCCATGGTGCGCAGCACGCGATCCTTCATTTCCTGGTTTTCGGCGCGCAGCGCCTCGACCGGATCGAGCTCGGCATCGGCCTCCGCCGGCTGTTCCGCGGCCGCGTCGTCGGCGCGGGCGTCCGCGGCCTCGGCGGCGGCGTCCTCGGGCTTCGGGGTGGATGTCTCGTTGCTGTCGTTCATCTTGGTTCCGAAATTAGGTCCGAAGGCTGTTGTGCAGGCATCGCTGCGCCGTTTCCACGGTGCGACCGGCATGACCCGCGCCCACCGCGGAACGCCGGCCCCGAAGACCACGGCCCGGAAGTCGACACCCGAGCGCGGGCCCAGTAATCGGATCGGGACCGCGCCCGGGCGGGCCGCCCGGCACGTCGGGCTTGTCCATGCAGGCGGCCCCGCGCCCGATGCGAAGCGCGAGGCGTCGGTCACGTGGCGGCTCCGTCGCCCGCGCGGGGCGGGCGACGGGAAGGCGTCAGGACGCCGTCTTGATCCAGTCGGCGAGCTTGTTCTTCGGCGCGGCGCCGATCTGCGTGGAGACGGGCTCGCCGTCCTTGAACATGATCAGCGTCGGGATCGACCGCACGCCGTATTTCATGGCGATGTTCTGGTTCTCGTCGATGTTGAGCTTGGCGATCGTGACCTCGCCGTCCATCTCGTTCGACAGTTCCTCGAGCGCCGGCGCGATCATCTTGCACGGGCCGCACCATTCCGCCCAGAAGTCGACGACGACCGGGCCGGCGGCCTTCAGGACGTCGTTTTCGAAGGATTCATCAGTTACGACTGCGGTGGCCATGTTCTACCCTTTCCAAGGTCAAGCCGGATTCCAAGGTCAAGCCGGACCACGACGGCCGAGGCGGCCTGCGACACCGCAGGCGGGCACGTCGTTTCGTTGCGCCGAAGGTAAGAAGCCGCCCCGCTTGCGTCAAGCAAGCGATCGTCGCAAGGCGACCGCATCGCCTTGCGCGCGCAAGCGCGCCAGGGCCTCCTCCAGCCGCGCCTGCGGGAGTTCGGCCAGCCAGGGGGCGGAGGTGTAGAGCAGCGCGGCGCGCACCGCATGATGCGGATAGATCTCGCCCAGCAGCGCGCGATAGACGGCGAGCTGCGTGACATAGGCCGCGCCGATGTCCTTCACGCTTTCCGGCACCACCCGGTCCGTCTTGAAATCCACGATCAGCACATCGGTGTCGGTCACGCAGAGCCGGTCGACCTGCCCGGACACCTCGACCGCGCGCCCGTCGTCCAGCGTCAGCCGCCCGACCACGGGCACCTCGGTGCGGGCGCGGCCCGTGAACACCTGCGCGAAGCGCGGATCCTCCAGAACGGCGATGGCCTCGGCGGCAAGATCGTCGGCGCCGCCATCTTCCCCGGAGCCGACCTGGCCGGAGAGAAACCGCACGGCCGCGGCGCGCCGGTCCTCGGGGGGAAGGTCGGGCAGCAGTTCCAGCAGACGGTGCATCAGCCGGCCGCGCTCCAGCGCGGCCGAGGCCGCGTCGCGGGCGCGCGCCAGCGCATCCCCGAGCGCATCTCCGGCGGCAACGGGTTGCGGCCCCTCCTTCGTTTCCATCTCCTCGAAGGCGGCGGACGGCTGAAGACGCGGCGCGCGGGCCGGCGGATCGGCGGGCGTGATGAGCCAGTCCGGATCGCCTTCCGCTGTTTCGGTCGCCCCGGTCTCCTGCGCCCCCTCACCGGCCGGCGCGGCCCGCCGGCCCAGCAGCGGCGGCGCGGTCACCTTGCCGTCCGCCTGCCACACGCGGCAGGGCGCGCCGGTCGCCGTCTCGCCATCGCGCGCGGTGGGATCGAGCCCGGCGGCGATCAGCGCCTGCCAGCAGGCCTCGTGCTGCCCCTTGCGCGGCGCCCAGCCGCAGACGACCAGGCGGTCGCGGGCCCGAGTCATGGCGACATAGAGCAGCCGGCGATATTCCTCTTCCGCCGCGCCGCGCAAGTCGCCCAGCGCCGCCTCGTGCCAGGGTGTGCGTCCCTCCTTCGACGGCAGCCAGACGAGCGCCGGCGGCGCGCCGGGATCGCCGCCGCGGGGCGCTTTCAGAAAATCCGGATCGTGCTGCGCAACGACCGGCGCCGCCCCGCCATCGACCAGAATGACCAGCGGCGCCTCCAGCCCCTTGGCGCCATGCACGGTCATGATCCGCACGACCCCGCGCGCGGCGTTCAACTCGCGTTTCACTTGGGTCGGCGCGGCCGTGAACCAGGCCAGAAACCCCTCAAGCCCCGGCGTGCCGGTCTGCTCGAAGGCGATCGTGAGGGCCAGGAACTCGTCGAGCACATCGTCGACCTCGCTGCCCAGGCGGGTGCGAAACGCCAGCCGTCCGCCGTCGGCCCCGAGCAGGCGGCCGTAGAACTCGAAAGGCGGCATGAAGTCCGCCCGCGCCCGCCAGCTCTCGATGCGCGCCCGCACCCGCTCCCAGGCCGGCGTCTCGGTAGCCGCCTTGACCAGCGCCTGCCAGAGCGTTCCGGGGCGCAGGCGCTCGCCGTCGGGGCGGGCGAGGGCGAAGAGATCGTCGTCGTCGCAGCCGAACAGCGGGCTCTTGAGAACGGCGGCCAGCGACAGATCGTCTTCCGGCAACAGCAGGAAGCGGCCGAGCGCGATGAGATCCTCGACCGCGATATGCTCGTTGAGGATCAGCCGGTCGCTGCCGGCGACCGGCACGCCGGCGAGCTTCAGCGCCCGGGTCAGCGCGTCGACGAAGGGGCCGCGCTTGCGCACCAGAACCAGAACGTCGCCCGGATCGGCCTCGCCGCGCGTCTCCCAGGCGCGCACGGTCTGCGCGATGCGCTCGGCAAGGCGGATCATCGGGCTGTCCGCCGACAGCCGGTCGATGGGCGCGCGCCAGTCGTCGGGGATCTCGACGCTGGCCGCCTCCTCCGGCGGCCAGATCTCCACGTAGCCCGGCTCGTTGCGCCGGATCGCCTCGTGCACCGGCGGCGCCGGCTCCTGCGCGAGCCCCTTGTGGACGGCCGGGTCGGCGAACACCGCGTCCACCGCCGACAGCACGTCGGGACGCGAGCGGAAGGAGAGCGTCAGATCGACCCGCGAGAAGGGCGAGGCCGCGTCGCGCGCGCGAGTCTCGAAGAAGCGGCGCATCTCGGCGAAATAGGCCGGCACCGCGCCCTGAAACGAATAGATCGACTGTTTCTCGTCGCCGACCGCGAACAGCGTGCGGGTGCGCGGATTGGCCGAGGCGCCGGCGAAGAACTCCTCGGCGAGCGCGCGGATCACCTGCCACTGGTGCGGGCTCGTGTCCTGCGCCTCGTCCACCAGGATGTGATCGAGCCCCCGATCGAGCTTGTATTGCACCCAAAGGGCGGCATCGACGCGCGACAGCAGTGCGGCGGTGCGCACGATGAGATCCTCGAAATCCATCAGCCCGCGCCGCGTCTTTTCGCGCTCATAGGCCTGCAGCATGGCATCGGCGAGCCGCAGCGCGGCGGCCGTGCCTTCCAGCGTGTAGGCCGCGCGGCGCTTGTCGTTGAGCGCGACGAGCCGCGCCTGCTCGGCGACAAGCCGCTCCACGATCTGCGGATGCGCGGTCGCGACGGCCTTGGTGGCAAGCACCTTTGCCGGCTTCAGGTCCTTGGTCAGGAACGCCCGCTGCCAGGCCTCGCGAAAGCCCTCCGCATCGTCGCGGCGCAGGGCCGCGCCGGCCGCACGCAGGTGCCCGGCCCGGGTCTGGTCGGTCTTGCCGCCGGTGTCGAGCGCGTCGGCCACGGCGGAGATCTCACTTGGCGCGATCAGCGCCGCCTCGGCCATTTGCGTATCGAGCGCGGCGCGCGTCTCGCCGGGGCCGAGCCCGAAGAGCCGGAAGAGTTCCGCAATCGCCCGGTCGACGGGGCCGGCCTCCTGCAGCCAGCGGCGCAGCGTGTCGCGGGCGGCGACCAGCTCGCCGAGCACCGCCTCGACCTTGCTGTCCGGCATCTCCGCGATGAGAAAAACAAGCGCCCGGCCGAGCGGACTGTCGGGCGCGGCTTCCGCCCGGGTCAGAACCTGCGTACGCGCGGACGCCAGAAGATCCGCCGACTGGCGATCGTCCAGCACGGCGAAATGGCCGGCGACATTCGCCTCCAGCGGAAACTGATGGAGCAGCGCCTCGCAAAAGGCGTGGATGGTCTGGATCTTCAGTCCGCCCGGCGTTTCAAGCGCGGTCGCGAAGAGATGGCGCGCGCGCGCCAGCCTTTCCGCGTCCGGCGCCTTGCCCTCGATGCCGGCGACTTCCTCCGACAGGCGCGCGTCGTCGTAGCCGGTCCAGGTGCCGAGCGTCTCGAAGACGCGGGTCTGCATCTCGGCGGCCGCCGCCTTGGTGAAGGTCAGACACAGAATGCGCGAGGGCGGCGTGCCGGCGAGCAGCAGACGGATCACCCGTCGCGCCAGCACGAAAGTCTTGCCCGAGCCGGCATTGGCGCTCACCCAGGCGGAGCGCTCCGGATCGGCGGCCTCGGCCTGACGCGCCCGTGTGGCGGCGGGGATCTCGAAGCCGCTCATGCGCCGTCTCCTCCCGCGCCGGGTTCGCTCGCGAGCGCCCATTCGCGCACCCGGGCCAGATGATCGTACGCCCCGCTCACCTCCTGCTCCATCAGGACGCGGGCGCGGGAGAGATAGCCGGTCGCCGGATCTTCATAGCCGGCAAAGAGCCGTTTTGTGCGCAGCAGCGCTTCCGCCGCAAGCTCGGCCACGGCGGCCTCCTTCGGGTTGCGCCGGGCGACCTCCAGCGGCACGCGCCCGCCGGTCAGGCGCAGATAGACGAGATCGGTGACCGGCAGCGTCGCCTCGACGTCGGCGAAGGCACCCTCGGCGATCATCGCGGCTTCCAGCGGCAGCTGCGGGGCGAGCAGGGCGGAGACCTGGGCAAGGCTCGGCGCCTGACCCGTCTTGTAGTCGATCACCGAAAGCGTGCCGTCGCGGGTGCGGTCGATGCGGTCGGCGCGGGCGCTCAGGGTCACGGTCCGCCCCGGCGCAAGATCGAGATCCAGCGCGCCGGGGATTTCCAGATGCCGGCCGGCAACGGTTTCGGCCCCCTCCGCCTCGTGACGCACGAAGGCCCGCGCGATGCGCGTGAAGCGCAGCCACCAGATGGCGCGCACGGCCGGAAAGGCCTCGAAGGCCGCGAAACGCGCCCGGCCGAGATCGAGCAGATGCGCTTCCGCTGTCGCGTCGAAGGGTCCCGTCCAGCCGCTCAGGAAGTCGGCGAGAATGTCGTGAATCAGCGTGCCCTTTTCAGCCGCGCCCGGATCGCCGCCGATCGGATCCACGGGATCAAGCCCCAGCACCTTGCGGGCATAGATCGCGTAAGGATCGCGGATCAGCGTTTCGACCTCGGTGACCGACAGCCGCGCGGGCCGGGCCGCGACCGGCGGGGCGGGCGCCGGGCGGGCGGCAGGGCGGACGGGGCCGTCCGGCCGGTCGAGCCGGGCGGCGAGGTCTCGCCAGCCGTCCCCGCGCGCGCGCATCGCGGCAACCGGGCTCTCGGCACCGTCGCCGAGCAGCGTGGTCAGCCGCAGCAGCCAGCGCGAGGGCACGGTCGGCGCGCCATCGGCCCGCTCGGCCCGCGACAGCACCACGCGCCGCGCGCCCAGCGCCTGCTGGAAATCATGCGCCGCCGCGCCGATGCGCCGCTCCGGCGGATCGAGCCCGATGCCGTGCTTCATCGGCCGGTTGAGCCAGGGGTCGTTGCGCGTGCGCTGCGGCCAGGTGCCCTCGTTGAGCGCGCCCAGCACCACGAGATCGAACGGCTGCAGCCGGGCTTCCATGGGACCGAGAATGGCGATGCGCGGATCGCCGGGAAGACGCCGGCGCACATTCAGCCCGGACACGAGCGCCAGAAACACATCCGGCCAGTCACGGGCCGGCACGGCAAGCCCGGCGTCGCGGCCGTCGAGCATGTCGGCGAAGGCCTGCGCCAGCCCCTCGCCGGCCTCGCCGGCGTAAAGCTCGTCATGCCCGCCGGTCTCGTCGCGGGCAAGACGCCGCAGCACCTCCTCATGGGCAGCCACCAGATCCACGACGGGAACCGGTTCGCTGTCCTTCCCATCGCCGGCCTGTGCAGCGCTGGCCCCCGCCTCGCCGGCAAAGCCTTCGAGCGGCGCCAGCGCCTCGGCCAGCCGGTCGACGAGATCGAGCAGCGGCTCCCAGTCGGGGGCGTGCACGCGCTTCCAGCGCGGGGCGCGATGCTCCGGCGTCGCGACCGCCAGATCCCGCGCCGCCATCACGGCGTCCTTCAGGCCGCGCGTGCCGGTCTGGGGACGCGGGCCGCGCAGCACCGCCCGCTCCAGCACGCGGGCACTGGCGCGGACATCCTTTGCCGGCAAGCCAAGACGGGTCAGCGGGTGCTTCAAGAGGGCGAGCAGCGCCACCGGCTCCAGCCCGTCGAGCGAAAGCCGGGCGGCAAGCCGCGCCAGAACGCCGGGCGCGGTCTGGTCGAGCGGCCGTCCGGCGCTGTCGTCGGCCTGAATGCCCCAGCGCGTCAGTTCCACGATCACCCGGCGCGCAAGCGTCCGGTCGGGCGTGACCAGGGCCGCCGTCTGTCCCTCCGCCACCGCCTTGCGCAGAATGACGGCCGCCGTCAGCGCCTCCTCCGCCTCGTTGCGGGCGACCAGAAGATCTACCTCGGCGAAGGCCTCCTGAAGAGCGCGCGGGTCGAGCCCGCGCCGGATCTCAGGCCATCGGTCTGTCGTTTGCGCGGGCCGCAGCGCTTCCGCGACGATCCGGTCGCGCAGGGCGTGCGGCCCGCCGACCGGCGCGAGTGCGGCAATCTCGTCGCGGCGCACGCCGAGGCCCTGGACGAGCCGGGCCATGCCGTATTGCGGATGGCTCGGCGTGCCGGGCGTCTCGGGCGTTCCCAGGATCTCGGTCCAGGAGCGCGGGTCCAACGTCGCGTCGAAGCCGGGCAGCACGATGGTGCCCCGATCGAGCCCGGCGACGGCGGCCAGCAGATCGGCGGTGGCGGGCACCGAGCCGGTGGCGCCCGCGACGATGACCGGCCCGCGCGGACGCGTCGTGCGCAGGCGCTCCGCCTCGCGGCGGATGAGCGCGGAGCGGCGCGCCTTGGGGTCCATGGCGTTTTGCGCGGCCAGATGCTCGGGCCAGTGGCTCATCGCGATCTTGAGGAAATCCAGCGTAATCTGCCAGTAGCGGGCATGGTCCTCCGGTACGAGATCGGTCAGCCCCGCCCAGGAGATCTCCTCCGTCTCCATCTCGTCCATCAGCGCGATCAGATCGCCGGCGAGCCAGGCCGCGTCGGCGGCGGACGCCGGCGTGCGCAGCACGGCCTCCGCGCCAAGCTCCAGCACCTCGCGCCGCAACGCCCCTTCCCAGGCCTGCACGAGCCGCGTCATGGCGAGCTTGCGGTGCATGTCGGGCAGCGCCGGCGGCAGGCCGGCGACCTCGCGCGCGGCTCCCAGTTGCTGGGCGTCCTCGTCGACATCGCCCAGCGCGCGGATCGACGGCAGCAGCACGGCCGCGCGGTCGAGCCGCGCCTGAAAGAGCGCGGGCAAGGCGCGCGCCGCGCGGCGGGTCGGCAGGTAGAGCGTGACATCGGCCAGCGCCAGCGGATCGGCGACGAGATCGAGCCCCGGCACCAGACGACCCGAGACGATCTCGTCCACCAGCGTTTCGAGAAACGGCGCCGAGGGCGGGATGGTCACGATATCGGGCGCGGCACGGGCGGGCATTCACAAGGTCCTGAAGACAGAATTTCTTTCAAAAACAGTCTTTCGGCAGGCCTGCCGCCGGCAATCGCGTTTTCGGCGGCCGGTCCTTCGGCGTGGGCCCCGCCGGCACTCGATGTCGTCGGGGCCGGGCGCGCTTCAGGCCGCGCTGTCGCGGATCGCGCGTTCGGCCGCCTCGATCGCCTCGGGCGTGCCGACGTGCAACCACAGGCCTTCCATCTGCACACCGTAGAGCGTTCCCCGCTCGATCGCCACGTCGAAGAGGCGGTTGAGCGAGAAGGCGCCCGCCGGCGCGTCCGCGAAGAGCCGCGGATGCAGGATCGCCGCGCCGGCATAGGCGAAGGGCACGACGGCGCGTTCCGGCCGCCGGGTCAGCCGACCCTGCGGGTCCATCAGGAAATCGCCGCGCCCGTCGTAACCGACCGAATAGGCGTATTCCGACAGAAGCAGCATCGCGTCCATGCGGCTGTCGTCCCAGGCGCGCGCCAGATGCTCCAGGTTCGGGGTCACGCCCTCGATCCAGGTGCTGTCGGAATTGAGCAGGTAGAAGGGTGCCTCCCCCAGCAAGGGCAGGGCCCGGGCGATGCCCCCGCCGGTGTCGAGCAGTTCGGCGCGCTCGTCCGAGACGACCGCCTGCGGCGGGCCGGGCCGGCGACGCACATGCACGTCCACCAGATCGGCGAGGTAATGCACGTTGACGACGCAGGTCTCGACGCGCGCGGCGGCGAGCTTGTCGAAGGCCCGGTCGATCAACGCGCGGCCCGCGACCGAGATGAGCGGTTTCGGCGTTGTCGCGGTGAGCGGGCGCATGCGCTTGCCCATGCCGGCGGCCAGCACCATGGCGACACGTGGGCCCGTCTGCGCCGCTGCGTCCTGCGTCACCGAAACCACCGTTCCCTCGCTCATGTACCGTGTTCCTTCCCGTCCCGGGCCGCCGGCGGCGCCAGCGCCCCGGCGGCGTCGAGCCAGACCCTCAGGTCGTCAAGTGCCGGATGCGCCAGAGCGCGCATCAGATAGTCATGCACACGCGGCAGATGGGTGAGATAAGCCGGCTTCCCATCCCGCCGCGCGAGACGGACGAAGACACCGAGCACTTTGCTCGCCCGCTGCGCGGCCATGATCGCATAGTCACGCTGAAACCGCGCGACGTCGACCGCGGGGTCGACGGCGCGACACCGCTCCAGATAGCGCGCCACGAGCCGGGCTTCCAGATCGCGCGGCACGTCGACGCGCGCATCCATGGCAAGCGAGGCGAGATCATAGGCGGGCGAGCCCATCACCGCGTCCTGATAGTCGACGAGGCCGAGCCGGTCGTGTCCGCTCCGCTCCTCACGCCAGATCAGGTTGGGCGAATGGTAATCGCGCAGGACGAGAACGGGCTCGGCCTCCCCCACCGCCTCCAGCAGCGGCTGCCAGAGCCGGCGGAACGCAACGCGCGCCACCGCGTCGGGTGCGGCATCCACCTGGGGAAGATACCAATCGAGGAACAACTCGGCCTCGGCCAGCATCGCGCGCGGATCGAACGCGGGCACCCGGTAGATTCCGCCGCCACAGGACGCCGGAACCTCCAGCACGGGGCCGATCCGCCGCGCCTGCAGGTCGACCAGCAGGTCGACGGCCGCGAGATAGCGCTCCGCGACCGGCGCGCCGTCGTCGAGAAAGCTGCCCTGCCCGAGATCCTCCTGCAGCAGCAGCCCGGCCGGACAGTCGGCGGCGAAGGTTTCGGGCGCGCAGAAGCCAGCCGCGAGCAGCGCCGCCCCGACGGCGACCACGGGCACGAGATCGCGGGCCAGATGGACCTTTTCGGCGTAGCTTTCGGTGTCTCCCGCATCGCTCGGCGGCAGGTCGAGGACGGGGGCGTTCATCAGGATCGCCCGCCTCGCGGCGTGCCGGATCGTCTCATAGGCGCGCGGCGAGGCGTCGCCCTGCAGATAGCGCCGGGTTGCCGTGGCGAAGCCGGCCGCCTCCAGCAGCGCGCGGATCGCGCGTGTGCGCGCCAGACGCGCGATCCAGAACGCCTGCGACCCGTGAAATACAAGCCGGCGGCTGTCCGGACCGTCGTCAGCGGAAAAGCGGACCGTCAGCGCGTCGGCCGGCAGGCGTCCCGCGCCGCGCTCCGGCCATTCGACCAGCGCCGCGCCGCGTTCCAGCGCCTCGTCGAGACCCAGTTCGTCGAGTTCTTCCGGCTCCTCGAGCCGGTAGAGATCGAGATGGGCGACCTCGAAGCGGGGCAGCGGATAGGACTGGACCAGGGTGAAGGTGGGGCTTGGAACCTCGAGCGTGGCGTCATCGGCGAGCGCGCGGATCGCGGCGCGCGCGAAGGTCGACTTGCCGGCCCCCAGATCCCCGTCGAGGCAGAGGCAATCGCCGGGTGCGAGGATCATCGCCACGTCCTCGGCGAGACGCGCCGTCTCCTCCGGCGTGGCGCAGACCACGGTGAGGAGAAGGTCGTCAGCCGGTTCGGATCGGGCAGGGGTCGGCGCGGGATCCTCGCTCATGACGCGGGATCACTCGGCGGCGTGGCGGAGGGTGTCGGGTGCGAAGGGAAATCGGCAGACGACAGTGGTGCCGACCCCCTCTTCCGATTCGATGGCGACCGAGCCGCCATGCAGTTCGACGAAACTCTTGACGATGGACAGGCCGAGCCCGGCGCCGCGACGGCGCGCGCCCGCGTCGCGGCCGACGAAGCGCGCGAAGACCTGATCGAGCATGTCCTCGGGAATGCCGCAGCCGTGGTCGCGGACCTGAAACTCGATGGCATCGGACACCCGCGTGCAGGTCACGTCGATCCGTCCGCCGACATCAGAAAAGCGCAGGGCGTTGGAGATCAGATTGTACAGGACCTGACGCAGCCGGCGCTCGTCCGCCTCGATGGAGCCGACGTCGGCGGCCATGTCGAGGTTGAGCGCGATGCCGGATTCCGTCAGCCGGTCCTTCAGGCCCTCGACCGCCGCCTGCACGGTGCGCGCCACGTCGACGGAGGAAACGTCGAGTTCCATGATCCCGGCGTCGATGGTCGCCAGATCCAGAATGTCGTTGATGATCGCCAGCAGCGCGGAAGACGACGACAGGATGTAATCGACGTATTCGCCCTGCTTGGCCGTCAGCGGGCCGAACTTCGGGTCCGACAGGAGCTGGGCGAAGCCAATGATGTTGGTCAGCGGCGAGCGCAACTCATAGGAGACGTGCTGGATGAAAGCGTTCTTGAGCTGGTCCGCCTGCTCCAGCGCCACGTTCTTGTCGAGCAGCGCGCGCTCCACGTTCACCGAATCCGTGACATTGACGAAGGTGACGAGCGTGCCGCCATCGGGCAGCGGGACGGTCGCATAGTCGATGGCCTCGCCGTTGTCGCGCTCCATGCGCCCGCTCACCGGCTCGCGGTTTTCCGCAAGGCTGGTGATCGCGGTGACGAGGCGTTGCCAGACCTCGTTCTCCGCCGGTTCCAGCGCCTCGGGCAGCAGGATGCGGGTGACATGCGGGCTGTCGCCGAGCCGGTCGTCCACCAGGCTCCACATGCTCTCGAAGGCGGGGTTCCACAGCCGCAGCCGCCCGTCGGAGCCGAACACGGCAACCGCCTCCGACAGGTTGTCGAGCGTCTCGCCCTGAACCCGGATCAGCGAGTTGTAGCGGCTTTCCAGATCCAGCCGTTCGGTGACGTTTTCATAGATATAGGTCACGCCGCCCTGCGAATGCGGGTTGGCGATCACGCGCAGGGTGCGCCCGTCGGGCAGATGCCACCAGAATTCGCGCGCCTCGAGCGAGGTGTAGCTTTCCAGCAGCTTGTTGCGCCAGCCGCGATAATCCGCCTGCTCGGGCAGCTTGCGCGCCGCGCGCAGGGCATCGAGAAGCGCGCCGTCGGTCGGGTTGCCCTCCAGGAAACCGGGCTCCAGATCCCACAGGGCGGCGAAAGCGGCGTTGTGGAACTGCAACTTTCGGTCGGCCCCGAAGATCGCCACGGCGGTCGCCAGCTGGTCCAGCGTGCGGGCGTGGAAGTCGATGGTGCGCCCCAGCTCCTGACGCATGCGCTCCAGATCGCTGACGTCGATCGCCAGACCGCCGCTGCCACTGTCGATCGCAAGCTGCGTGACGTCGTAGATGCGCCGGGCGCCGGCCGACACCGCCGGCACGCGGGCCTGGGCCACGCCCCTGGCATCGCGGTCGGCGTCCATCGCCTTGCGGTTCTTCGCGTCAAGAAACTCCGTGCCTGCGGTGAGCGCCTCCTGCCGGCTCGCGCTGTCGACGGCGCGGGCATAGGCGTCGTTCACCCACACGAGCCTGCTGTCGGCATCGCGCAGCCAGGCCGGCGCCGGCACGCTGTCGAGCAGCGCGCGCAGCGTGTCCAGCTCGGCGGTCAGCGCCTCGTTGCTCTTGGCCAGAAGCGCCTGCGACTTGCGCTCGCCGGTCAGATCGCGCACCCGCATCACCGGGGCGCTCGCGGCCACGCGGCCGTCGATTTCCACCAGACCGCCACCTTGCGTGGGCAGCACCATGCGAAAGCCCTCGCCCTGCCGGCGCAGCCGGTCGACGGCCTGCTCCAGCGCGGACGCGGAGCGGGCGTCGAGCCAGGTGCCGAAGGCGAGCAGCCGGGTCGCCGAACGGGGAACGCCGGAGGCTTCGTCGAGCACGCCGGCGATCATCGGCTCGTCCTGACCGCCGGGCCAGACCACGAGACGCTGATCGTCGGAATCGATGAGGCTTTCCAGCCGGTCGAGGCGCGCGGTGAGCGCGGCGTTCTTCTGCAGCGCCTCGTCGAGCGATCCGGCGACCGCCTGACGGCCGCGCACCAGCGTGACGGCCACCGTGACGGCGAAGGTCACCGCGCCGCCGACCGCCGCCATCCAGACGATCTGCAGCGCGTCTAATCCGTTTGATGCGGGGGCGGCTGCGCCTTGCGCGGCGGCGAGCGCCGTGGACGACAGCAGGGCGACGAGGCCGCCGGCGGCGCGCAGGGCCGCCCCTCGACTCGAATGTCGCCATGCGCGGGTCTCGCGCGCATGTTGCAAGCCGTCCGCCGGCATCGTGTCAGATCCTTTACGCCGCAGGGAGCCAGAAGGGCTCGACCGGACAGTTCTGCCTCACGACCCGTCCGATTCGCAAAAACCATAACGCAAAGGCGAATCGCGCAGAAGGGTTCCGACCCCAAAAGAAAACGGGAGCCGTGTCATCCACAGCTCCCGCACAGCGGACCCGGCGACCGGAAAGGCCGGCGCGCGGGGGATCTCGTCAGGAAACTCCGGGCGGCCGGACGCGCCGGCCGCCGGGACGGATCAGTAGCGGTACTGGTCCGGCTTGAACGGGCCGGTCGTCTCGACGCCGATGTACTCGGCCTGCTCCTCGGTGAGCTCGGTCAGATCGACGCCGAGCTTTTCCAGATGCAGACGGGCGACCTTCTCGTCGAGATGCTTGGGCAGCACGTAGACGGAGTTGTCGTAGGCCTCGCCCTTGGTCCACAGTTCGATCTGCGCCAGCACCTGGTTGGTGAAGCTCGCCGACATCACAAAGGAGGGGTGGCCGGTCGCGTTGCCGAGGTTCAGCAGACGCCCCTCCGACAGCAGGATCATGCGATTGCCGTTGGGCATCTCGATCATGTCCACCTGCGGCTTGATGTTGGTCCACTTGTGGTTCTTGAGCGCGGCGACCTGAATCTCGTTGTCGAAGTGGCCGATGTTGCCGACGATCGCCATGTCCTTCATCGCACGCATGTGCTCGATGCGGATGACGTCCTTGTTGCCGGTGGTGGTGATGAAGATATCGGCCGTCGGCGCAACGCTCTCCAGCGTCACCACCTCGAAGCCGTCCATCGCCGCCTGCAGGGCGCAGATCGGATCGATCTCCGTCACCTTGACGCGCGCACCCGCGCCGCGCAGCGAGGCGGCCGAGCCCTTGCCCACGTCGCCATAGCCGCACACCACGGCGACCTTGCCGGCCATCATCACGTCGGTGGCGCGGCGGATACCGTCGACCAGGCTTTCCTTGCAGCCGTACTTGTTGTCGAACTTCGACTTGGTCACGCTGTCGTTGACGTTGATGGCCGGGAACGGCAGGTGCCCCTTCTTGGCCATCTGGTAGAGGCGGTTGACGCCCGTCGTCGTCTCTTCCGTCACGCCCTTGATCGCGGCGCGCTGGCGCACGAACCAGCCCGGCGAGGCGGCAAGGCGCTTGCGGATCTGCGCGAAGAGCGCTTCCTCTTCTTCCGAGGTCGGGTTCTCGATCAGATCGGTCTCGCCTTCCTCGACGCGCGCGCCCATCAGCACGTAGAGCGTGGCGTCACCGCCGTCGTCGAGGATCATGTTCGCCGGCTCGCCGCCGTCGAAATGGAAGATGCGGTCGGCGAAATCCCAGTATTCCTCCAGCGTCTCGCCCTTGTGGGCGAAGACCGGCACGCCGGCGGCGGCGATCGCGGCGGCCGCGTGGTCCTGCGTGGAGAAGATGTTGCACGACGCCCAGCGCACGTCGGCGCCCAGCGCGGTCAGCGTCTCGATCAGAACCGCCGTCTGGACGGTCATGTGCAGGGAGCCGGCAATGCGCGCGCCCTTGAGCGGCTTGCTGTCGCCGAACTCCTCGCGGCAGGCCATCAGGCCCGGCATTTCGGTCTCGGCGATGTCGATCTCCTTGCGGCCGAAGTCGGCCAGGGAGATGTCCTTCACGTGATAATCGGGTGCAGTCGTCATGGGTGTGATCCGCTCGTTTGTCATCGCGTTACCCGGCAAGAGCGCTTGCGCGGAACCGAGAGCCGGGCGGGATGCGCCGTCCCGGCATGTCCTGAATGTCCTCAAACGGGGCGGCGCCGGCGCTGTCGGCTCCCGGCGTGTCCGCCTTGTCCAGCCCTGCGGCCAGTCCAGCCTCTCGGCCTTTCCCGGCTTGTGGCCTTTCCCGGCTTGTGGCCTGTCCCGGCTGTCGACCATTCCCGGCGGTCAACCGGGGCCGGACCGCACGCCTCCCCGCGTGCCCCGCGCAAGGGAAACCCCCGCCGCGAGACTGCCCCGTCTTATAGAGAGACGCTCGATAGAAAGCAATAAGGATATAAAGATTTCTTTATATCCCGGGCGTGACGGTAAACGGACCGCTGTCTGCGCGTCCGGAGCGGCGCGACGGCAGGGAAGCACATGATGATGAAGGATCCGGGGGATGGGGCAGGGCACCGAACGCAGGCACAAGCGTGCCGGGGCCTTGGCCGAAGGCACCGGCCAGAGCGGCGCGCACGCCGGGATGTGCCGGGTTTGAGCCGAGAGACGCGCAAAAGCGGGCAGCCAACGGCGGACAGTCACGGATGCGGGACGGCACACGGCACAGGCAGCGCTCCGCTCGCGGCTCACGGTCGGATCGATGGTGCGCCGGTCGGAGGGGTCGTGCCTCAGTCGGTTTCGCCGAAGCCGCTTTCCACCAGATCGCGGATCGCGGCGAGCGCCGCGTCGGCCTCGGGGCCCGAGGCGCTGACGCGGATGCAGCAGCCCGGGCTCGCGGCCAGCATCATCAGCCCCATGATGGAGGTCCCGCCGACGGTCTGGCCGTCGCGGGTCACCGACACCTGCGCGTCGAAGCCCTCGACCAGCCGCACCAGCTTGGCGGAGGCGCGGGCATGCAGGCCCCGGCGGTTGACGATGGTCAGATCCTCGGCGCGGGTCGCATCGACGGGCGTGTCGGTCATGCTCATCCCTGCCCCGACAGAACCTGGCTGGCGACGGAGATGTATTTCTGACCGGCCTTGCGCGCTTCCTCGACCGCATCGGCGATGGCGCAGTCCTGGCGCACGCTCGCCAGCTTGATCAGCATTGGCAGGTTGACGCCGGCGATCACCTCGATCGTCTTTCCGTCCATCACCGAGATGGCGAGATTGGAGGGCGTGCCGCCGAACATGTCGGTCAGCAGGACCACGCCGCTGCCGTCGTTGACCTCCTTGACCGCGGCCAGGATGTCGTCGCGGCGCTGCTCCATGTCGTCATCCGGCCCGATGCAGATCGCCCCGATCTGCTCCTGCGGCCCGACGACGTGTTCCAATGCCGCCCTGAATTCTTCTGCCAGCCGCCCGTGCGTGACGAGTACGAGACCGATCATGCCCTGTCCGTCATCATGTTTGTGTCTGCCCGTCGCCGCGTGTGCCGGCCGCGCCCGGGCCCGCGCCGGACGCCCAATGTCTGAAAGCCGGCACTGCAGTGCAAGAAAAATCCGCGTCGTCTGCCGCCTTTTCCGGCACAGGCTCTCCAACGCCGCCTCGCCGGGGACGCATCCGCCCCATGTGTCACGCCGGCGGGGGCGCCCTCACCCCATGCCTTTCGCCGCCCGCCGCGAGACGCAGGACGCGCGCGACATCGAGCTGGCTCGGCGGAGAGGCGATGCACAGGCGCGGCAGGGCGATTCCTTCGAGCCGCGCAACGTCCTCGCCCGGATCCGGCAGCCGCGCGCATGTTTCCGCCGGCACCAGATCGACGATCAGCCGCACGATCGCGCGGGCCTCATGCGCCACGGCGACGATGCCGAGCCCGCGCCGCTCCCACAGTCCGGCGAGCGCGGTCGGCGGTTGCGCGACGAGCCGCGCGCCGCGTGCCGAAAGACAGACCCGGTCGTCGGCCACGTGCCGGGCGAAGGTCCCATGCGCCTGCGCGCTCAGCACCAATGCGTCCGCGAAGCCCGATTTGCCGCGCCCCGAGGGCCCGCGCACCAGCACGCCGCAGGCGCCGACAAGCACGCAGGAGGCATGGATCGTCGGCGCGCTCATCCCGCGCCGCGTTCGGCCGGAAGGCGCACGGTGAAGCGCGCGCCCAGAATCCGGGGGGCGCCGGTCGCCGGATCGGTATCTTCCCGATTCTCCACCGCGATGGTGCCGCGATGGGCCTCGACGATCTGCCGCGAGATCGACAGGCCGAGGCCGGAATTGTTGCCGAAGCCCTCGTCCTCCGGCCGGTCGGTGTAGAAGCGCTCGAAGATGCGGTCGGTCATCTCGGCCTTGATGCCGGGGCCGTCGTCGTCGACGGTGATCACCACACGGTCGCCGTCGCGACGCGCCTCGATGCGCACCCGCCCGCCCTCGGGCGAGAAGGAGCGGGCGTTGTCGATCAGGTTGTTGACGACCTGCGCCAGCCGGCTCTCGTGCCCGAGGATGCGATAGGGATGGCCGCGCCGCGACGGCGCGATGCGCACCTCGACGGGCGCCTCGCCGGAGGCCGCCCGCTCGTTGGCGAGATCGCTCACCCCGCGCAACAGCGCGGCGATGTCGACCGGCGCCGCATCGGCGCGTGCGAGTTCCGCATCCAGACGCGAGGCATCGGAGATATCTGTGATCAGCCGGTCGAGCCGGCGCACATCGTGCTGGATGATGTCCATCAGCCGGTCGCGCGATTCGTCGGTGCGGGCGAGCGGCAGCGTTTCCACCGCGCTGCGCAGCGAGGTCAGCGGGTTCTTCAGTTCATGCGCGACATCGGCGGCGAAGGTCTCGATCGCGTCCATGCGCATGTAGAGCGCGTTGGTCATCTCGCGCAGCGTGCGGGCCAGGTGACCGATCTCGTCGCGCCGGTCGGAAAACTGCGGGATCTCCTCGCGCGACTTGACGCCGCGCCGCACGCGTTCGGCGGCCGCCGCGAGCCGACGCACGGGGCCCGCGATGGTGCCCGCCAGCAGGATCGACAGCACCATGGTGACGGTGGCCGCGACCAGGAAGACGCGCATGATGGCGACGCGTTCGGCGCGCACGATGGCGTCGATGTCGCCGCCCTGGGTCGACAGCAGCAGCGAACCCAGCACCGCGCGGAACCTCTGGACCGGGACGGCGACGGACACGATCAGCTCGCCGCGCGGCGAGACGCGCACAACGCTTGCCGGCGAGCCCGCCAGCGCTGCCTCGACCTCCGGATAGGCCCGCCCGTTGCCGGCGCCGATTTCCTCGTAGAGCGGCAGGTCGCCACGCCGGAACCACAGTTTCACGTCGGCCCAGATCTGTTCCCACAGGCCCGGTTCCTCGGCCGTCGGCGGCGGCAGGTCGAAGCGCAGGATCTGGCCGCGGGCGTAGAGATGCCGGCTGTCGAGGATCAGGATGCCTTCGGGATCGTAGATCCGGGCGCGCGTCTTGGTCGGCGAGATCAGCCGGCGCAGGACCGGCGCCACCCGTTCCGGATTGATCGGGAAGTCCAGAAGCCGGCCGCTCTCGCTCGGCGAGATGCTCTCGCCCGCCTGCAATTGCAGAAGCTGTTCGGGATCGACCATCAGCCCGTCGGGCTCGACGGTCGCCGACGCCGCGATGGCCCCGGCGATGATCTCGCCCTGGGTCAGCAGGCTCTGCACGCGCGCGTCGATCAGCCCGGCGCGAAACTGGTTGAGATAGAGAATGCCGCCGACGAGCGCACACAGCGCCGCCAGATTGAGCACCAGAATGCGCCGGGTCAGCGACGACGTCAGATAGGGACCGAGAAACCCGCCGATGCGCGACAGCACCCGGCGGCGCAGGCGGCGGTTGCCGAGCGTGCGCAGCGCCGCGGAGGAGCGCTCCGCGCCGCCCGCCGCCGCGCCTTGCGCGCGCGGTCCTTCGCCTGTCCCGGTTTCGCTCACCATGTCCTGCCCCCGAGCGCGTGTCGCGCCTGTCCGGGCGTCCCGTCCCGACCCCGCGCGGGGTCAGCGCCTCGTGCCCGCGCGCACGTCAGCTTTCGCGGAAACGATAGCCGACGCCATACAGCGTCTCGATCATGTCGAAGCTGTCGTCGACCAGCTTGAACTTCTTGCGCAGACGCTTGATGTGGCTGTCGATGGTCCGGTCGTCAACATAGACCTGATCGTCATAGGCCGCATCCATCAGCGCATTGCGGCTCTTCACCACGCCCGGGCGATGCGCCAGCGCATAGAGAATGAGAAACTCGGTGACCGTCAGCGTCACCGGCTTGCCCTTCCAGGTCGAGGTGTGGCGCTCCTGGTCCATCACCAGATCGCCGCGCTCCAGCAGCTTGTCGCTCTCCGGCTTCGACGCGGTGGCGTCGCGCGGCTGCACGCGGCGCAGGACCGCCTTGACGCGCTCCACCAGAAGGCGCTGGGAAAAGGGCTTCCGGATGAAATCGTCGGCGCCCATCTTGAGACCGAAGAGCTCGTCGATCTCGTCGTCCTTGGAGGTCAGGAAGATCACCGGCAGGTCGGATTTCTGGCGCAGCCGGCGCAGCAGTTCCATTCCGTCCATGCGCGGCATCTTGATGTCGAAGATCGCAAGATCCGGCGGATCGGTGATGAGCCGGTCGAGCGCGGACGCGCCATCCGTATAGGAGTGGACACGATAGCCCTCGCTCTCCAGCGCGATCGAAACGGATGTCAGAATGTTGCGGTCGTCGTCCACAAGCGCAATCGTCGGCATGTTCCGGGTCCTGCCCCCATTTTCGGTCGTGTCGGTGTCGTTGTACCAGCCTTGCCGGTGAAAATGCGCGCAAATTATGACGCGGCTCGCCGCACGGCCCGGGCTCAGCGCGCGTCGCCCGGGCGCTCTGCGTGCCGCGCGACCTGCCGGCGGAAGCGCAGGAGAAGACCGGCGAGCGAGACGACGATGCCGGCGAGCAGTCCCCCGATCAAGCCGCCCGCGCCCAGATCGAACATCAGCCCGCCGGCCCAGGCGACCGGGATTCCCACCAGCCAGAAGGCGGCGATCTGCCAGGCCGTCGGCCACCACACGTCGCCGAGCCCCCGCAGCGCGCCGAGCGCCACGCCCATGCCCGCGTCGACCGACAACAGGAAGGCGGCGACAAAAAGCGCCTCGCGCGCCGCCGCGACCGTGCGCGGGTCGGCGATCACCAGCGAGGCGACCTGTTCCGGCGCGACGACAAAGGCAATCGCCACCGGCACCGGCCAGAGCGTGCCGAGCCCGATGCCGACCCAGCCGGCCCGGGCGGCCTCGGCCGCACGCCCCTCGCCCACCGCGCGCCCGACCCGGATCGCCGTGGCGCCGGCCGTGCCGATCGCCATCATGAAGGTCAGCGTGACCAGGGTCATCGTGGTCTGATAGGCGGCCAGTTGGGCCGTGCCGATCAGGCCCGCCATCATCACCACGGCGGCGAAGGCGGCGCTTTCGATGCCCTGCGCCAGACCCATCGGCAGCCCGAGGCGACGCAGCCGGGCGGCGACCGGCCCGGTGAGCAAACGCCCGTCCGCGACCGCGCGCTTGCCGAATGACAGAATATGAAAGGTGTCAATCCGCAGCGCCTGAATCAGAAGGATCGCCGCGAGCGTCAGGCCGGCCCCGGTGCGCGCGATGGAACTGGCGAGCATGATGCCCTCCGCGCCGAGCGCCGGGATCACGTCTCCCCACCCGGAGCCGAGGGCGAGGTTCAGCGGCACATTGACGAGATTGGCGAGCAGCATGATCGCCATGCCCGTCTTGGGTCGGCCGGTCGCTTCCATGAACAGGTTGCAGACGATGAACAGGAGCGTGCCGGGCATGCCGAGGCCGAAGGCGAACGACACCCGCGCCGCCCCCTCGACCAGGTCCGGGGCATGGCCGATGGCGCGGAAGAACGCGCCGGCCCCGAGCGACAGCAGCAGGATCGCCACCGCCAACAGGAGGGCGTGCACCACCGACGCACGGAAGATCGTGCCGATGCGCGGCATGTCGCCCGCCCCGACCGCCTGGGACACGAGCACGGCGGTCGCCTGCAGCGCGCCCACGGCGATCAGCATCAGGGTCAGTTGCGGCGCAACGCCGAGGCCGAACTGCGCAAGCGGTTGCGCACCGAGGTGTCCGGCCATGATCGTGTCGACGGTGAACATGACCACCAGCGCCGCCCGCGCGACGATGATCGGCAGCGCCAGCGTCACGGTCCGGCGCACATGCCAGGACACGGGCGCGACCGGCGGCGAGAAGGAGGGCTGGGCGGACAGGGTCATCGGTCACCTGCACTCTGGGGTTATCGACCATCCGGCGGCGGGATCCCCGGCACGGACCTGTGGGACATCGGATCGAGGCCCGACCGGAGCTTTACAAGAGGTCGGCAAGAGGTCGGCAAGGGTTCGGGCGTGGAAATCCGAAAGCGTCGGGCGCGCCGGAGCGTCGCCGCCGATCCTCCCGTTCCCCTCGCCGGAGCGGCCGAATAATTTAACCGCGTGAAGAAAGATATTTCGGCTTATCGCACATTTAATCGATTTAGGCACCTCACTGAGACGGAGGTAATGCTTGTTGATCCGCGGGCCATCCACTAGGTTCGCGAGGCCTCGCGGAGCGGCAGAGCGAACCCGTGCCCCTGGACCCGTATCCGGACCCGTCTCATGGCCCCGCATCCCGGGGCCCGTACCTCGGGACCAACGGAAAGGGACGGCAGAGCGACGCCGTCCCATAGCTGGCAGTTGGATCACGGCACGAATGGATCACGGCTCGGCCAGCAAGGCCCGCGCGATCCAGGCCGTATCCCGCGCGCGACCGCCCTGGGGTGCGTCCGCCAACCGGGATGCGACCGAATGCAGGGAAACCAGGTCTTGCTTTCGCCGACGCGGCGGGTAGGACACGTGACGGATCGGGCCGAATTGGCGGCCGGGTCGATTTCTTGGGGCCGGCCACGCAGATGGACCGGCAACGACAGGCCGGCGACAAACCGGCAGGCGGAACGCGAAAGCGCGCCACGGTGGAAACGCAGACGTGGAAACGCAGACAAGGACCTCGGAAAAATGGCGGATCAGGGCGTAGTGCTTCCCTCAAACCCCGCGGAGATGGGCGGTTTGACGGATCTCGCAGGGCTTCATCACAACCTTACCGCGCCCGCGCTTTATGAAGAGGCCCTGCGTCGCGGCGAGGCCGAGCTGGCCGACGGCGGCGCCCTGGTGGTCGAGACCGGCGTCCACACCGGCCGCTCGCCCAAGGACAAGTTCGTCGTCCATGACGACACCACCCGCGACAGCGTGTGGTGGGACAACACCGCCGAGATGAGCGCCGAGTCCTTCGCCACGCTGCACGCCGACATGATCGCCCACGCCAGGGGCATGGAGCTCTTCGCGCAGGATCTCTACGGCGGCGCCGACCCCGCGCATCGCATCAACGTGCGCGTCTTCACCGAATATGCCTGGCATTCGCTGTTCATCCGCAACCTGCTGATCCGACCCGAGCGCGCCGACCTCGCCCGCTTCTCGCCCGAGATGACGATCATCGACCTGCCAAGCTTCAAGGCCGATCCCGCCCGCCACGGCTGCCGCACCGAAACGGTGATCGCCTGCGACTTCACCAACAAGATCGTGCTGATCGCCGGCACGTCCTACGCCGGCGAGATGAAGAAGTCGGTCTTCTCGCTGCTGAACTTCCTTCTGCCCGACCAGGGCGTGATGCCGATGCACTGCTCCGCCAACGTCGGCGAGGACGGCGACACCGCCGTCTTCTTCGGCCTGTCGGGCACGGGCAAGACCACCCTGTCGGCCGATCCGACGCGCACGCTGGTCGGCGACGACGAGCACGGCTGGGGTCCGGAAGGCATCTTCAACTTCGAGGGCGGCTGCTACGCCAAGACGATCAAGCTGTCGGCGGAAGCGGAGCCGGAGATCTTCGCGGCCACCAAGCGCTTCGGCACGGTGCTGGAAAACGTCGTGCTCGACACCGACACGCGGGTGCCCGACTTCGACGACGGCTCCAAGACCGAAAACACCCGCTGCGCCTATCCGATCGATTTCATCCCCAATGCCAGCGCGACCGGCCGGGCGCCGCAGCCCAAGAACATCATCATGCTCACGGCGGATGCCTTCGGCGTGCTGCCCCCGATCGCCCGGCTGACGCCGGCCCAGGCGATGTATCACTTTCTGTCCGGCTACACGGCGAAGGTCGCCGGCACGGAAAAGGGCGTGACCGAGCCCCAGGCCACCTTCTCGACCTGCTTCGGCGCCCCCTTCATGCCGCGCCATCCCTCGAGCTACGGCAATCTGCTGCGCACGCTGATCGCCGCGCACAATGTGGATTGCTGGCTGGTCAACACCGGCTGGACGGGCGGCCCCTATGGCGTCGGCCACCGCATGCCGATCCGCGCCACCCGCACCCTGCTCGGCGCCGCGCTGGACGGCTCGCTGCGCGACGTCGCCTTCCGCAAGGACGCGAACTTCGGCTTCGAGGTGCCGGTGGAAGTGCCGGGCGTCGACGCGTCGATCCTCGATCCGCGCTCGACCTGGTCCGACCCCACCGCCTACGACGCGCAGGCCGCCAAGCTGGTGGAGATGTTCGTGTCGAACTTCGCCACCTTCGAGGCGCATGTGGACAACACCGTCCTGGACGCGGCCCCCGCCACGCGCACCGCGGCCGAATAAGCCGCCTCCGCCAATCGGGTTTTCGGGCGCGTCGGTCTCCGGCGCGCCTTTTCATTTCAGGCTGTTGTCCGTTTCGCCGAGCCGACGGCTGCACCAAAGGCCAAGCCTCCCGCCCGCGTTGCCCCTGTGCGCGCGGGCGCGGGCGACCTATACTCCGGCCAGGTCATTCTTCGGCCAAGGAGGACACCGCCATGCAGACCGCCCCCGCGCCGACATCCCCCCTCCCCGGTCCGGGACAGGACGATCCGCTCGCGCTCGCCGAAGCCTGGAGCAAGGCCGGCCGGCAGGTCGCGCTCGCCACCGTCGTCGAGACCTGGGGCTCCGCCCCGCGCCCCGTGGGCGCGCATCTCGTCATCGACGCGGAGGGCAACTTTCAGGGCTCCGTCTCCGGCGGCTGCGTCGAGGGCGCGGTCGTGGCGGAGGCGGTCGACGTGATCGAGACCGGCAAGGCGACCATGCTCGAGTTCGGCGTCGCCGACGAGACCGCCTGGCGCGTCGGCCTGTCCTGCGGCGGACGCATCCGCGTCTACGTGGAACCGGTGCGGACCGCGGGCGCGGGCTGACGCCAACGCGCCCGTCGCCTTCCCCGGTCTTCGCCCCACTTGCCGTCTCGACCCGCTCCAGGGTCTTCCCCGCTTCAGGACCGCCCCCGTCATGGATCTCGACCTGCTGTCCCGGCTGAACGCCGCCCGCGCCGGCCGTCGCGCCGCCGTTCTCGTCACCGATCTGGACACCGGTGCCCAGCGTCTGGTGACCCCACAGGACGATCTCACCGCCGATCCGCTCGCCACGGAGATCGCCGCGCGCTTTCGCTCCGGCAAATCGGGGCAGGTCACAACGCCCGAGGGCGCGACCGCCTTTCTCACCGTCTCCGTGCCGCCGCCCCGGCTCGTGCTGATCGGCGCGGTGCACATCAGCCAGGCGCTGGTGCCGATGGCGCGGCTTGCCGGCTTCGACACGATCGTCATCGACCCGCGCACCGCCTTCGCGACCGAGGATCGTTTTCCCGACGGACGGCTCGTCGCCGAATGGCCGGCGGACGTGCTGGAGGAGATCGCGCTCGATCCCTACACCGCGCTCGCCGCCCTCACCCACGACCCCAAGATCGACGACACGCCGCTCGTCGCGGCCCTTTCTGCCGGCTGCTTCTATGTCGGCGCGCTCGGCAGCCGCAAGACCCACGCCAGGAGGCGCGAGCGGTTGAGCGAGGCCGGCGTGACGACGGCCGATTTCGCGCGCATCGACGCGCCCATCGGCGCCGACATCGGCGCCGCGTCGCCGGCCGAGATCGCCGTTGCGGTGCTCGCCAATGTGATCGCGGCGCTGCGCAAGGGACCGGGAGACGGGTCGTGAAATTCGGCGAGATCGCGACCGCCGAGGCCGAGGGCACGCTGCTCGCCCACACGGTGCGGCTGCCCGACGGCGCACTGAAGAAGGGCCACCGGCTGACGCCGGCCGACGTGGCACGGCTGATCGCGAATGGCATCGACACGGTCGTCGCCGCGCGCCTCGACGCGCGGGACTGCCATGAGGACACGGCGGCCGACCGGCTGGCGCGGGCCGCCGCCGCCGGCGGGCTGTCGCTCGAGCCGCCCTTCACCGGACGCGTCAACCTGCATGCCGAGGCCGATGGCATCCTGATGGTCGAGCGGAGCGCGGTCGACGCGCTCAACCGGATCGATCCCGCCATCACCTTCGCCACGCTGCCGGCCTTTGCCCGGGTGACGCGCGGGCGCATGGTCGCCACCGCCAAGATCATCCCCTTCGCGGTTCCCGAACCGCTGATCGCGGAGGCCGAACGCCGGGCCGCCGGGGCTGTGCGGCTTGCCCCGTTCCGCGCCCGCGATGTCGGGCTGGTCGCCACCGTGCTGCCGCACCTCAAGGAGAGCGTGCTCGACAAGACCCGACGGATCACCGAGGCGCGGCTTGCCGTCTCCGGCTCCCGCCTCATCGGCGAGGCGCGCGTGGCGCACGCGGTTTCGGCCACGGGGGAGGCGCTCAAAGCCCAGGTCCGAGAGGGCGCGCAGATGCTGCTTGTCTTCGGCGCCTCGGCCATCGTCGACATCGACGACATCATCCCGACCGCGATCCGCGCGGCGGGCGGCCGGATCGTGCATTTTGGCATGCCCGTCGATCCCGGCAATCTGCTGCTGGTCGGCGAGCTCGACGGCATTCCTGTGATCGGCGCGCCGGGCTGCGCGCGCTCGCCCAAGGAAAACGGCTTCGACTGGGTGCTCGACCGGCTGATGGCCGATTGCCCGGTCACCGCCGACGACATCATGGGGATGGGGGTCGGCGGTCTCCTGATGGAAATCGGCTCCCGTCCGCAGCCGCGCGCCCGCACCCCGGCGGCGGCGGCGCGCGCGCGGAACGTGGCCGGGGTTCTTCTGGCCGCCGGTCAGGCGCGACGCGCCGGCGGCGTCAACAAGCTGCTCGCCCGCCTCAACGGCACGCCTCTGGTGCGTATCGCCGCACAGGCCGCCCTCGACAGCGGCCTGTCCTCGCTCACCGTCGTGACCGGGCACGAGGCGCCGGCCATCGCCGCCGCGCTCGACGGCCTGAACCTCACGCTCGTCCACAATCCGGACTTCGCCGAGGGCATGGCCGGCTCGCTGCGCACCGGCGTGCAGGCGTTGCCGTCCGAGACCGATGCCGCCGTCATCCTGCTCGCCGACATGCCCTTCGTGTCGTCGGCCGACATCGACGCGCTGATCGCGGCCTATCGTCCGGAAGAGGGGCGGACCGTGGTGGTCTCGACCGTGGAAGGCAAGCGCGGCAATCCCGTGCTGTGGGACCGGACACATTTCGAGGCCCTCACCCGGCTGGAAGGCGACACGGGCGCGCGCCATCTGATCGAATCCGCCGGTGACCATCTGGCGCGGGTTGAAATCGGGGCCGCGGCGCGCCAGGACCTCGACACGCGCGCCGCGCTCGATGCCGTGGGCGCGCGGACGGCGCTTGACGGCGACACCGATTGACAACGGTTTCGTGGCGAGGCCGCTGCGTCCGCGCGCCGCGCAAACCCGCCGCACGGACCTACGGAATTGGCAGGATGCCGGCAGCCGCGCATGAACCACATCGCTGCACTGCACTATGTTCATGGCTCCTATGCGGAGTCCGCGCTTTCCACAGGGCAATGTGACACTTATATAACGGTCACCATTATTCGCCGGTCGCATGAGGCAGCCCGGCTTTTTCCAGCGCAGATCCGTCCAACGCGCGATGCCCGTCAGGGCAGCGCAGGTCCGTTCAAAGCGCGATGCCCGCAAGGGTGTCGGCGAGAGACGTTGACCGGCCCGTGTCGGTGTCGCGCCTGATCAGGGGTATGAACCATGAGCGAGCTTCGTTTGCCGCGCGCCGGACAGTGCAAGTGGGCCGAGGGCACCGGCGGCAACTACGTCTTCCCGTGCAAGAACCGCGTGGAGCCGGGCGTGTCCTACTGCGACGAGCACCGCGCGCTCGTCTACATCTCGCCGGAAGAGCGCCGCCGCAACCGCGAGAACGCGCCGGTCGCCTTCCGCCAGCAGAAGCGGATCGCGGCGTAACCGCCCGGTCGATCCGCCGATCTTTTCAAGAGGCCGTCCTTTTCGGGCGGCCTTTTGCTTTGCGCGCCGGTGGTTTGACCGAACGGCGCGGGCAGGCCGGCCGATCCGGTTGCGGTCGGGGCGCGTAGTCCGGGCACAGTCCCTTGCCTCCCTCCCCGCCCCGCACACGAGACCGTCCCTCCCATGTCCGTCCGCACGCTTCTGCCCGTCTTCGCCGACCAGCTCACCGCGCGGCTCGCCTCGCTCAGGACGATGGACCCGGCACGCGACCGGGTCCTCATGGTCGAGGTCGCGGAGGAAACCGCCTATGTCCCCCATCACCGCAAGAAGATGGCGTTTCTGCTGTCCGCCATGCGCCACCATGCCGAGGCGCTGCGCGCGGCCGGCTGGCAGGTCGACTATGTGACGCTGGATGCTGCCGACAACGCCGGCTCCTTTTCCGGCGAGATCGCGCGCGCCGTCGCGCGTCTTTCCCCCGAGGCGATCCGCGTGACCGAGCCCGGCGAATGGCGCGTGCTGAAGATGATCGAGGACTGGGAAAACGCCTTCGGCGTGCCGGTCGAGATCTGCGCCGACGACCGCTTCCTGTGCACGCACGCCGGCTTCGCCGACTGGGCCAGGGGCCGCAAGCAACTGCGCATGGAGTATTTCTATCGCGAGATGCGGCGCGCGACCGGGCTCCTGATGGACGGCGACCAGCCGGTCGGCGGCAAGTGGAACTATGACGCCGAAAACCGCAAACCGGCGCGCGGCGATCTCTTCATGCCGCGCCCGGCCGCCTTCGACCCCGATGCCACCACACGGGCCGTGATCGACATGATCGCGCAGCACTTCCCCAACCGCTTCGGCGATCTCGAGCCCTTCTGGTTCGCGGTGACGTGCGATCAGGCGAAAGAGGCACGCGCCCGCTTCATCGAGGAGGCGCTGCCGCGCTTCGGCGACTATCAGGATGCCATGGTGACGGGCGAGCGGTTCCTCTACCACTCCATCCTGTCGCTCTACCTCAATTGCGGCCTGCTCGATCCGCTGGAGACCTGCCAGATGGTGGAGCGCGCCTATCACGACGGGCACGCGCCGCTGAACGCGGTGGAGGGCTTCATCCGCCAGATCATCGGCTGGCGGGAATACGTGCGCGGCATCTACTGGCTGAAGATGCCGGACTACGCGCAGGAAAACGCGCTGGAGGCGACGCGCGACCTCCCCGGTTTCTACTGGAGCGCGGAGACGCGCATGGCCTGCGTGCGCGAGGCGGTGACTCAGACGCGGGAGGAGGCTTACGCCCATCATATCCAGCGGCTGATGGTCACCGGCACCTTCGCGCTGCTGGCCGGTGTGCGGCCGCAGGCGCTGCACGAATGGTATCTGGCCGTCTACGCGGACGCCTATGAATGGGTGGAACTGCCGAACACGCTCGGCATGAGCCAGTTCGCCGACGGGGGGCTGCTTGCCTCCAAGCCCTATGCGGCGAGCGGCAACTACATCAACAAGATGTCGGACTATTGCGGCGGCTGCGCCTACGACGTGAAGGACAAGACCGGCGAGACCGCCTGTCCGTTCAATCCGCTCTACTGGGATTTTCTGGAGCGCAACCGCGACCGGCTGAAGGGCAATCCGCGCCTCGCCCAGCCCTATCGCACCTGGGAGCGCATGACCGACGACACGCGCGCGGCCTATCGCGCGGCCGCCAAGCGGGTCAAGGCCGCGCTGGACGCCGGCGACCTCTAGGGTCGAGCGGAACAGGACGCAAGACGATCAGAGCGCAAGACGATCAAGTCGCGGGCACCCCGAGGCCCGGCGCAGGCACGGCATCGCGCGCCGCGAATCGCAGGTCCAGACCACCCCCCAAAACGCGAAAAGCCCCCGGCCGGGCCGAGGGCAAATTCGCCGCAATCCCAAGCGCGCAAGGGATCCTTGCGCGAAAAGGCTTACTTGGGACGCTTGGAGCCGTAGAGCGAACGGCGCTTCTTGCGGTCCTTCACGCCCTGCGTGTCGAGCACGCCGCGGATGACGCGATAGCGCACGCCCGGAAGGTCGTTCGGGCCGCCGCCGCGCACGAGCACCACCGAGTGCTCCTGCAGGTTGTGGCCTTCGCCCGGAATGTAAGCGGTGACTTCGTTGCCGTTCGTCATGCGCACGCGGGCCACCTTACGCAGAGCCGAGTTCGGCTTGCGCGGCGTCGTGGTGTACACGCGGGTGCACACGGCGCGCTTCTGCGGGTTTCCACCCAGCGACGGGGTCTTGGACTTCTTGACGGTCGGCTTACGGTTCTGACGAACCAACTGATTGATTGTCGGCATCTTCGCTTGCGGCTTTTATTGGAGAAAGGTCTTGGGCGCTCCGTATAGGGGGAGCGCCCGGCTTTGTCAAAGGAAGAATCCGGATCGCACCGGGGTTTCTGGCCGGACCGGCACGCTCAGACGTCGAGATTGGCGACGGACAGCGCGTTGTCCTGGATGAAGGTGCGACGCGGATCCACGTCGTCGCCCATCAGCTTGGTGAAGATGTCGTCGGCGGCATCCGCCTCGCGCACCTTCACCTGCAGCAGGGAGCGGGCGTTCGGGTCGAGCGTGGTCTCCCACAGCTGTTCGGCGTTCATCTCGCCCAGGCCCTTGTAGCGCTGCATGGAAATGCCCTTGCGGCCCTGCGCGAAGACGGCCGCCAGCAGCGCGCGCGGCCCGCGGATCGCGGTCTCGTTGCCCTTGCGCGCCAGGGTCGCCGCCTTGACGTAGATCTCCTGCAGATGCTTCGTGCGTGCATCGAGCTTGCGCGCGTCGGCGGAATCGAGAAGCGCGGCGTCGATGGTGGCCACCTCCTTCACGCCGCGCACGGTGCGTTCGAACACCAGGTCGCCGCTCTCGCGCACCTCGCCCGTCCAGCCGCGCTCGTATTCCTCGGCCAGGATGTCGAGCCGGCGCGCGATATAGGCCGCGGCCTCGCGCGCGCGCTCCGGATCGGCATGCACATCGGCGCTGAGGGCGCCGGCGATGGCCGCCTGCTCCACCACGTCGCGGTCGTAGCGCGAATGCAGCCCATCGAGGATATGGGCCACGGTGCGCGCCGTCTCCACCACGTCGCGCAGATCCTTGCCCGAGCGCACCTCGCCGTCGGCGAGCGTCAGCGTCGTGTCCTCAAGGCCCGTGTCGATCAGATAGGTCTCGAGCGCCTCCTCGTCCTTCAGATACTGCTCCGACTGGCCGCGCTTGACCTTATAGAGCGGCGGCTGCGCGATATAGACGTAACCCTGCTCGATCAGATCCGGCATCTGACGGAAGAAGAAGGTGAGAAGCAGCGTGCGGATGTGGGCGCCGTCGACGTCGGCGTCCGTCATGATGATGATCTTGTGGTAGCGCAGCTTCTCGATGTTGAACTCCTCCTTGCCGATCCCGGTGCCGAGCGCCGTGATCAGCGTGCCGATCTCGTTGGAGGACAACATCTTGTCGAAGCGGGCGCGCTCCACGTTGAGGATCTTGCCGCGAAGCGGCAGGATCGCCTGGTTCTCGCGGCTGCGGCCCTGCTTGGCGGAACCGCCGGCCGAGTCGCCCTCAACGAGGAACAGTTCGGCCTTGGCCGGGTCGCGTTCCTGACAGTCGGCGAGCTTGCCCGGCAGCGAGGCGACATCCAGCGCGCCCTTGCGCCGGGTCAGCTCGCGCGCCTTGCGCGCCGCCTCGCGGGCGCTCGCCGCCTCCACGATCTTGGAAACGAGCGTCTTCGCCGGCGCCGGGTTTTCCTCCAGCCAGGTGGACAGCGCGGCGTTGATGGCGTTTTCCACCACCGGGCGCACCTCGGAGGAGACCAGCTTGTCCTTGGTCTGGGACGAGAACTTCGGGTCCGGCACCTTCACCGACAGGACGCAGGTCAGCCCCTCGCGGCAGTCGTCGCCGGTGAGCGAGACCTTTTCCTTCTTCAGGAGGCCGGACTGGTCAGCGTAGCCGGTCATCTGGCGCGTCAGCGCCGCGCGGAAGCCCGCCAGATGCGTGCCGCCGTCGCGCTGCGGGATGTTGTTGGTGAAGCACAGCACCTGCTCGTGGTAGCTGTCGTTCCACCACAGCGCGGCCTCGACGGTGATGCCGTCGCGCTCGGAGCGCATGACGATGGGCGCCTCGACGAGGGGATGCTTGGCCCGGTCGAGATAGCGCACGAAGGCCTCCAGACCGCCCTCGTAGTAGAGTTCCACCGCGACGTCCTCGACGCCGCGCTTGTCGGTCAGCAGGATGCGCACGCCGGAATTGAGGAAGGCGAGTTCGCGCAGCCGGTGCTCCAGCGTGGCGAAATCGAACTCGGTCCGGGTGAAGGTCTCCGTCGACGGCAGGAAGGTGACCTCGGTGCCCTTCTGACCGTCCGCCTCGCCCGTCACAGTGAGCGGGGACACCGCGTCGCCATGCTCGAAGCGCATCTCGTGGCGCTTGCCGTTGCGCCAGATCCTGAGCTCCAGCCAGGACGACAGCGCGTTCACCACCGAGACGCCGACGCCGTGCAGGCCGCCCGACACCTTGTAGGAGTTCTGGTCGAACTTCCCGCCGGCATGCAGCTGGGTCATGATGACCTCGGCCGCCGACACGCCTTCCTCCGGATGGAGGTCGGTCGGAATGCCGCGCCCGTTGTCGGTCACCGTGACCGAACCGTCGGCGTTGAGCGTCACCGTCACCCGGTCGGCATGACCGGCCAGCGCCTCGTCGATGGCGTTGTCGACCACCTCATAGACCATGTGGTGCAGGCCGGAGCCGTCGTCGGTGTCGCCGATGTACATGCCCGGACGCTTGCGCACCGCATCCAGGCCCTTCAGGACCTTGATGGAATCCGCGCCGTATTCCGCGCCGCTGTCGGGGGCGCCCTCGGGCATGGTCGGGTCCGGCTCGCCGGTCGTCGGTGTATCGCTCATTCGAATCAGTTGCTCGCTCGATATCGTGAAGCCAAGGTTATACGGGCTCGCGGGCGCCGTTCAACCGACCGGAACGCAAGGGGAAGCTCCGGCGCGCGCCGGCCGTGCTCCCGCACGGCGGAGCGGACGGACCGCCTCCGCGCGCACCGGATTTCTTCCATTCAGCTCAAGGCGTTGCCCCGCTCGTGCGGTGCCGCGTCATCAACGGGTGGCAACGGCCACCGCCGCCCCGGCAATGAGGGACCCGGCACTCCTGTTGAGAAGCCGGACCGCGCGCGGCGTCGAGATCAGGCGCCGGGCGCGCTCGGCGAGCACGCAGTAGCCGCCGAGAACACCCCCCAGAACGGTGAGCGCCACCAGGCTGAGCTCGAGATAGCCCAGCACCGTGACGGTCTCCAGCGCAATGATGTTGGGCAGGAGCGCCAGATAGAAGACCATCGTCTTCGGGTTTCCCAGGGTGACGGCCAGCCCGCCCAGCATCAGGCCGACGCGCTGTTCGCTCGCCGGCTGGTCGAGGCCCGCCAGACCGGCATCGGCCGGGGCGGTCCACATCTTCCACGCCAGATAGACCAGATAGGCCGCACCCGCATATTTGACGATCATGAACACCATGGCGAAGCTCTTGGCCAGCACCGCCAGCCCGGCGACGGCAAAGCCGAGCCAGATCACGTCGCCGAGCGCCACGCCCAGACAGAAGGCGACCGCGCCCTGACGGCCGCGCGCCAGCACGCGGGCGACGATCGCCGCGATGCCCGGACCGGGAATGACGGCGGCCACGAAAAGCGCGGCCGCGAAAATGGCGAGAGCCGAGATATCCATGTCGGAGAGCCTTGAAGAGATCACGTGTCGTTATAGACCGAAACCGCGCCGTTTGCGACCGCCATCAGGCGGCTTTCGGCCGGCAGGTCGACGAAAAGCTGCGGGTCGGTGCCGGTCATCAGCACCTGCAGGCCGAGATCGGCGAGACGCGTGAACAGCGCCCGGCGCCGGCCGGGGTCGAGATGGGCGGCCACCTCGTCGAGCAGCAGCACCGGGGTCATGCCGGCGGTCGCCGCCGTCACCTCCGCATGGGCGAGCACCAGGCCGATGAGAAGCGCCTTCTGCTCTCCGGTCGAGGCCAGCGCGGCCGGCATGTCCTTGGCCACGTGGCGCACCGCGAGATCGGAGCGATGCGGCCCCTCCAGCGTGCGCCCCGCCGCCCGGTCGCGCCCGCGCCCCGCCGCCAGCGCCGCAAGATAGCGGTCTTCCAGATCGCAGGCCGGGAGCGCCGCCGCCTCGTCCTCGAAGGCGCCGGTGAGGGCCACGTCGGCGCGCGGAAACGGCAGGCCGAGACCGGCCTGCAGGGCGATGCGGTCGACCAGCAGCGCCACCGTCTCGCGCCGGGCCAGCGACACGGCAACCGCAAGCGGCGCCAGCTGCGCCTCGACCGCGTCGAGATAGGCCGGCCCGCCGCCCTGGTCGAGCAGGCGGTTGCGCGCCCTGAGCGCCTTTTCCAGATCCGCCACCCGACGACCGTGGCCGGGATCGACCGCGAGCACCAGCCGGTCGAGAAAGCGCCGCCGGTCGCCGGCGGGCCCGGTGAAGAGACCGTCCATGGAGGGCAGCAGCCACAGCACGCGCAGATAGTCGAGCAATTGGTCGGAGGTGCGCGCGTCCGCCCCGTCGATGCGGATGCGGCGTCCCGGCTCGCCCGGCGTGTGGCCGACTCCGATGCGGGTCTCCTCGGCCACGCCCGAGACCCTTGCGGCCACGCTCCAGGGCGCGGCACTGCCCTTGAGACCGATCTCGTCGAGCGGCGCGCGGCGCAGGCCCCGCCCGGCGGTCAACAGCGACACGGCTTCCAGCAGATTGGTCTTGCCCGCGCCGTTCTCGCCGACGAAGGCGATCAGCTGCCCGTCGAGCGCGATGGTGAGCTGCGCATAATTGCGGAAATTGGTCAGGCTGAGGCTGCGCAGGGCAACCCGCACCGGCTCGCCCATGTCCCGGCCACCGTCCTGGTGTTGGTCTGGCCCGTCCGCGGTCACACCCGCATCGGCATCAGCACATAAAGCGCATCGTCCGCGCCCTTGTCCTGGATCAGGGTCGGCGCGCCGGCATCGGCGAAATGAAAGGCCGCCGTGTCGCTCTTGAGCTGCCCCGTGATCTCCAGCAGGTAGCGGGAGTTGAAGCCGATCTCCAGCGGATCGGACTCATAGTCGACCGCCAGTTCCTCGGTGGCCGATCCGGAATCCGGATTGACCACGGTGAGCACCATGCGCCCCTCGGAGATCGCCAGCTTCACCGCCCGTCCGCGCTCCGAGGAGATCGTCGACACGCGGTCGACCGCCGCCTTGAACTCGTCGCGGTCGACAAGGAGTTCCTTGTCGTTGTTCTGCGGGATCACCCGACCATAGTCGGGGAAGGTGCCGTCGATCAGCTTCGACGTCAGAACCACCGCGCCCGTGGTGATGCGGATCTTGGTCTCCGAGATCTCGACGCGGGCTTCCGCCTCCGGGTCTTCCAGCAGCTTCTGGATCTCGCCGACGGTCTTGCGCGGCACGATGATGCCGGGCATGCCGCTGGCGCCCTGGGGCGCCGCGATCTCGGCGCGCGCCAGCCGGTGCCCGTCGGTCGCCACGCCGCGGAAGCGCTCGCCCGCGTCGGTCGCCACCGTGTGCATGTAGATGCCGTTGAGATAATAGCGCGTCTCCTCGGTGGAGATCGCGAATTGCGTCGCGTCGATCACCTTGCGCATGTCGCGCGCGCTCAAGGTGAAGCCATGCGTGAAGTCGCCCGCCGTGATGTCGGGGAAGTCGGACTCGGGCAGCATCTGCAGCGCGAACCGCGAGCGCCCGGCGCGCAGCTCCAGCGTCGCGTTGTCGCCGGAGGTCTCCAGCACCACCTGCGCCCCGTCGGGCAGCTTGCGCACGATGTCGTAGATCATATGCGCCGGCACGGTGGTCGCGCCGGGCTGTTCCACATGCGCGGGAATGCGCTCGGAGATCTCCAGATCGAGATCGGTCGCCTTGAGCGCCAGCTCCCCGTCCTCGCAGCGCAACAGCACGTTGGACAGGATGGGAATGGTGTTGCGGCGTTCGACGACACGATGAACGTGGGTCAAGGACTTCAGAAGATCGGTCCGCTCGAGAGTCACCTTCATTGTGTCGTCCACTTCCTTGTGTCGTCCACTGTCAAATGCGTTGGCACCGGGAGGCCGTTTTCGCGAGGAAGAAGCCGCGACGGCAAAATGGGCGTCGACACTGCCCTTTCGCGCTGCGAAATGCAAGGGCAAGCGGCCCGAAACGCCCCGTCATCCGCAGAAAACCGCCACTCCCGGCTCGGGCGCGGCGGTTTTGTCCAGCTTTCGGGAAAGGCGGAGCCGGAGAGGCGACCCAACGGCCCCGCCGGAGCGCTTTTCGTGTCGCGATCAGGCGTCGAGCATGCGCTTCAGCAGATCGATCTCCTGCGCAAGGCCCGCGTCGTTGCGGGTCAGGTCCTCGATCTTGCGGACCGCGTGCAGCACGGTGGTGTGATCGCGGTTACCGAAGCGCCGGCCGATCTCCGGCAGCGAGCGCGGCGTCATCATCTTGGCCAGATACATCGCGATCTGGCGCGGGCGCACGATGGTGCGCGTGCGCCGCGCCGACAGGAGGTCGGCCTTCGACACGCTGTAGTGCTTGGACACCACGCGCTGGATGTCCTCGATCTTGACCCGGCGCGGCTCCGTGTTGCGCACCAGATCGCGCAGCGTCGCCTCCGCCATCTCCTGCGTGACCGGCTGCCCGGTCAGCTGGTTGTGGGCGATCAGCCGGTTGAGCGCGCCCTCCAGGTCGCGCCCCGAGGTGCCGACGTTGCGCGCCACATAGTCGAGCACGCTTTCGGGCACCGAAAAGCCCGGGTGGCTGCGACGCACGGTGTCCACCCGGTTGGTCAGGATCGCGCGGCGCAGACCGTAGTCCGGCTCGGAGATCGCCACCACAAGCCCGCCGGCGAGCCGCGAGCGCATGCGGTCGTCGAGCGTCTCCAGATCCGACGGCGGACGGTCGGCCGCCACCACGACCTGGCGCGCGCCGTCGATCAGCGCGTTGAGGGTATGGCAGAATTCCTGCTGCACCTGCTTGCCGTGCAGGAACTGCATGTCATCTATGAGGAGCAGGTCTATCGTGCGAAGAGTGTCCTTAAAGGCAAGTGCGGACTGGGCTTTCAGGGCCGCGACGAAGCGGTACATAAAATGTTCCGCTGTCAGGTAGAGCACTTTTCGCCCCGCTGCCTTGGCCTCGCTGGCGATCGCCTGCATCAGGTGCGTCTTGCCGAGACCGACAGACGCGTGGACATAGAGCGGATTGAAGGTCACCGAGGTGGCCGTGGAGATCTGGCGGGCGGCGGCAAGCGCCAGCGCATTGGACTCGCCCTCCACGAAGGAGGCGAAGGTGTATTTGGGATCGAGCGCCGCGCCCTCGAGCCCGCCCTCGCCGCCGGAGGCCCGCGTCTGGGTCGGGGCGGCGGCGGGCGCGGAGGGCGCCGCGACACGCGCCTTGTCGGCCACGTTGATCGCGTCGGCCCCGCTTGCAAGGGTCGGCTTCGGCCGCTGCGCCGGCGCCGTGCGCGGACGCACCGCGCCGCGCACCGTCAGCTCGATGCGATGCACATCCTCGCATTCGCGCTTCCACAGCCCCATCAACCGCTCGCGGTAATGCGACTGGATCCACTGCTTGAGGAAGCGGGTCGGCACGGACAGACGCACCGTCCCGTCGGCATGATCCTCCAGATCGACACGCGCGAACCAACTGGTGAACACGTCCTCGCCGAGCTCGGCGCGAAGCCGCTTCTTGACGCGCGCCCAGTTCTCCGCACCGACGCTCTCGGATGCCGGAAGTTCCTGCAAGCTCATTGTGATCGCCTCCAAAGCCAACGGGCATGTCCGCCGCCGCAGAACCCGTCGTTTTGTTGTCCTCGGCCGTTTCGGCCGTTTATCGCCGCTTGCGCGGCGGGTTTGTCGGGCGGGCTTCGGCGCCCGCCGCCTTGTCGCTCACCGGACGGCCCCTGCACGGCGGGGCCACGCGTCCGGGTCAAGGTGATCGGCTCCCCGCTGCGGGAAGCGCGCAAGCGTCCATGACCGCCGGAAAGCCGGCCGGCCGTGTCGACGCGAGGAAGTGAGTGATCCTGGCAGAGTGATGCACGGACGCGCCGCGCCCGCACCCGATCGGGCCGGGACTTAAACGAGACGTCGCTTCCGCCTGACCAGATCCGGAGCGGCACAGAAAGTCCATTGTGCTGTCATCGTCAAGCCCCTCTTTTCATTGGCTGGCATGCGCGCGAAGCGGACATGCCGATCTTGCTTTTTGCCGACATCGCCCGCAGCCGGGCACATCGGTCGTTTAAGCCGGACATCCCCGCGATCGGAGCATGCCGACGTCTTCATTCCTGTCCGCACCGCGTGCGGCCTCATGCCGCTTCGGCCCCGGATCTTGTCAGCCTCTCGGGCCTCGAACGATCTTTCCGGCCCCTCAGGCCGCGGACGCGTCCGGAGCCCGCGAGCCCCCTGGCCTCGCATCCCGCCGGCCGTCCGTTGCGACCGCGCCACCCGCAATCCGCGCGGCGACCGCAATCCCCCGCGGCCTTGCGCTGACGCACGAAAACCCGCTCCTGCCGAATATTTCCGGCAGGCGACAAAGGAACTCACGGGGTCTGATTATGTTACCTGGCGAGTACAGATACGCTCTAATTCCGCCTGAGGCAGAATAAGCCCGAGCCCAACTCTGGCAGAGCATTGAGACGGCATGATGTTGCTTTTAGGCAAAAGTATACCATCGCTCTTCCTGAGGCCCTCACGACTTAACTTGTTCGATTTACCCGGGGCGACCGCCCGATAGACACAACATACACAGCCAAAATCGGCCCCGCAACAGCGCCGGGCGCCATTTCGGGCGTGCAGCGCAAGCAGCCTGCGACAGGCCGTCGCCTTATCCGGCGGGGGAAGGTTTGGAAGGCTTTTTGAGTCAAAGCGTTTTCCGGATGGCGCGCGGACAAACACCCGTTTTGCTGTGCACGAAAAAAAAATCTGCCCGCTCAATCTTGACTCGCGACAAACGCCGTCCGCCAGTCGCCCGACACTCCAACACCCAGATAAGTATCTGTTCTTTATGGATATATTCTGCCATCGGGCCGACGGATGCAGCCCGACGATTCGCAGCCGGAGGTTAGACGGATAGGGCGAACCCAACCGTGTGACGGCAAAAGAAAAACCCGACCAAAAGGCCGGGTTCCAAACCTCGTATGGGCTGTGGGATCAGGCGCCGAGCGCCTTGACCCGCGAGTTCAGCCGGGAAATCTTGCGCGCCGCCATATTGCTATGGAAGACGCCCTTGCTGACCGCCCGCATGAGCTCGGGCTGGGCCGCCTTGAGCGCCTCGTTGGCCGACGCCTGGTCGCCGGAAGCGATCGCCTCCTCGACCTTGCGCAGGAACGAGCGCACCCGGGTACGGCGGGCCTTGTTGGTGGCCGTGCGGCGCTGGATCTTGCGTGCCGCCTTCTTGGCCGAAGGGGTGTTCGCCATGGTGTGTCCTGATGCGTTACGTGAACAATCGGTCTCGTCGCGATCGAGGCGTTACAAACCACCCCGGTCAAACGAAAGCGGCGGCGGAACGGGCCGCCACCGGTCGACCGCGCTTATAGTCGGCGCCAACGCGCGCGTCAATGCGAAAGTGGCACCGACGCGCAACGTCGCGCAGACATCACCGGTTCTTGAACTGCGGCGCCCGCTTCTCGACGAAGGCCGACATGCCCTCGCTCTGGTCCTCGGTGGCGAACATGGAGTGGAACACGCGCCGCTCGAAGCGCACGCCCTCGGCGAGCGTCGTCTCATAGGCGCGGTTGACGCTTTCCTTGGTCATCATCGCGATCGGCAGCGAGAAGTCGGCGATCTTCTCCGCCACCCGGATGGCCTCGTCGACCAGTTCGTCCGCCGGCACGACGCGGCTCACCAGTCCGGACCGCTCCGCCTCGGCGGCGTCCATCATCCGGCCGGTCAGGCACATTTCCATGGCCTTGGACTTGCCGACGAAGCGGGTCAGGCGCTGGGTGCCGCCGGCGCCGGGCATCACGCCAAGCTGGATTTCGGGCTGGCCGAACTTGGCGTTGTCGGCGGCCAGGATGAAGTCGCACATCATCGCCAGTTCGCAGCCGCCGCCGAGCGCATAGCCCGCCACCGCGGCGATGATCGGCTTGCGGAAGCGCGAGACCTCGTCCCAGGAGGTGATGAAATCCTTGGTATAGGCCTCGACATAGGACAGCGAGCTCATTTCCTTGATGTCGGCGCCGGCCGCGAAGGCCTTTTCCGATCCGGTGAGCACCACGCAGCCGATCTTGTCGTCGCTCTGGAATTGCGCCAGCGCGCTGTTGAGCTCGCCGATCAGCTCCGAATTCAGCGCATTGAGAGCCTTCGGACGGTTCAGCGTCACCAGCGCCACGCGGCCGCGCTTCTCAACCTGAATATTCTCGTATCCCATGGGACCTCCCAAGTGTGCGCGGCGCCGGAAAGGCGCGCCGCCTTACGCCGCAAAGGGGTAGCCGATGCCCGCCGCGCTCGCAACCGCACAATCGCGGCGCGAAGATGCCGGGCTCTGCCCGCCTAGCGTTGGCAGCGCGGGCAATGGAACGTGGAGCGCCCGGACTGGACCAGCCGCCGCACGGTGCCGCCGCAGCCGGGCGTGCGACAGGGCTCGCCCTCGCGGCCGTAGACCTGGAACGTGTGCTGGAAATAGCCGAGCTGGCCGTCCGCCTGGCGGTGGTCGCGCAGGGTCGAGCCGCCGGCGGCGATCGCCGCGTCGATCACCTCGCGGATCGCGACCGCCAGCCGCTCGGCCCGCACGCCCGCGCGACCCGCCTTGGTGGCCACCGTCCCGGCGGCGCGCTGCGGGGAAAGCCTCGCGCGAAAGAGCGCCTCGCAGACATAGATGTTGCCAAGGCCGGCGACGATCCGCTGGTCGAGCAGCGCCGCCTTGAGCGGCGTCGCCTTGCCGGCCAGCAGATGCGCCAGCGTCTCTGCGTCCAGCGCATTGCCCACCGGCTCCAGCCCCAACCCCGCGAAGAACGGATGGCTTTCCAGTTCGGCGCGCGGGACCAGCGTCATGAAGCCGAAGCGGCGCGGATCGTTGTAGACGATGCGCAGTCCCGCCTGATCGGCCCGCTCCAGATGAAAGATCACGTGGTCGTGCTTGCGGTCTTCCGAACGGGCATAATGAAAGGCACCCGGAACGGTCTGCGTCGCCGCCTGTTCGATGCGGAACGCGCCGGACATGCCCAGATGCATCACGAGCACGGTGCCGTCGTCGAGATCGGCCAGCAGGTATTTCGCCCGCCGGCCCAGCGAGACCACGCGCCGGCCCGTCACCCGCTCGCGAAAGCCGGGCGGGAAGGGAAAGCGCAGATCCGCGCGCGCCAGGGTCACCTCGGCGATCCGCGCGCCCTCCAGGACCGGCTGCAGGCCCCGGCGGACCGTCTCGACCTCGGGCAATTCGGGCATGCGCGCATCTCCTTCCCCGCACCCGGCCTCGCCCGGGTGCTGCGTCTGCTGCATACAACACACCCGGGCGCGGTCAATCCCCGCGAACCGCCGCCGCGCCGATTGCCGCAGGCGTGCACACCGCATCCAAGGCCCCGTGACCTCTTGCGGAAAATGCGCTAAGGCAAACCTTCGACAGGCGCCCATCCCGGCGCCGGCAATCCCGGCGGGAGACGAACATGGCGGCCAGCCCCGACAGGAACGACACGCGCGCGCACGGGCCGGACATGGCCACGAGCTTCGGCTTTCAGACGGTGGCGCAGGGTGAGAAGCAGCCGCTGGTCAACGACGTCTTTCACCAGGTGGCCAGCCGCTACGATCTGATGAACGACCTGATGTCCGGCGGCCTCCACCGGCTGTGGAAGGACGCGATGGTCTCCGCGCTTGCGCCCCCGCGCAAGGATCGCCGCGCGTTCAGGGTGCTCGATGTGGCCGGGGGCACCGGCGACATCGCCACGCGCATCCTGGAGCGCGGCGGAGCGGGCACGCAGGCCATCGTCTGCGACATCAACGGCTCCATGCTCTCCGTCGGCCGCGAGCGCGCCGCCCGGGCCGGCCTGTCCGACCGGCTGCGCTTCGTGGAAGGCAACGCAGAGGATTTGCCCTTCGCCGACAATGAGTTCGACGCCTATACGATCGCCTTCGGCATCCGCAACGTGCCCGACATCGCCAGGGCGCTGCGCGAGGCGCGCCGGGTGGTGAAGCGCGGCGGCCGCTTCCTGTGCCTGGAATTCTCCCAGGTCGACGTGGCCGGTCTCGACCGGGTCTACGATGCCTTTTCCTTCAACCTGATCCCGACCATGGGCCGTCTCGTCACCGGCGACGGCGAGCCCTATCGCTACCTCGTAGAATCGATCCGCAAGTTCCCGCATCAGGAGCGCTTCGCGCAGATGATCCGCGACGCGGGCTTTTCGCGCGTCACCTATCGCAATTTCTCCGGCGGCATCGCCTGCCTGCACTCGGGCTGGGTGGTCTGAAACGCCGATGCCCGTCGCCGCCCTCTTTCGCCTGGCCCGCGCCGGCTTCGTCATGGCCCGCGAGGGCGTGTTCGGGATCGTGGATGTGCCCGATCTGCCGCCGGCCCAGCGACTGGCGCTCGCCGCCGTGCGCCTGCTCGAACGCCGCTCGGCGCGCGACAAGGCCGCCCGGACCCGGCTGTCGGACGCGCTGACCCGGCTCGGCCCCTCCTATGTGAAGCTCGGCCAGTTCCTCGCCACCCGGCCCGACGTGGTGGGCCGCGAGATCGCGACCGATCTCACCGCGCTGCAGGACCAGATCCCGCCCTTCCCGATCGAGGAGGCGCGCGCCGTCGTCGAGGCGCAGCTGGGACGCCCGGTCGAGGACATCTTCGTCACCTTCGATCTGCCCGTCGCCGCCGCCTCCATCGCCCAGGTGCATCCGGCGGAAATCCGCGAGGAGGACGGCTCCCTGCGCAAGGTCGCGGTCAAGGTGCTGCGGCCCGGCGTCGCCGAGCGGTTTCGCCGCGATCTCAAGAGCTACTATCTGATCGCCAGGCTGATCGAGCGATTTCACCCGCCCTCCCGGCGCCTGCGCCCGCTCGCCGTGGTCGACACGCTGGCGCGCTCCGTGGAACTGGAGATGGATTTCCGCCTCGAGGCCGCGGCCCTGTCGGAAATGGGCGAGAACACCGCCGACGATCCGGGGTTCCGCGTACCGGCGGTCGACTGGCCGCGCACGGCGAAATGCGTGCTGACCATGGAGTGGATCTCGGGTCGCAAGCTCAACGATCTCGAGGGACTTGCGGCCGACGGCCACGATCTGCCGGCGGTCGGGGCGACCGTCATCCAGTCCTTCCTGCGCCACGCGGTGCGCGACGGCTTCTTTCATGCCGACATGCACCAGGGCAACATGTTCCTGGAGCCGGACGGCACGCTGGTCGCGGTCGATTTCGGCATCACCGGGCGGCTCGGGCGCACCGAACGCCGGTTCCTCGCCGAGATCCTGTTCGGCTTCATCACGCGCGACTATCACCGCGTGGCCGAGGTGCATTTCGAGGCGGGCTACGTCCCGGCCGATCAGGACGTCGACGTTTTCGCGCAAGCCATTCGCGCCATCGGCGAGCCGATCCACGGGCAGGACGCGTCGGAGATTTCCATGGCCCGGCTGCTGACGCAGCTTCTCGAGGTCACCGAGCTCTTCAACATGCGCACCCAGCCGCAGCTCATCATGCTGCAGAAGACCATGGTCGTGGTCGAGGGCGTGGCGCGCACGCTCAATCCGCATCTCGACATGTGGCGCACCGCCGAACCGGTCGTGCGCGGCTGGATCGAGCGCAATCTCGGCCCCGGCGCCCGGCTGCAGGACGCGGCCGGCGGTCTCTCGGCGCTCGGCAAGCTTGCCGCCGACCTGCCGCTGCTCGCCGACCGGGCGCAGCGGCTGTCGCATGAGGTCGAGCGGATGGCCGAGAAGGGCCTGCGCTTCGACGCGGAGACGGCCGAGGCCATCGGCCGCGCCGAGGCCCGGCACAGCCGCTCCGGCCGATACGCCCTGTGGGCGATCGCCGCCCTGCTCGCGATCGCCATTCTGGGCTGATCCCGGTTCGGGCCGGTTCCTATTCCGAGACCCGGCGCAGGGTGAGATTGATCCGCCCGTCGTCCTTCACCAGGGTGGAACTCCCGGGGATCGTGCGATCCACGCCGTGATAGGCGAGCCGGGCGTCGCCCCCCAGCACGACCACATCCCCCGACGCGAGACGGAAGCTGCGCGTTGGTGCCTTTCGCGCGGGTCCGCCGAGGCGAAACACCGCCGTCGCTCCCAGCGAGATCGACAGCACCGGCACATCGAAACGGGCTTCATCGCGATCCTGATGCAGCCCCATGCGGGCGCCCGACGCGTAGAAATTGATGAGGCAGGCTTCCGGCTCCGGCGCGCCGGGACAGAGGTCGCGCCACGCGCTCAGCACGCGCGCCGGCATCGCCGGCCAGGGACGCTCCGTCACCGGGTGGGTCGGCTGATAACGGTAGCCGGCGCGATCCGCCACCCAGCCGAGCGGCCCGCAGTTCGACATGCGCACCGAGAATGCCTTGCCGGTGCGTGGCATCGCCGGCGTGAACAGCGGGGCCTCGGCGACGACGGCGCGGATGTCGGTCAGCAGCGCCTCTTGCGCGGCGCGGTCGAAATAGCCGGAAAGAAGGCGAAACCCATCGGGCATCGCGGGTCTTGGCCGGGAGGCGGCGGGCCGGGTCATGTCCGCACGATGCTTGCAGACAGGGGCGGAAGGCAAGCCCCTCCGCAGGTCTCGGGACCCTGCGCACAAATGAAAACCGCCCGAGAGGACCCGGGCGGTTTCGCAGAAATCGTCAAGGGCCGCGCGGGAGGCGCGACGCGGATCAATGCGTGGCCAGCGCCGCCTCGACGTCGCGCAGCTGCTGGAGAAGCGACGCCGCCCTGTCGCGGGTCGCCTCGTCCTTCGCATCGGCGAGATCCTCTTCCGCCTCGCGGATCTGGCGGGCGATCTCGTCCGCCTTGAGGTCGGCCATCGGCACGGCCTGCTCGGCGAGAACCGTCAGCCCCTTGGGGCCGGCCTCGGCGAAACCGCCGCGCACGAAATAGGCCTCGTCCGAGCCCGACGGCCGCGACACGGTCAGAACGCCGGGCCGCAGGGTCGACATCATCGGAGCGTGGCCGGCCATGATACCGAATTCGCCCTCGATGCCCGGAACGACGACCTGGGTCGCCTCTTCCGACAGAAGAAGCCGCTCGGGCGAGACGAGTTCGAACTGGAAAGCTTCGGCCATGTCGTGCCTCGGTCCTTCGATGGGTTACGCGGCTTCCGCGGCGAGCTTCTGGGCCTTTTCGACCGCCTCTTCGATGGAGCCGACCATGTAGAAGGCCGCTTCCGGAAGATGGTCGTACTCGCCGTCGACGAGCCCCTTGAAGCCTTTGATCGTGTCCTCGAGCGCCACGAGCTTGCCCGGCGAGCCGGTGAAGACCTCGGCCACGAAGAACGGCTGCGACAGGAAGCGCTCGATCTTGCGGGCGCGGGCCACCGTCAGCTTGTCCTCTTCGGAGAGCTCGTCCATGCCCAGGATGGCGATGATGTCCTGCAGCGCCTTGTAGCGCTGCAGCGTCGCCTGCACGGCACGGGCCACTTCATAGTGCTCTTCGCCGATGATGCGCGGGTCGAGCATGCGCGAGGTGGAGTCGAGCGGGTCCACGGCCGGATAGATGCCCTTTTCCGCGATCGAGCGGTTCAACACGGTCGTCGCGTCGAGGTGGGCGAAGGTCGAGGCCGGCGCCGGGTCGGTCAGGTCGTCGGCAGGCACATAGACGGCCTGCACCGAGGTGATCGACCCCTTGGTCGTGGTGGTGATGCGCTCCTGCATGGCGCCCATGTCGGTGCCGAGCGTCGGCTGATAGCCCACCGCGGAAGGGATACGGCCGAGCAGCGCCGACACTTCCGACCCCGCCTGGGTGAAGCGGAAGATGTTGTCGACGAAGAAGAGCACGTCCTGGCCCTTGTCGCGGAAGTCCTCGGCGATCGTCAGGCCGGTCAGCGCCACGCGGGCACGCGCCCCCGGGGGCTCGTTCATCTGACCGTAGACGAGCGCGGCCTTGGAGCCCTCGCCGCCGCCTTCCTTGTTCACGCCGGACTCGACCATTTCCCAGTAAAGGTCGTTGCCCTCACGGGTGCGCTCGCCGACGCCGGCGAACACCGAGTAACCGCCGTGCGCCTTGGCGACGTTGTTGATCAGCTCCATGATCAGAACGGTCTTGCCGACGCCGGCGCCGCCGAACAGGCCGATCTTGCCGCCCTTGGCGTAGGGCGCCAGCAGGTCGACGACCTTGATGCCCGTGACCAGGATCTCGGCTTCCGTCGACTGCTCGACGAAGGCCGGCGCTTCCTGGTGAATGGCGCGCTTGCTCTCGTGCGGGATGTCGCCCGCCTCGTCGACCGGCTCGCCGATGACGTTCATGATGCGCCCGAGCGTGCCGTCGCCCACCGGAACCGCGATCGGCTCGCCGGTGTCCGTCACCTCCTGGCCGCGCACGAGACCCTCGGTCGCGTCCATGGCGATGGTGCGCACGGTGTTCTCGCCGAGGTGCTGCGCGACCTCGAGCACGAGACGGGCCCCGTTGTTGTCCGTCTCAAGGGCGTTCAGAATCGCCGGCAGATGATCGTCGAACTGAACGTCGACGACGGCGCCGATGACCTGCGTGATCCGTCCGACTGTCTTGTCAGCCATAATTGATATCCTCGTCTCGATCCGGTCAGAGCGCTTCGGCGCCCGAAATGATTTCGATCAGCTCCTTGGTGATCTGAGCCTGACGCTGGCGGTTGTAGCTCAGCGTCAGCTTGTCGATCATGTCACCGGCGTTGCGCGTCGCATTGTCCATCGCGCTCATGCGCGCCCCCTGCTCGGAAGCGGCATTTTCCAGCAGACCGCGGAAGATCTGCACGGAAATGTTGCGCGGCAGGAGCTCGGCGAGGATTTCGGCCTCGTCCGGCTCGTATTCGTAAACGGCCTCGCTGCGCGTGCCCGCGGCGGCATCCTCGTCGAAGCTCGCCGGGATGAGCTGCTGCGCGGTCGGCACCTGGCTGATGACCGACTGGAACCGGGCATAGAACAGCGTGCAGACGTCGAAGTCGCCGGCCTCGAACATGTCGCGGACCAGGGCGCCGACCTCGTCGGCGTTTTCGAAGCCGATCCGCTTCACATCGCGGAACTCGATCGTCTTGACGATGTGCTGACCGAGGTCGCGCTTCAGCGAATCGAAGCCCTTCTTGCCGACGCAGACGATCTTCACCGTCTTGCCGGCGGCGATCAGGCTGCGGGCCCGCTCGCGCGCCAACTTGGCGATCGAGGAATTGAAGCCGCCGCACAGCCCGCGTTCGGCGGTGGCGACGACGAGCAGATGCACGTCGTCCTTGCCGGTGCCGGCGAGAAGACGCGGCGCGTCGTCCCGCCCCTCGAAGGCGGTGGCGAGGTTGGCCAGCACGGCTTCCATGCGCTCCGCATAGGGCCGTGCCGCTTCCGCGGCCTCCTGAGCGCGACGCAGTTTCGCCGCGGCCACCATCTGCATGGCCTTGGTGATCTTCTGCGTCGCCTTAACGGAGGCGATCCGGTTTCTTAAGTCCTTCAGGCTCGGCATGGCCGCCCCTTGTCCTGGATGCCGTCAGTCCGCCTCAGGCGAAGTTCTTGGTGTACGCCTCGACGGCCGCCTTGAGGCGCCCCTCGAGCTCGTCGTCCAGAGCCTTCTTCTCCCAGATCGCATCGAGGAGATCGGCATGCTCGCCACGCAGGTTGAGGAGAAGCCCCTCCTCGTACTCCTTGACCTTCTCCAGCGGGAGCTTGTCGAGGTAGCCGTTGACGCCGGCATAGATGACGGCGACCTGCTCCTGGGTCTTGAGCGGCGAGAACTGCGGCTGCTTGAGAAGCTCGGTCAGGCGCGAGCCACGGTTCAGCAGGCGCTGCGTGGTGGCGTCGAGATCGGAGCCGAACTGCGCGAAGGCCGCCATCTCGCGATACTGCGCAAGCTCGCCCTTGATCTTGCCGGCGACCTGCTTCATCGCCTTGATCTGCGCCGAGGAGCCGACGCGCGACACCGACAGGCCGACGTTCACCGCCGGGCGGATGCCCTGGAAGAACAGGTCGGTCTCGAGGAAGATCTGGCCGTCGGTGATCGAGATCACGTTGGTCGGAATGAAGGCCGACACGTCGTTGCCCTGCGTTTCGATGACCGGCAGAGCCGTCAGCGAGCCGGAGCCGTTGTCCTCGTTCAGCTTGGCCGAGCGCTCCAGCAGACGGGAGTGCAGGTAGAACACGTCGCCCGGGAAGGCCTCACGCCCCGGCGGACGACGAAGCAGCAGCGACATCTGGCGGTAGGCGACGGCCTGCTTGGACAGGTCGTCGTAGCCGATCACGGCATGCATGCCGTTGTCGCGGAAATACTCGCCCATGGCGGTGCCGGAGAACGGCGCCAGGAACTGCAGCGGCGCCGGGTCCGACGCGGTCGCGGCGACGACGATGGAGTATTCCAGCGCGCCGGACTCTTCCAGCTGCTTCACGAACTGCGCGACGGTGGAGCGCTTCTGGCCCACCGCGACGTAGATGCAGTAGAGCTTGACGCTCTCGTCATTCGACGCGTGCAGCGGCTTCTGGTTGAGGAACGTGTCGAGGATGATCGCGGTCTTGCCGGTCTGACGGTCGCCGATGACCAGCTCGCGCTGGCCGCGGCCGATCGGGATCAGGGCGTCGATCGCCTTGAGGCCGGTCGACATCGGCTCGTGCACCGACTTGCGCGGCAGGATGCCCGGCGCCTTGACGTCGACGCGGCGCATCTCGGCGCCCTCGATCGGGCCCTTGCCGTCGAGCGGGTTGCCGAGCGGGTCGACGACGCGGCCGAGCAGGCCCTTGCCGACCGGGACTTCCACGATGGCGCCGGTCCGCTTGACGGTGTCGCCTTCCTTGATGTCACGGTCGGAGCCGAAGATCACGACACCGACGTTGTCGGTCTCGAGGTTGAGCGCCATGCCCCGGATGCCGCCCGGGAACTCGACCATCTCGCCGGCCTGGACCTTGTCGAGGCCGTAGACGCGGGCGATGCCGTCACCCACCGAAAGCACCTGACCGACCTCGGAAACCTCGGCTTCCTGGCCGAAATTCTTGATCTGGTCCTTGAGGATGGCGGAGATTTCCGCTGCCCGAATATCCATCAGCCGACCTCTTTCATCGCGAACTTGAGGGAATTGAGTTTTGTCTTGAGAGACGTGTCGATCATGCGGCTGCCGACCTTGACCACCAGGCCGCCGATCAGCGCGGGATCGACCTTCGTCGTTACCGTCACGGTCTTGCCGGTCGCCGCGTTCAGCGCCTCCTTCAGGGAAGCCAGCTGCGCATCCGACAATTCGCTCGCCGAGACCACGTCGGCGGCCACTTCGCCGCGCCGCTTGGCAAGCTCGCTGCGGAAGGCGGCGATCATGCCCGGAACGGCGAACAGGCGGCGGTTCTTGGCCGCCAGCCGCAGGAAGTTCGCCGCAAGTCCGGTCAGACCGGCCTTGTCGAGGATCGCGCTGAGCGCCTTGAGTTGGTCGTCGGCGGAAAACACCGGGCTATGGACGAGACGATTGAGGTCGTCGCTGTCCGTCAGCAGCTTCTCGAACCCGGAAAGCGCCGTCTCGACCTCGGCCACGGAGCCCTGCTCCTCTGCCAAGTCGAGCAGCGCCGTCGCATAACGGGAAGCCACACCTGAAATGAGAGATACGTTGTCGGTCACAGGGTCCGTGCTCTCTTAGGCGGATTAGGCCGGAGCTCTCAGCAAAGCTGATTGCAAGGCGTTGGAAAATCTTCGCTTTTCTGGGCGGAGCGGGACAGCGCGTCCCGTCGCTTCCTCAAAGCCGCGCTCCGATTACCACAGGGCTCAAGGCGGTGCAACATAGCCACAGGGCCCAAATGCGCCAATCGTGGCGGAAAAAGGTCGAAGCCCTCCTCGCAGGGCGCGCGCGGGCCCTCACAAAAAGCTCTGCGGGTCGATATCGACCTGGACGCGGATCTGTCCGCGCGGCCGAGGCGCGGCCGTCAGCCAGGCCCGTAAATGGCCCTGGAGATCGAAGGCGCGCGGCGCCATCGCCAGCAGGCGGAACCGGTAGCGCCCGCGCACCAGCGCCAGCGCGGCCTCGGCCGGCCCGAGGATGGTCAGCTCGCCCACATGGGGCGCGGCGCGCGCCAGCGCCTGCGCATGGGCGAGCGCCGCCGCCTTGTCGGGCCCCGACACGATGAGCGCCGCCAGCCGGCCGAAGGGCGGCAGCCCGGCGGCGCGGCGGGCGGCGATCTCCGCCTCGTAGAAGGCGTTGCGGTCGCCGGAGGCGAGCGCGCGGATCACCGGATGCTCCGGCGCATGGGTCTGCAGCAGCCCCCGACCGCCACCGCCGATGCGCCCGGCGCGCCCGGTCACCTGGGCGAGCAGCTGGAAGGTGCGCTCGGCCGCGCGCGGGTCGCCATGGGCAAGGCCAAGATCGGCGTCGACCACGCCGACCAGCCGCATCAGCGGGAAATTGTGCCCCTTGGCGACCAGTTGCGTGCCGACGACGATATCCGCGCCGCCCTCCGCGATCACCCGGATCTCCCGGCGCATGCGCTCCGTGCCGCCCTGGATGTCGGAGGAGAGCACCAGCACGCGCGCTTCCGGAAAGGCGTCGGCGACCTCTTCCGCGATCCGCTCGACACCGGGACCGCAGGCAACCAGCGACTGGGTGTCGCCGCAGGCCGGGCAATGGTCGGGCGCCGGCTCGGCGTGACCGCAATGGTGACACACGAGACGGCCCTGAAAGCGGTGCTCGACCAGCCAGGCGCTGCAATTGGGGCACTGGAAGCGGTGACCGCAGGAGCGGCACAGGGTCAGCGGCGCATAGCCGCGCCGGTTGAGAAACAACAGCGCCTGCCCGCCGCCGGCGACCGTCTCGGCGATGGCCGAGCGCAGCGGCGGGGCCAGGAACTGGCCGCGCTCGGGACGGTCGAGCCTGAGGTCGATGACGGAGATTTCGGGCATGGGTGCGCCGCTGGCGCGCTCGGGCAGTTCGAGCCGCTCGTAGCGCCCCGTGAGCGCGTTGACCTGGCTCTCGACCGAGGGCGTCGCGGAGGCGAGCACCACCGGAAACCCGGCGAGATGTCCACGCACCACCGCCATGTCGCGGGCGTTGTAGGGCACCCGGTCGTCCTGCTTGTAGGCGCCGTCGTGCTCCTCGTCGACGACGATCAGGCCGAGCTCGCGAAAGGGCAGGAACAACGCGGAGCGCGCCCCCACGACGACGCGGACATCGCCGGTGGTCACGCCGCGCCAGATGCGGGCGCGGGCCTTGGGCGTGATCTGCGAATGCCATTCGGCCGGTCGTGTGGCGAAGCGCTGTTCGAATCGCTCCAGAAACGCCGTGGTCAGCGCGATCTCGGGGATCAGCACCAGCGCCTGCCGGCCGGCCTGAAGCGCGGCCGCCACCGCCTCGAAATAGACCTCCGTCTTGCCCGAGCCGGTCACGCCGTCGAGCAGGAACGTCCGGAAGGCGGATCCGATTCCCTCCCGCAGCCGCGCGGCCGCCGTTTCCTGCGCCGGCGTGAGCACCGGTGGCGCGAAGTCCGGATCGGGCGCGGGCAACGGCGGGCGGGCGGGCATCGACACCACCTCGAGCGTGCCCTGCGCCACGAGCCCGTCGATCACCGAGGGGCTGACGCCGGCGGCATGGGCGAGCCCGCTCTTCGTCCAGGCCATGCCGTCGTCGAGCGTTTCCAGCACCCGCTTGCGCGCCGGTGTCGCCCGTCCCGGCAGGGGCGCGCCCTCGACCCGCCGCACGCCGGGGACCGGGGCTTCCGGCTCCAGCGCCTCGGGGGAGCGCAACACCATGCGCAGCACCATGCCCGGCGCGGCCAGCGTCCAGTTGGCCACCCAGTCGACCAGCGCGCGCAGATCGTCGGCGAGCGGCGGCGTATCATCGTAGACGTGGAGAATGTCCTTGAGCCGCGCCGGCGCGGCGCCCTCGGGCGCCTCCAGAGACCACACGGCCCCGATCACCTCGCGCGGACCAAGCGGCACGCGCACGATGGAGCCGGGACGCACGCAGACCCCTGGCGGAACGCGATAGGTATAGGCGGCGCCGATGGCGACCGGCAGCAGCACCTGAACGCAGGTCGGCGGCCCCCCCTCCGGCGCCTGCGGATGGGGCGCGCCGAACAGATCGGCGGCGGCCGGCGTCCCGGGTGTCCTGGACGTGGCGGGCGTCTGCCTCTCGGGCGTCTGCACCTTGGGAGGGGGGCGGGAAGCGGTCATGGTCCTTCGTTCGCACGGCCGCGCAAGGGGCCGGGTCGCGGCGCCGCCCGCCGGCATCGCCGGGGGCTTGCGCGAATCGGGGGTGTCGTCGCCCGCCATCCTAGGCTATGGAAACGGGCGACTGCAGCAAGGGAGGCGGCAGGGAAGACCGGCGCCGGCGGCCGACCGCCGTGCCGTTCTTGTCCCGCGCTTTGCGTCCTTTCGTCAAATGCGCCCGTCATCCGTATCCGTTACAGGAGCCGACGCTCTCATGAAGTTCTTCGTCGATACCGCCGACACCTCGGAAATCAAGGACCTCGCCGCCACGGGCCTGCTCGATGGCGTGACCACCAATCCCTCGCTGATCCTCAAGTCGGGCCGGCCGATGCGCGAGGTGATCGAGGAAATCTGCGCGCTGGTCGAGGGCCCGGTCTCGGCGGAAGTGACCGCCACCGAGGCCGACGCGATGATCGCGGAAGGGCGCAAGCTCGCAGGCATAGCCGACAACATCGCGATCAAGCTGCCGCTGACGCTCGACGGGCTCAAGGCCTGCCGCGCGCTCACCGACGACGGCCACATGGTCAACGTCACCCTGTGCTTTTCCGCCAATCAGGCGCTTCTCGCCGCCAAGGCGGGCGCGAGCTTCATCTCGCCCTTCATCGGCCGGCTCGACGACGTGCATGTCGACGGCATGGAGTTGATCCGCGAAATCCGCGTGATCTACGACAATTACGCCTTCGACACGGAAGTGCTCGCCGCCTCGATCCGCAGCGCCAACCACGTCAAGGACTGCGCGCTCGCAGGCGCCGATGTCGCCACCGTGCCGCCGGCGGTGCTCAAGGGCCTGGTCAAGCATCCGCTCACCGACAAGGGTCTCGAGCAGTTCCTCGCCGACTGGGCCAAGACCGGCCAGAGCATTCTCTGAGGTCCCGTGTCGCGCGCTCGCAACTCGCGCGCGGCCCTCAAGCCACGGCGGCGGTTAATTTCTGTTAACCGCCGCAGGGCACACTCGGCGGCATGACCGATGCCGCCGCCCTCCTCGTCTGTGCCAGGCCGGACGTCAACGCCGCCGTGAGCCAGTGGCTCGACCATCTGGGGTCGGAGCGGCGGTTGGCGGACAAGACGCTCGTCGCCTATGAGCGCGACGTGCGCCAGTTCCTGCGCTTTCTCACGATGCATCTGGGCGCGCCGCCGGCGATTTCCGATCTCGACCGGCTCAGCCCGCGCGATTTTCGCGGCTTTCTGGCCGAACGGCGCCGGGCCGGCGCGGAAAGCCGCTCGCTGGCGCGCGGCCTGTCGGGCCTGCGCTCCTTCCTCGGCTTTCTGGAACGGCGCGGCGACATCGACGCGACGGCCGCCGGCGCGGTGCGCGCGCCGCGCCTGAAGCGCGCGCTGCCCAAGCCCGTCCGGGCGGACGAGGCGCTGACCCTCGTCGATGCCGACAGCGGGCTCGACGCCGAGCCCTGGATCGCGGCGCGCAACGCCGCCGTCCTGACGCTCCTTTACGGCTGCGGCCTGCGCATTTCCGAGGCCCTGTCGCTCACCGGGCGCAGCGCGCCCACTCCCGGCACCGAAACGCTCAGGATCACCGGCAAGGGCGGGCGCACGCGCCTCGTGCCGGTGCTGCCGGTGGTCGGCGAGGCGGTCGCGGCCTATCTGGCGCTCTGCCCCTTCACGCCGGAGCCGGAGGGGCCGCTTTTTCTGGGCGCGCGCGGCGGACCGCTCAGCCCGCGCATCGTGCAATACGCCATGGCGCGGCTGCGCGGTGCGCTCGGACTGCCGGACAGCGCCACGCCGCATGCGCTGCGCCACTCCTTCGCCACCCATCTGCTCGCCGGCGGCGGCGATCTGCGCACCATCCAGGAACTGCTGGGGCATGCCAGCCTCTCGACCACGCAGGTCTATACCGAGGTCGACGAGGCCCGCCTGCTCGCGGCCTATGACACGGCCCACCCGCGCGGCCGGCGCGCCGCCGGCCGAACGCCCAAATCCGTGGGGTCCGGTTGAATCGCGCAGGCTTTTGTCCGGTTTCGGTTGCAGTCGGGCGCACAGAGCCCCAAATTCCCGAGATGGAGACCCGATTTGCCCGCGCGCTCATCGTTCTTGGAGGCCTCGTCGCCACGCTTGCCGCGACCGCGCCGGCGCATGCCCAGACGCGTGCACAAGCCCAGACGCAGGCCGAGTACGTCTGTCGCACCCCCGAGGCGGGCGTCTGGATCAACGACATGGCCGAGGTCAGGCAGATCCGGCGCATCGAGATCGAAAGCTTCTGCGAGGGCGAGGGCGAGAACGTGCGCGCGGCGGTGCGCATGCGGGCCTTCACCCGCTGCTCGCCGCGCGACTGCAAATGGGGATGGCAGCCGGCCTATCGCACCGCCGGCGGCCGGCTCATCGCCCGCTTTCCCGGCTTTTTCGGCGCCCGGGAAATCCAGGTCATCTTCATGGGACGGCGGATCGAGGCGCTGGTGACCATCGATCCGCACGACCCGACCGAGCCCGATTCCTATCACGCCGCGATACTCGCCCGGGAATAAGGCCGGACGGGTTTTCTCCCCGCCGGGACTGGTCGCACGTCGACCCCTGCCCCAAGCTTGACGTAGCGTCGCCCGCAAATCCGGCCAGCCTGGCGGCAGGCCGGCACCACCTTCCACGGGCGCCGTGACGCTTGACCGGCGGGTTCCGGACAGGCCCGCCGACCGTGACCCGGCCACGTCCGCTCCGGCCACCAGAGGGGCCGGCGCAGACGCGCCATCCGGTCCGCAGGTCCGCGCTTCCCTCGACCGACAGCCGTTCCGGCGACTGTCGGGACGCGGAGGCCGGGAGGTTTACGCGACCGGGACGCAACTGGAGGAGAACAGCATGCGACTGCTAGCCGGACTGACGGGCATGACCGCCCTGATCGCCCTGTCGACCGCCCCTGCCATTGCCGAGTGCAACTGGGGCAAGATGGCCGACTCGAAAGCGAAAATGTCGACGATGGCCTCCATGGAGACCGCGCCGTCCACCGCGATCGCCACCAACGACCTGGACGAGCTGGTGATCAAGCAGGAGGACGCCAAGGCGCGCCCGCCGCAGGAAACGGAGATGCCGGCGGCGGAGTGATCCGCGCGCGGATCCCACCTCGCGCGCCGGGGCATGTGCCTTCCCAAACCCGGCGGGGCACCCCCGGTTTGAAAACACAACGCCCGCCGTCTCGCGACGGCGGGCGTTTTTGCAAGAGCGTGTCGCCGCCCGCACGGGGCGGCAACATGCGCCGGTCAGGCGTGGATCGGCTTGGCGAAGGCGGCCATGGCCGCTTCCTTCACCGCCTCGCTCATCGTCGGATGGGCATGGCAGGTGCGCCCCAGATCCTCCGACGAGCCGCCGAACTCCATCAGCACCGCCGCCTCGTGGATCATTTCGCCGGCGCCGTGGCCGATGATGTGCACGCCGAGCACCCGGTCGGTCCTGGCATCCGCCAGCACCTTCACGAAACCGTCGGCGTGACCCATCGCCTTGGCGCGGCCGTTGGCCATGAAGGAGAACTTGCCGACCTTGTAGTCGATGCCCTCGGCCTTGAGCTGCTCCTCGGTCTTGCCGACCTCGGCGACCTCGGGGCTGGTGTAGACCACGCCGGGGATCACGCCGTAGTTCACGTGACCGGCCTGACCGGCGAGGATCTCGGCCAGCGCCACGCCCTCGTCCTCGGCCTTGTGGGCCAGCATCGGCCCGGCGATCACGTCGCCGATCGCATAGATGCCGTCGACATTGGTCTTGTAATGCGCGTCGGTCTCGATCCGGCCGCGTCCGTCGCGGGCCACGCCGATCTCGTCGAGACCAAGCCCCTCCGTCACCGGACGGCGGCCGATCGCGACCAGCACCACATCGGCCTCAAGCGTCTCGGCGGCCGCCTCGCCGCCCTCGACCGGCTCGACGGTGACGGCCAGCTGCTTGCCCTTCTTCTCGACCGCCGTGACCTTGGAGGACAGCTTGAACTCCAGGCCCTGCTTCTTGAGGATGCGCTGGAAGTTGCGCGACACGTCGGCGTCCATCGGCCCGAGGATCTTGTCCATGAACTCCACGACCGTGACCTCGGCGCCCAACCGGCGCCAGACCGAGCCGAGCTCCAGACCGATCACGCCGGCGCCGACCACCACCAGACGGTTCGGCACCTTCTCCAGCTCCAGCGCGCCGGTGGAGGAGACGATCTGCTTCTCGTCGATCTCAACGCCCGGCAGCGGCGCCACGTCGGAGCCCGTCGCGATGACGATGGAGGTGGCTTCCAGGATCTCGGTCGAGCCGTCCTCGGCCTTCACCTCGACCTTGCCCGGCGCGAGGATGCGGCCCGTGCCGTGATGGGCCGTGATCTTGTTCTTCTTGAACAGGTAGTCGATGCCGCCGACGTTCGCGTCGATGGTCTTCTGCTTGTGGCCCATCATCGCCTTCAGATCGAGCTTCGGCTTGTTCACCTTGATGCCGAAGCCCTCGAAGCTGTGGCCGGCCTCCTCGAAGAGTTCCGAGGTGTGCAGCAGCGCCTTGGACGGGATGCAGCCGATGTTCAGGCAGGTGCCGCCATGGGTGGCGCGCTTTTCGACCACCGCCACCTTCAGGCCGAGCTGGGCCGCCTTGACGGCGCAGACATAGCCCCCGGGGCCGGTTCCGATGACGAGAAGATCATAGTCTGCCATTGCAAGTCGCCTCATTGTTCGCGGCACGCCGGCGTCAAACGGCCGGCCTCTGGACATCGTGTTGCGCGATCCGGCGTGAAAGCCCTGGCACCGCGCTCAGGTGCGAAACCGGACGCCCGGGGGCGCGGATCCGCTTTCTCTTGTCTGTTCGTCGGCCGGCCTTAGCGCTCGGAAAGGGCCAGCCTGAGACCGAAGCCTGCAAAGGCAACGGCAACCGTGCGTCCGATCCAAGCCATGGCACGCCGGCTCGCCAGGAGCCTTGCCCCCACTGCCGCGGCGAACAGACCGTAGCCGATGAAAACCACCAGCGTCAGCCCCATGAAGACCCCGCCAAGTCCGAGCACCTGCAGCGTGACCGGACCGGCCTGCGGGCTGACGAACTGAGGCAGGAAGGCCAGAAAGAACAGCGACAGCTTCGGGTTCAGCACATTGATGAGAAACCCGTTGAACGCCACTGCGCCGAGATCCGCCGGACCGGCCGCCTCGCGATCAAGGGCAAGCGGGCCACCCTGACGCAGCGCCTGCCAGGCGAGATAGAAAAGATAGGCGGCGCCGGCGTATTTCAGGACCTGGAAGGCAAGCGCGCTGGCATGAAGCAGGGCCGCCAGACCGAACATTGCCGCGAGCAGCGCGGGAACAATGCCGAGGGTGCAGCCGAATGCCGCCGCAATGCCCGGAAGCCGGCCGCGTGCGAGCCCGGTCGCCACCGTGTAGACCACGCCGGTTCCAGGCGCGAGCACCACCACAAGGGCGGTCAGAAGAAACTCCGGTCCCATCGGTATTCTCCCCCCCTCAGACGTGCGCCAGCCTGCGGCGGACGTTGACCACGATGGCGCCGTGCAGGGCGACGACTGCGGCCAGCGAAACGGCGTGCACGGAAAGCGTCGCCGAAGGGGCAAGTTCGGCAAGGCCCCAGCATCCGAGTGGCAGGAACAGGACGAGCGCCGTCCAGAGCCCCGGATTGGCGCGCCGCATGACAAGCGCCTGCACCAGATGCAGGACCGCGTTGACCAGCACGAGGTAGATCCCGATCAGGCCCCAGCCCGACGCGAGGTCCCGCATCAGCCAGAGCGTCACGACCATGACCCCCCACACGCCGAAGACGTTGATCACGAAGACATCGCGCACGCTCAAGGCCTCCCGCCCGCCGCCTATGGTGGCGTTGACGAAGTGACGGAACCGATCGCCGTCATGTTCCTCGAGCTGATGCAGCATGTAAACGGGCAGGACAAGCCAGACCAGGCGCTCGCCCAGCGGCCACGCCACCGTCAGGAGCGGCGTCAACACCAGAAGGCCGAGCCCCGCGAGGGCGCCGCCGTAAACCCAGTTCGCCTGCAAACGGCTGACGGTTGCCTTCATTCCTGCCTCTCCTCGGCCGACCGCCCGCATGGGCGCCACCGGATGTCACGGGCGCACGGGAGCGCACCCGCGGGACAGGGTCTCCGGACGGGATCGCCGCCCGGAGACCGTAGTCGTTCGCCGCGATCAGAGATCCAGCACGAGACGCTGGACGTCTTCCAGACTCTCCTTGACACGGACGAGGAAGGTCACGGCCTCCTTGCCGTCGACGATGCGGTGATCGTAGCTCAGTGCCAGATACATCATCGGCCGTGCCACGATCTGCCCGTTCACGACCATCGGCCGCTCCTGGATCTTGTGCATGCCGAGAATGCCCGACTGCGGCGCGTTGAGGATCGGCGAGGACATCAGCGAGCCGTAGACGCCACCGTTGGAGATCGTGAAGGTGCCGCCGGTCATGTCGGCCATGCCGAGCTTGCCGTCGCGCGCCTTGCGCCCGAGATTGGCGATTTCCTTCTCGATCTCGGCGATCGACATCTGGTCCGCGTCACGCACCACCGGCACGACGAGCCCCTTGTCCGTGCCGACCGCCACGCCGACGTGGCAGTAGTTCTTGTAGATGATGTCGGTGCCGTCGATCTCGGCATTGACGGCCGGGATTTCCTTCAGCGCGTGACACACGGCCTTGGTGAAGAAGCCCATGAAGCCGAGCTTCACGCCGTGCTTCTTCTCGAACAGATCCTTGTACTGCTTGCGCAGCTCCATGACCGGGCCCATGTCCACCTCGTTGTAGGTGGTCAGCATGGCCGCCGTGTTCTGCGCGTCCTTCAGCCGGCGGGCGATGGTCTGGCGCAGCTTGGTCATGCGCACGCGTTCCTCGCGCACCTCGTCCTCGGGCACGGAGGCCGCGCGCGGCGCGCTCTGCGCCGGGGCGCTCGCCTGCGGCGACGTCACGCCGGACTCCAGCGCCGCGATGACGTCGCCCTTGAGCACCTGACCGCGCTTGCCCGAGCCGGACACCTGGCCGGCCTCGACGCCCTTCTCGGCCATCATCTTGGCCGCCGAGGGGGCCGGCGGCATGTCGGTTGCGGAGGACTTTGCCGGAGCAGGCGCCGGGGCCGAAGCGGCCGCCGCCGGCTTGGCCGCCGCGCCGGCGCCCGGGGCGATCTTCGCCAGAAGCTGGCCCGGGGTGACGGTGTCGCCGGTGGCGGCGGAGATCTCGACCACCTGGCCGGCGACCGGCGCCGGGATTTCCTGCGCCGCCTTGTCGGTCTCCAGTTCGACCAGAATGTCGTCGGCCTTGACCGCGTCGCCGACCTTGACGAACCACTCGCCGACATCGGCCTCGGTCACGCTTTCACCGGCGGCGGGGACCACGACCTCGACCGGCTCCTGGCTCTCGCTCCCGGCATTCTCGGTCTTGGTCTCCTCGGCCTTGGCGGGCGCGGCGTCGGTTTTGGCGGGCGCGGCCTTCTTCGCGGGCGCGTCGCCATCGGCGATCTGACCGAGCAGCGCGCCGACCTCCACCGTGTCGCCTTCCTTCACCAGGATGTCGGACAGGGTGCCGGACGCGGGCGCGGGCACCTCGACGGTGACCTTGTCGGTCTCCAGCTCGACGATCGGCTCGTCGGCGGTCACCGCATCGCCCGGCTTCTTGAACCATTGGGCGATGGTCGCCTCGGTCACGGATTCTCCAAGGGTGGGCACTCGGATTTCGGTCGCCATGATCTCAATCTCTTTCGTTCGGTCTCGGCGCGGACGTGTCCGCCCGGCCGCGAGGGCATTCGGTCTCGGCACGGACATGTTCGTCCGGCCGCGAAGACGGGAGGCGTGATGCCCCGAACCGCTCGGTCGCCCTGAGGAAGGCGCGCCGGACGGCGCTATCTCAGCATTGCAAGGACGCGCCCGCCAGCCATACGAATGGCCGACGGGCAGGCCGGTCACCCGGCGAAGGCCTCATCCAGGAAGGCCTGGAGCTGCGCAAGGTGCTTGGACATCAGGCCGGTCGCCGTGGCCGCGGCCGCGGCACGTCCGACATAGCGCGGGCGGTCGTGTTTGGCGCCGATCTGGCCCAGCACCCATTCGATGTAGGACTGGACGAAGAACCAGGAGCCCATGTTCTTCGGCTCTTCCTGGCACCAGATGACCTCCGCGTCCTTGAAGCGCCCGAGCTCCGACACCAGCGCCTTGGTGGGGAACGGATAGAGCTGCTCGACGCGCAGCAGGTAGACGTCGTCGATGCCCCGCTTCTCGCGCTCCTCGAACAGGTCGTAATAGACCTTGCCCGAGCACAGGATGACGCGGCGGATCTTGTCGTCGGCGACGAGCTTGATCCCGGCCTCCGGGTTCATCTGCGCGTCGTCCCACAGCAGGCGGTGGAAGGACGAGCCGTTGGTGAACTCGTCGAGCGTGCTGACGGCGCGCTTGTGGCGCAGCAGCGACTTCGGCGTCATCAGGATCAGCGGCTTGCGGAAGTCGCGCTTCAGCTGCCGGCGCAGGATGTGGAAGTAGTTGGCCGGCGTCGTGCAGTTGGCGACCTGCATGTTGTCCTCGGCGCACATCTGCAGGAACCGCTCCAGACGGGCCGACGAATGCTCCGGCCCCTGCCCCTCGTAGCCGTGCGGCAGCAGGCAGACGAGACCGGACATGCGCAGCCACTTGCGCTCGCCCGACGACAGGAACTGGTCGAAGACCACCTGCGCGCCGTTGGCGAAGTCGCCGAACTGGGCCTCCCACAGCGTCAGCGCGTTCGGCTCGGCCAGCGTGTAGCCGTATTCGAAGCCGAGCACCGCCTCCTCGGAGAGCATCGAGTTGATGACCTCGTAGCGGGCCTGCCCCTCGCGCAGATGATTGAGCGGGATGTAGCGGTCCTCGGTCTCCTGATCGTAGAGCACCGAGTGGCGCTGCGAGAAGGTGCCGCGCTCGCAGTCCTGACCGGACAGGCGCACCGCATGGCCGTCGAGCAGCAGCGAGCCGAAGGCCAGCGCCTCGGCGGTCGCCCAGTCGATGCCCTGGCCGGTGTCGAACATCTTCTTGCGGTTGTCGAGGAAGCGGCGGATCGTGCGGTGGACGTTGAAGCCCTCCGGCACGTTCGACAGCGCGGTGCCGAGCGTCTCCATGTCCTCGCGCGTGATCCCGGTCTGGCCGCGGCGCGGATCGTCCAGATCCTTGGCCTGCTTCAGGCCCGACCACTTGCCGTCCAGCCAGTCGGCCTTGTTCGGCTTGTAGGCCTGCCCGGCCTCGAACTCGGCGTCGAGCTGCGCGCGGATGTCGGCGCGCATCTTGTCGACCTCGTCCTGGGAGAGAACGCCTTCCTTGACCAGCTTCTCGGCGTAGATCTGCAGCGTCGTGGGATGCTTGCGGATCTTGCGGTACATGATCGGCTGGGTGAACGCCGGCTCGTCGGACTCGTTGTGGCCGAAGCGGCGGTAGCAGATCATGTCGATCACCACCGGCTTGCCGAAGAGCTGGCGGAACTCGGTCGCCACCTTCGCCGCATAGACCACCGCTTCCGGGTCGTCGCCGTTCACATGGAAAATCGGCGCCTCGATCATCTTCGCCACGTCCGAGGGATACGGCGAGGAGCGCGAGAAGCGCGGATTGGTCGTGAAGCCGATCTGGTTGTTGATGATGACGTGGATCGAGCCGCCCGTGCGATGCCCGCGCAGCGCCGACAGGCCGAAGCATTCCGCCACCACGCCCTGTCCGGCGAAGGCCGCGTCGCCGTGCAGCAGCAGCGGCAGCACCTTGGAGCGGTCGACCTCGGTGGTCTCGACCCACTTGCCGTCCACGGCCGACAGCTGGTCCTGCTTGGCGCGCGCCTTGCCGAGCACCACCGGATCGACGATCTCCAGATGCGACGGGTTGGCGGTCAGCGACAGGTGCACGTTGTTGCCGTCGAAGGCACGGTCCGACGAGGCGCCGAGGTGATACTTCACGTCGCCCGAGCCCTCGACGTCGTCAGGGGTGAAGGAGCCGCCCTTGAACTCGTGGAAGATCGCGCGCAGCGGCTTGCCCATCACCTGGGCGAGCACGTTGAGGCGGCCGCGGTGGGCCATGCCGAGGACGATCTCCTCAACGCCCAGCGCGCCGCCGCGCTTGATGATCTGCTCGAGCGCCGGCAGCAGCGCCTCGCCGCCATCGAGGCCGAAGCGCTTGGTGCCGGTGTATTTGACGTCCAGGAACTTCTCGAAGCCCTCCGCCTCGATCAGCTTGTTGAGGATCGCCTGCTTGCCCTTGGGCGTGAACTCGATTTCCTTGTCCGGGCCCTCGATGCGCTCCTGGATCCAGGCCTTTTCGGCCGGATTGGAGATGTGCATGAACTCGACGCCGAGCGTCGAGCAATAGGTGCGCTTGAGGATGCCGAGCATCTCGCGAATGGTCGCGAACTCCAGCCCCAGCATGTAGTCGATGAAGATCTTGCGATCCCAGTCGGCCTCCGTGAAACCGTAGGCGGACGGGTGCAGCTCCTCGTGATTGACCTCTTCCTTCAGATTGAGGGGGTCGAGGTCGGCATGCAGGTGACCGCGCATGCGGTAGGCGCGGATCATCATCAGCGCGCGCACCGAATCGCGCGTCTGCTGCTGCACGTCGGCGTCGGTCAGCGCCGTGCCGGTCGCTTCCGCCTTCGTCTTGATCTTGTCGCCGAGGGTCTTTTCGACCGCTTCCCAGTTGCCGTCGAGGGCATTGACCAGGTCGCCGTTGGCGGACACCGGCCAGTCGGCGCGCTTCCAGGACGCGCCGCGCGCTTCCTTGAGAACGTCCGCCGTGTCGTCGGGAAGGTTGGAGAAGAACTCGCGCCACGACTCGTCGAGGGAGCCGGGATCTTCCTTGAAGCGCGCGTAGAGGTCTTCAATGTATGCCGCGTTGCCGCCGTAAAGGAACGACGTCATCGCGAAGGCATTGTTCGCGTCCTGCCTTGCCATCACCATAGCGGGGTATCCCCCCGCCCGCCTGTTGAGGGGAGCCCTTTCACGCAGCGCCCCAGAGAACGGATGTGGGAGCGGTCGGCGCGAGGCGTGTCCCGCGCAAACCCCATTTCGTCAGCCCGACTTCATCAGCCCGACCCAATCGGTACACGGGAACCTGCCCCAAGGAAAGGTCCCCGCTCCGATATGGTGGGGCGATCACGGTTAAAAAGCCGTGATCGCTTGAAAAATCAGCCCTTGAGAACCTCGAGAAGGGTCTCGCCGAGCTTTGCAGGAGACGGCGACACCTTGATGCCGGCCTCTTCCATCGCCGCGATCTTGTCCTCGGCTCCGCCCTTGCCGCCGGAAATGACGGCGCCGGCATGGCCCATGGTGCGGCCCGGAGGCGCGGTGCGGCCCGCGATGAAGCCGGCCATCGGCTTCTTGCGGCCCTTCTTCGCCTCGTCCTTGAGGAACTGCGCGGCCTCTTCCTCGGCCGAGCCGCCGATCTCGCCGATCATGATGATCGACTGCGTCTCGTCGTCGGCGAGGAACATCTCCAGGATGTCGATGAACTCGGTGCCCTTGACCGGATCGCCGCCGATGCCCACCGCCGTCGTCTGGCCGAGGCCGGCGTTGGAGGTCTGGAACACCGCCTCATAGGTCAGCGTGCCCGACCGCGACACGACGCCGACCGAGCCCTTCTTGAAGATCGAGCCCGGCATGATGCCGATCTTGCACTCTTCCGGCGTGAGCACGCCCGGGCAGTTCGGCCCGAGCAGGCGCGAGTTGGACTTCTCCAGCCGGCGCTTGACCTTGACCATGTCGGCGACCGGAATGCCTTCCGTGATGCAGACGATGAAGGGGACTTCCGCCTCGATCGCCTCGATGATCGCGGCACCCGCGCCTGCCGGCGGCACGTAGATCACGGAGGCGTCCGCACCGGTCGCTTCCTTGGCTTCGCCGACGGTGGCGAAGATCGGAAGCTCCGCCGCGCTGTCGAGGCCGGACGACCAGGTCTCGCCACCCTTCTTCGGATGCACGCCGGCGACCATCTTGGTGCCGTAGTACTCCAGCGCCTGCTCCGTATGGAACGTGCCGGTCTTGCCGGTCAGTCCCTGAACGATGACCTTGGTGTCCTTGTTGACGAGAATGGACATTATGCGCCCCCTTTCACGGCCTTGACGATCTTCTGCGCCGCGTCGTCGAGATCGTCGGCGGCGATGACGTTCAGGCCGCTCTCGTTGATGATCTTCTTGCCCTGCTCCACGTTCGTGCCCTCGAGGCGCACGACGAGCGGAACCTTCAGGCCGACGTCCTTCACCGCCGCGACCACGCCTTCCGCGATGACGTCGCAGCGCATGATGCCGCCGAAGATGTTGACCAGGATGCCCTTCACGTTCGGGTCCGACGTGATGATCTTGAAGGCCGCCGTGACCTTTTCCTTCGAGGCGCCGCCGCCGACGTCCAGGAAGTTGGCCGGCTCGGCGCCGTAGAGCTTGATGATGTCCATGGTCGCCATGGCAAGGCCGGCGCCGTTCACCATGCAGCCGATGTCGCCATCGAGCGCCACATAGGCGAGGTCGTATTTGGAGGCCTCGATCTCCTTGGCGTCTTCCTCGGTCTTGTCGCGCAGGTCCATGATGTCGTCATGGCGGAACAGCGCGTTGCCGTCGAAGGAGACCTTGGCGTCGAGCACCCGCAGGTGGCCGTCCTTCATGACGATCAGCGGGTTGACCTCGAGCAGCGCCATGTCCTTCTCGACAAAGGCGGTGTAGAGGATCGGGAAGAGCTTCATGCCGTCGGCGCGGGCGTCGCCCTGAAGCTCCAGCGCGTCGCAGAGCTTCGTCGCGTCGGCTTCGGTCACGCCGGTGTCCGGATCGATCGGCAGCGTGACGATCTTCTCCGGGGTTTCCTCGGCCACGGCCTCGATGTCCATGCCGCCCTCCGTCGAGACGACGAAGGCCGGACGGCCGACGGTGCGGTCGACGAGGATGGAGAGATACAGCTCGCTCTCGATGTCGGCGCCGTCCTCGATGTAGAGGCGGTTGACGACCTTGCCGGCGTCACCCGTCTGCGCGGTCACCAGCGTGTTGCCGAGCATCTCGGCGGCATGGGCCTTGACCTCGTCGATCGAGAAGGCGAGGCGGACGCCGCCCTTGGCGTCGGGGCCCAGTTCCTTGAACTTGCCCTTGCCGCGGCCGCCGGCGTGGATCTGGGACTTCACCACCCAGAGCGGACCGGGAAGCTGCTTCGCGGCAGCCTCGGCCTCGTCGACGGAAAAGATGGGTACGCCATTTGCCACAGGCGCGCCGAAGGCTTTCAGCACCTGCTTGGCCTGGTATTCATGGATATTCATGCGTCACTCCCCCAGTGCATTGGAGACGGTTCGCGTCATGCGAAACGGGAGGCCGAAGGGCCTCCCGGAAACCGCGATCACGCCAGAGCCGGCTGGATCTTCTTGCAGGCCTCGACAAGGCCATCCACCGAGGCGACCGACTTGTCGAACATCGCCTTCTCGTCACCGGTCATCTCGATCTCGATGACGCGCTCGACGCCCTCGGCGCCGATCACCACCGGCACGCCGACATAGGTGTCGTTCAGCCCGTACTGGCCGGTCAGATGCGCGGCGCAGGGCATCACGCGCTTCTTGTCCTTCAGGTAGGCCTCGGCCATCGCGATCGCGGAAGAGGCCGGCGCGTAGAAGGCGGAGCCGGTCTTCAGCAGGCCCACGATCTCGGCACCGCCGTCGCGGGTGCGCTGGACGATCTCTTCCAGACGCTCTGCCGTGCACCAGCCCATCTTGACCAGATCGGGGAGCGGAATGCCGGCGACCGTCGAATAGCGGGTGAGCGGCACCATGGTGTCGCCGTGGCCGCCGAGCACAAAGGCGGTGACGTCTTCCACGGAGACGTCAAACTCCTCGGCGAGGAAGTAGCGGAAGCGGGCGCTGTCCAGCACGCCGGCCATGCCGACCACCTTGTTCGCCGGCAGGCCGGAGAACTTCTGCAGCGCCCAGACCATCGCGTCGAGCGGGTTGGTGATGCAGATCACGAAGGCGTCCGGGGCATGCTCCTTGATGCCGGCGCCGACCTGCTCCATCACCTTCAGGTTGATCTCCAGAAGGTCGTCGCGGCTCATGCCCGGCTTGCGCGGCACGCCGGCGGTGACGATCACCACGTCGGCGCCGGCGATCGGCTCGTAGCTGTTGGCGCCCGACAGCTTGGCGTCGAAGCCGTCGACGGGGGAGGATTCGGCAAGGTCGAGCGCCTTACCCTGGGGCGTGCCTTCGGCGATGTCGAAGAGGACGATGTCGCCGAGTTCCTTCAGGCCGGCGAGGTGGGCGAGCGTGCCGCCGATCTGTCCCGCGCCGATCAAAGCGATCTTGTTCCGAGCCATATCCTATTGCTTCCCTTTACGTAAAATGGAGCATTGGCCGTTCTCAACGGTCGGGCATGGCACTAAACCCTTTGGGCGTTCCGCGCAAGCTAATCGAAGGAATACCCGCGCGCGACGCGCTCACTCCACCTCCCGCAGCCAGCTTTCGGAGCGCATTTCCGTCAGACGTGACACGGTGCGCTGAAACTCGAAGGATTCCGTCCCGGTTTCCGCAAGATAGAGGCCGTCGGGCTCGGCCTCGGCGGAGACGATCAGCTTGTTGCGGTTGTCGTAGAGCGTGTCGATCAGATTGATGAAGCGCTTGGCGGCATTGCGCTGCGGCAGCTCCATTACCGGCACATGCTCCAGAACAAATGTATGATACGACTTCGCCAGCCGCTGATAGTCGGCCGCGCCGAGCGGCTGCTCGCAAAGTTCCGCAAACGTAAACCGGGCCACGCCGGCCGCCGTCCGCGGCACGGGGATGTGCCGGCCCTTGACCTCCAGTTCCTCCGCATGCGCCGGCAGACCGTGGGTGAGCTTGCGCCACAGCGCCTCGACCCCGGCGTCGCTGTCGGGTCCGAGCGGGCTCATGTAGAGCGGCGCCCCGGCGAGCTTCTCCATCCGGTAGTCGGTGCGCGCGTCCAGGCACAGCACGTCGACGCGCGTCTTGAGCAGTTCGACGAAGCCCAGGAAATGGCCGCGATTGAGCCCGTCGCGATAGAGATCGTCGGGCGCCACATTCGACGTGGCGACCACCACCACCCCCTGTTCGAACAGCCGGGTGAACAGGCGGCCGAGGATCATCGCGTCGGCGATATCCGTCACCGTGAACTCGTCGAAACACAGAAGCCGCGTTTCGGCCGACAGTTCGGCGGCCACCGGCGGGATCGGATCGTCGCCTGCGATGTCGCCGTCGCGTATCGCCGCGCGCACCCGGTGCACCCGCTCGTGCACATCCGCCATGAACTCGTGAAAATGCACGCGCCGCTTCTTGCGCGTGACCGCGATGTCGAAGAACAGGTCCATGAGCATGGTCTTGCCGCGCCCGACCTTGCCCCAGACGTAAAGACCCTTTAGCGGTTCTCGCGCCTTGCCACGCTTGCCGAAGAGCCAGCCGAGCGCGCTCTTCTTCGAGGCCGGGCCGGTTTCCGCCAGCCCCTCGTTGAGCCGGTCGAGCGCCGCCACGACGGCCGCCTGGGCCGGATCGTGCTCGATCTCGCCCGCTTCGATCAGGGTCCGGTAGCGGCCCTCCACCGTATGCGTAATGGCGATGGCGCCCTGCGGCCTGCGGCCGGGCGCAGACGGGCGCGCGGCCTGCTCCCGCGATGCCGGCCCTTGAGACGGCTGCCCCCTGGAGATTTGCGGATCCGACACTCTCGTTCCCCCGCCCGATGCTGACAGGCGCTGGATAGCCCGCCCCGGGCCGGTCGTGCAACCGCCGTCGCGGGTCGCGCCCGTGCGGTCAGTCGCCTTCGCGCGACGCAGCCGGGTCACCGGAGGCGAGAAAGGCGTCGTCCACCGGCACCTGAAGACCCGTCGCGAGCCGGTTGGTCTCGCTGGCCATGCCGACGACGGCGAGCAGCTCGCCCAGTTGCGCCTCGCTCATGCCCCTGGCGCGTGCTGCGGCCGTATGCGAGCGGATGCAGTACTCGCAGCCGTTGGCGATGGAGACCGCGACGTAGAGCAGTTCCTTGGTCAGCGGATCGAGCGCGCCGGGCGCCATCACCTCCTTGAGGCTCGACCAGGTGCGCGCCAGAAGCGCCGGGTCGTTGGCCAGAACGCGCCAGAAATTGTTGATGAACTCGGTGTTGCGCGTGGCCTTGATGTCCGCGATCACCGCTTGTGCGGCGTCGGACATTTCCGCCTCGTCCAGAATCGGCCAGACCGACATGAGCCCCCTCCCCGATCTCGGTGCCCGCCGTGGCGGGCCGCTGCAGGCAACGCCGCTCATCGTCAGCGGGACGCTTTTCGCTCCCCGCCCGCGGTCAGCGGGCGTCTTGCGAGCTTCGTGCCCGCGGTCAGCGGGACATCTCTCCTTTTGCGTCCGCCTTCAGCGAGACGGCTTTGTTTTTTGTGCTCGCCTTCAGCGAGACAGCTTTGCTTTTTGTGCTCGCCTTCAGCGAGACGGCTTTGTTTTTTGTGCTCGCCTTCAGCGAGACGGCTTTGTTTTTTGTGCTCGCCTTCAGCGAGACACGGTGATCGGCGCGCCGGTCGAGGTGCGGCCCGAGAAGCGTTCGGGGCCGGTTGCATAGAGTTCCGCGATGGTCGCGCCGGCCGTGTCCTTCAGCGACACCGTCTTGCCCTGCAGGTCCCAGGCCGAAACGGTTTGCAGCGCCGGCGTGGTGCAGCCGCGCGAATTGGCCCGGTAGCCGCCGCTCCAGGTGGTCAGCGTCATGAACAGCTTGCAGCTGTCGGCGCCGGACGCGACCGTCCAGCCGCCGAGCATGTCGCTGCGCCCGACCTCGCGCGCGCCGGCCGGCGGGCCGCTCGCCAGCGGATCGGCCGCGGCGACTTGCGTTCCGTCCGCGCCGTCGGCGAGCGTGCCGTCGAGCGTCGTCGTTTCGACCGGCTCCTGCGTCAGCATCGGATCGACGGGTTCCAGCGACTGGCTGCTGACCGGCGCGGCGGGCGTCGCCGGCAGGGGCGCCGCGCGGTTGCCGTAGCCGAGCCGCTGGCAGCCGGCCAGGACCACCGCGAGACCCAGAACAACGGCGACGGGAGCAATCGCGGGGGCGCTGATGGGGGAAAGGGAGCGAATCATGCGCGTGTCATCCTCAGTCTGGGCACTGGCTCGGTCTTGCCTCGGTTTCGGCTCGGTCTCGGGTCTCGCCACCCGGTGTGGACATGCTCGCCTGCAGGCCTTCTTCGCACGTTTTCCTTTCGATCCGCGTCGGACTTGCAATCCCTGACGGCGCTCCGCCGGGCGCGAATCGATCCTGTCATGTTAGCGCAGGACACATTGGCCTGCCCATGGCGATCCTCTGTCTTTTCGGTGACCATTTGGTTGATGGGGGCGCGTGGCGCGCCATCAAAGCGCCGCACTCGGCGGGCTAGAGTGCCCGCAGGTCTGGGGAGACCACCCGAGGCGGGCGCCCTTGAAAACGAGGAGCGCCGCATGGCCGACATGCATGATACGCCGCACCCATCCGATCCAGCACGTGCCCATCACGCCGACAGGCGGACCACCGACAGGCGGACCGCTGACAGGCAGTCAACCGGACCGACTGCGACCGGGCGGGATCGATCGCCGCGCGCGACCCTGGACGCCGGCTACTTCCGCAAGCTGACCTTCGCCGATCAGGCGCGGTTCCGCGATCACCTCCTGCGCCTCGATCCTGATGGCCGCCGGGCGCGCTTCGCCATGCCGGCGAGCGATGCCTTTCTGCGCTGCTATGCCGAGACGAGCTTCACCCTCGGCACCGTGCTGCACGGCTATGTCGTCGACGGGACGCTGCGGGCCGTCGCCGAGTTGCGCCCCTGCGGCGATCCGAGAACGGCGGAAGCCGCCTTTTCCGTGGAAGCCTGCTGCCGGCAATCCGGCGTCGGCACGCGGCTGATGGAGCTCACCCTCATCGCCGCGCGCAATCGCGGCTGCCACCATATCTACATGAATTGCCTTGCCACCAACCGCGCGATGCAGGGTCTTGCGCGCAAGTTCACGCGGGACCTCACCTTCGAGATGGGCGATGTGGTCGGACGGATCGACCCGCGCGGCCCTTCGCCCTTCTCGGTGATGCGCGAGCAGATCGGCGATCTGTTCGGCTGGTTCGGGGCCCTGGTCGACACGCCGGCGCACGGCGACAACCGGGCCGAACGGCCGTAGAGCCGGGGCGCCAACCCCATCGCGGACCGGGCCAGCGTCACGCCGACCGGCGCAGGGCGCGGGCCGGGCGGCGCAGACTGCCGTGATCGAGCGCCAGTCGGGTCGCCCGGCGGATGGCACGAAATGCCTCGCGGGTTGCCTCGCGCGCCGCGTGGTGCATCGCGCCGGACGCCGGTACGCCGGGCACCTGCCAGTCGGCCCGCTGCACATGGCGCGGCCAGGCGTCGCGCAGGGCCGCGTGCAGGCCCGGCGTCAGCGCGATCACCATGTCGGGCATCGGCGCATGGTCGAGCGCGAAAAGCTGCCAGGCCTTCGGCTGCAGGCCCGACGCGGGAATGCCGTTCTCGCCGAGCACCCCCGCGACCCTCTCGCCGAGGCGCGCGGCCGGCTCAAGTCCGGCGGAAAAGGCCCGCACATCGCCCTCGCCGGCGGCATTGAGATAGGCCTCGGCCATCGGGCTAAGCACGGCATTGTCATGGCACAGGAACAAGACCGTCACGGCCATCGCGCACCTCACTGATCGGGACGAATCGCCCCCCGTTCCCCTCGCGGCTTCCCTTAAGCGCGCGGAGGCACGAGATTATGACGACACGTCCCTTCGATGCCGGAGGTCGACAGCGGATCGCCGGTGCGGGAGGCGGCGCGCCGTCAGTCCTTGGCGAAACTGTCGAAGGCGGCCAGCGCCTCGGCGCCGTAGATCATCGACGGACCGCCGCCCATGTAGACGGCGACACCGATCGCCTCCATCACCTCTTCACGCGTCGCGCCATATTTCGCCGCCGCCTTGGCGTGATAGGCGAGACAGCCGTCGCAGCGCGCGGCGATGCCGATCGCCAGCGCGATCAGTTCCTTGGTCTTGCTGTCGAGCGCGCCTGCCCCGATGGCCGCGCGGGCGATCTCATGAAATCCCTTGGCCACTCCGGGAATGCCGCTGCGCAGGTCGCCCATGCGCTGGTCGGTCTGGGCGATGAAGGCTTGCCAGTCGCTGACGGCCATCTGTGTCTCCTTGACGGTTTGACTGGCGCGCCGACCTCGGCGCGCCGGGGCCACAAAGCCCGCACCCGACGCCGCGCGCCTTGCGCTGCATCAAACGGAGCCGACAATCGCGCCCGGCATTGCCCCAGAACCGCCGCGTGGCCCGGCCCCGCCCCTTGACGTGGCCGAAAAATACGCGAAAACCGCAGGATATCGCCGAGACGCTCCGCGGCCCGCCGCCGCGGCGTGTCCTCCGCCACCCGCCCCGGAGCCCTCATGCCCTTCGCGATCTGGTGCCTGCTCGCCGCCGCCATCCTGCCGATCCTCTCGGCCTTTCCGGCCAAACTGTCGAAGGACTTCGACAACGCGCGCCCGCGCGATCCCGACTACTGGAAGGACGGTTTTCGCGCCCGCGCGGCGGCCGCCCAGGCCAACGGCTTCGAGGCCTTTCCGTTTTTCGCCGTGGCCGTGATCGTCGGGCTGTGGCAGGGCGGCGACGCGGCGTGGATCGACCAGCTCGCGGGGCTCTTCATCGGCGCGCGCGTCATCTACGTGGTCTGCTACTGGACCGATCGGTCGACCCCGCGCTCGCTCGCCTGGGCGGTCGCCTTTCTTTCGGCCGTGGCGATCTTCACCAGCCCGGTGTGGAGTTGAGGCCGGCGGCCCGCGACGTCAGGTCTCCCAAACGGTGGCGTTTTCGGAAAAATCCGGGCGCTGGGGCGCCACCACGCAAAAGCGGTGGCCGCTCGGGGCTTCCATCACCACCCAGCCCTTGATCTCCGCGACACGTGTCGCGCCGAGGCGCTCGAGACGCGCGACCTCCGCCGGAATGTCGTCGGTCTCGATGTCGAGATGCACCCGCGAGGGATGCTCCACCGCCTGCACGAGCACCCGCACCTCGCCGGGCCGCCCGGTCAGGTCGCGATACTTCGGATCCTTCGGCTCGGCTTCTTTCTCGCAGCCAAGCGCGGCGGCCCAGAAGGCCTCATGCGTGCCCGCATCCGGGCCCTGACAATCGATGACGATGCATCCCAGGCGGCTTCTGTGCATGTCGGCTTCCTCTCCCCGCCGCGCAGTCGCGCAAGAACAATGCATGAACATTGCAACCGGCGCGCGCTCTTGTCAACCGCGCGACCGGTGCCGTGCCGCCTTTTGCCCGGATCGCGCCGACCGGGCCCGAAACGCAAGAAGGCGGGCCGAGGCCCGCCTTCCAGCTGCAAGATCCGATGTTTGCGGAGGGGACCGCCTCACACGCGGCGTTCGACCATCATCTTCTTGATCTCGGCGATCGCCTTGGCCGGATTCAGCCCCTTCGGGCAGGCCTGGGCGCAGTTCATGATCGTGTGGCAGCGGTACAGCCGGAAGGGGTCTTCCAGATCGTCGAGCCGCTCGCCGGTCGCCTCGTCGCGGCTGTCGATCAGCCAGCGGTACGCCTGCAGCAGCACGGCCGGGCCGAGGTAGCGGTCGCCGTTCCACCAGTAGCTCGGGCAGGAGGTGGAGCAGCAGGCACACAGGATGCACTCGTAGAGCCCGTCGAGCTTGGCGCGATCCTCGTGGGACTGACGCCACTCCTTTTCCGGCGCCGGCGTCGTCGTCTTCAGCCAGGGTTCGATCGAGCGATGCTGGGCGTAGAAGCGCGTCAGGTCCGGCACCAGATCCTTGACCACCGGCATGTGCGGCAGCGGGTAGATCTTCACCGGCCCGTCGCCGATCTCGTCCATGCCCTTGGTGCAGGCGAGCGTGTTGGTCCCGTCGATGTTCATCGCGCAGGAGCCGCAGATGCCCTCGCGGCACGAGCGGCGGAAGGTCAGGGTCGAATCGACCTTGTCCTTGATGTAGATGAGCCCGTCGAGCACCATCGGGCCGCAATCGTCGCGGTCGACGTAATAGGTGTCGATGCGCGGGTTGCGCCCGTCGTCCGGGTTCCAGCGGTAAATGCGGAACTCCTGCAAGCGGTTCGACCCGGACGGCTTGTCCCAGACCTTGCCATCCGACACTTGCGAGTTCTTGGGAAGCGTCAGCTGTACCATCGTGTCATCGCTCCGCGTTCGGCGCCCGTGGTCCGGGGCGCTCACGTCGTCAGGTCGTCAAGCGGCGCGCTCGAAGACCGTGTTGTCATCCGTGACCCCGACCGCCCGATAGCCGAGAGCGCCGAGCCGGGCCTCGCAGTCGGTGCGCCAGTGATCCCGGCAATTCGTTTCCAGCAGGATCGCGCCCGGCCGCCTGTCGGCCGGTACCATGTCCAGATAGGGCAGGAGCGCCCGGTCCTCGAAGCCCTCGACATCGACCTTCAAGACATCGGCGCGGGCGATCCCGTGCGCGTCCAGAACCTCGGCGAGCGGACGGACATCGACCCTGCGCGCACGCCAGTCGTCGGCCCCGTCCTCGTTCGCCAGACCCTCCACCAGGGTGGCGAAGCCGCAATTGGACGCGGCACTCCACAGCGCCCGTGTCCCGGTGTCCGGCCCCACCGCGCAGACCTCCACCGCCACTTTCGTCAGGTCGTTCGCCGCGATGTTGTAGGACAGCCGCTCGGCGGTCTCCGGATTGGCCTCGATCGCCAGCACCCTGGCTCCGCGCCGGGCCGCGTCGAGGCTGTAGCTGCCGACGTTGGCGCCGATGTCGACGAAGGTCACGCCGGGGCGCAGGTAGGGCGCGATCAGCGCATGCTCGGCCCGCTCGGGCAGCCGCCCGCGCGCCAGGATCTTGCGGTCGTCGTAATTCGCCCCGGGGTAGAGGCGAAACCGCAGGCCCTCGGCCTCCGCGTCATAGGGCCCGCGAAAGAGACGCGCCACGAGACCGCGCACCCGCTTGCGGAGCCAGCTCGACATCTCGCGACGGTCGGCAAGCCCCCAGGCAATCCGGCCCCAGCCCTCGGCACAATAGGTGCCGAAGGGGGAGACGGTGTCGCTGGGGTGCTCGCCGGCCATCCTGATCGCCAACCGGTCAGTAGACGCGCGCCTTGGGCGCGATCTTGGCCGGGTCGATGCCGCCCTCGTTGTGCGAGGTCAGCGGATCGACGATCACCGGGCGGTAGTCGAGACGGACCTCGCCGGCCTCGCTCACCCAGGCGAGCGTGTGCTTGCGCCAGTCGTCGTCGTTGCGCCCGCCCATCGGACCGTCCTTGTAGTCCTCGCGGGCATGGGCGCCACGGCTTTCCTTGCGGGCTTCGGCGCCGTAGACGGTGGTGATGGCATTGGCCATCAGGTTCTCCAGCTCCAGCGTTTCCACCAGATCGGAGTTCCAGATCATCGAACGGTCGGTGACCTTGAGGTCGCCGAGCTCGCCCCAGATCGCCGTCAGGCGGTCGCAGCCCTGCTTGAGGCTGTCCTGCGTGCGGAAGACGGCGGCGTCTTCCTGCATGGCGCGCTGCATCTTCTCGCGCAGCTGCGCGGTCGGCGTCGCCCCGTCGGCATGGCGCAGCTTGTCGAAGCGGGCCATGATCTTGTCGCAGCTCGCCTCGTTCGGCGTCGGCACGGCCGACTTCGGATCGACGACCTCCGCCGCGCGGATCGCCGCCGCGCGGCCAAAGACCACAAGGTCGATCAGAGAGTTGGACCCGAGACGGTTGGCGCCATGCACCGAGGCGCAGCCCGCCTCGCCGACGGCCATGAGGCCGGGCTGGATGGCGTTCGGATCGTCCTTGGTGGGGTTCAGCACCTCGCCCCAGTAGTTCGTCGGGATGCCGCCCATGTTGTAGTGAACGGTCGGCAGCACCGGGATCGGCTCCTTGGTGACATCGACGCCGGCGAAGATGCGCGCCGATTCCGAGATGCCCGGCAGGCGCTCGGCCAGGATGTCCGGATCCAGATGGTCGAGATGCAGGAAGATGTGATCCTTGTTCTTGCCCACCCCGCGGCCTTCGCGGATCTCCATGGTCATGCAGCGCGACACGACGTCGCGCGAGGCGAGATCCTTGGCCGACGGCGCATAGCGCTCCATGAAGCGCTCGCCCTCGGAGTTGACCAGATAGCCGCCCTCGCCGCGCGCGCCCTCGGTGATGAGGCAGCCGGCGCCGTAAATCCCGGTCGGGTGGAACTGGACGAATTCCATGTCCTGAAGCGGCAGGCCGGCGCGCGCCACCATGCCGCCGCCGTCGCCGGTGCAGGTGTGGGCCGAGGTCGCCGAGAAATAGGCGCGGCCGTAGCCGCCGGTCGCCAGAACCACCATCTTGGCGGCAAAGCGATGGATCGTCCCGTCATCGAGGTTCCAGGCAATCACGCCCTGGCACTCGCCGTCGTCCGACATGATCAGGTCGAGAGCGAAATACTCGATGTAGAATTCGGCGTTGTTCCGCAGGGACTGGCCGTAGAGCGTGTGCAGGATGGCGTGGCCGGTGCGGTCGGCGGCCGCGCAGGTGCGCTGCACCGGGGGGCCGTCGCCGTAGTTCTGCATGTGGCCGCCGAAGGGGCGCTGGTAGATGCGCCCGTCCTCGGTGCGCGAGAAGGGCACGCCGTAATGCTCCAGCTCGTAGACCGCCTTGGGCGCCTCGCGGGCCAGATACTCCATGGCGTCGGTATCGCCGAGCCAGTCGGAGCCCTTGACGGTGTCATACATGTGCCACTGCCAGCAGTCGGGCGTCATGTTCTGCAGGCTGGCGGCGATGCCGCCCTGCGCCGCGACCGTGTGCGAGCGGGTCGGGAACACCTTGGTGATGCAGGCGGTTCTGAGCCCCTGCTCGGCCATGCCCAGCGTCGCGCGCAGACCCGCGCCGCCGGCTCCGACGACGACCACGTCATAGGAGTGATCGACAAAGGAATAGGCTTGTCCTGCCATGGTTTCAGCCTCCGAAGCTGATCTTGAGAACGGCGAAGATCGAGGCAAAGCCGATGAACGCCGAAAAGAAGGTGTTGCCCATCAGCGACAGGAACTTCAGCCCCTCGCCGTGGATGTAGTCCTCGATGATCACCTGCATGCCGAGCTTCATGTGATAGACGGCCGACAGGATCACGAGGAGCAAGATGATCGCCACCAGCGGATTGGCAAGGGCCGCCGACACGTCGGCGTGGCTGCCGCCCTGAAGCGCGACGATCAGGACAATGAAGAAGGAGATCAGCACGACGTTGGCCACCGCGGTGACGCGCTGGCGCCAGAAGTGGTCGGTGCCGTCCTTCGCGGATCCCAGTCCGCGGACCCTGGCGAGGGGGGTGCGCATGTCGCTCATGATGATGTCTCCCTCAACGAACCGCGTAACCGATGATCCACAGCAGGACCGTCAGCGAAACCGAGCCGGCGAGCGTCGCGCGGGCGAGCCATTCGCGCGCCTCGGGGCCGAAGCCGTGACCCATGTCCCAGATGAAGTGACGCAGGCCGCCGAGCATGTGGTGGAGCAGTGCCCAGGTGAAGCCGAACAGCACCAGCCGCCCGAGGATCGACCCGTAAATCGCGTTCACGAAATCGAAATAAGCCGGACCGGCGGCCGCGGCAACGAGCCACCACGCGACCAGGATCGTGCCGAAATAGAGCGCGCCGCCGGTGATGCGGTGCAGGATCGACATGATCATCGTGAAGATGGGCTTGTAAATCTGGATATGCGGCGAAAGCGGCCGGCTGTTTTTCATCCCGACATCCGACATGGGTCGTTCTCCCGTTTCCCGTCACGGCCGTCGCGTCAAGGCTTACGTTTACGTAAACGACAGCTAAATCAGGGCCTTGTATGCCTGCCTTCTAGCGCCATCATGCCGAAACGTCAAAGCAACTATCGGCGAAGGCAGTCCGGACCCTTTGACGGAGCGGCGATATGGGCGGGAAACTCAGGGATGGCGGGCGACGGGGACGCGACCTTCCCTATAGGTCAACCTCTTGTGCAGATGCACCATCAGCACGGTCGCGAAGATCGGGGTCAGCAGGTTCAGCAGCGGGATGGCGAGAAAGCCGGCGATGGCGAGACCGGCCAGAAAGACGGTCGTGGAATGCTGACGGCGGAAGGCCCGGGCCTCCTCCGGCGCGCGAAAGCGCATGGCGGCGAACTCGAAGAACTCGCGCCCCAGCAGATAGCCGTTGACCACCGCGAAGGCGATCAGGTTCACCCCCGGCACCAGCAGCAGCACCAGGGCGAGCAGGTTGCCGGCGATCACCACGCCGGTGAACTTGATCGCCTGCGGCAGCGCCTGGGCGAGCGGCATCGCCTTGCCCGGCGGATCGGCCGGATAGTCGCCGCGCTCCACCACCTCGGCGATATCGTCCTGCAGGATGCCGGCGATGACCGCCGTGACGGGCGCCACCAGAAAGCCGAGCAGAAAGATCGCGCCGATGCCGGTCAGGAGCGACAGCGCCGTCTCGAGCCAGGGATAGGGCAGGACCACGAGGGTCGCCACCGCCCCGTTGAGCGCCACCCAGACGAGCAACAGCAGCAGCAGCGTGTACCCGAGCGTCTTCCAGAAGATCGCCCGCAAGGGCGGCTCGAAGATCTGGGTCAGGGCGCGAAGGGCGGAAGCGATCATCGTGTCGAGCGATCTCAGGTTGGGGAACAGGCGAAGGCCGCGCGTCGGAACCCGGCGTCCGCTCAGGTAGGCGGGCGCGACCTGTCCCGCAAGGGCCAGCGCCAGCCACCCGCCCGGGCTCACCCCCGCTCGACCCAGGTGCGAATCAGCCAATGGGCGATGGAGAGCGCCGGCGGCACCCGGACCCCGTCGGGATGCGTATCGGCCAGCATGGCGCGGACCTCGTCGCGCGAGAACCAGCGGCAGGCCTCCAGTTCGCTTTCGTCCATCGTGATGGCCCGCGTGGTCGCGGTGCCCTGGCAGCCGATCATCAGCGAGGCGGGAAAGGGCCACGGCTGGCTCGCCAGATAGGACACCGCGCCGACATGAATGCCGGCTTCCTCGAAGACCTCGCGCCGCACCGCTTCCTCGATGGTCTCGCCCGGCTCGATGAAGCCGGCGAGCGTCGAATGGACGCCCTCGGGCAAACGCGGGGGGCGTCCCAGCAGGCAGTCGTCGCCATGGGTGACCAGCATGATCGCCACCGGATCGGTGCGCGGGAAATGCAGCCCGCCGCAGGCCGGGCAATCGCGCCGGTAGCCGCCCTGCGTCATCGCGCTTTCCGCCCCGCAGCGCGAGCAGAAGCGATGCGTCGCGTGCCAATGGAGCAGCGAACTCGCCTGCGCCACCATGCCGAGGTCGCCCGCCGGCAGGCCCGCCTGGGCGGCGAGCGAGCGCACGTCGATGCATTTCACCCCGGGGGTGTCCGTCTCCAGCGCCTCGACGCTGACTGCGAGCCGCGCGGCGAAGACCGGCGCCGCATCGGAATCGCCGAAGCCGAGCAGCACGTCCTCCCCGTCGAGCCCGATGCGATCGCCGAACGCGCGCGGCTGCAGGAGCCCCGGCGTCTCGCCCCGCACATCGGCGACGACGCGCCCCTCACAGAAGAACACATAACGGGCGGCGGCGCTGTCGCGGTGCCGGGCGAGCCAGGCGGCATCGCCGCGATGCTCGGACTGGCGGTCGAGCGGATTGCCCTGAAAGGCGAAGCCGAAGGGCATCGGCGAATCAATGGTCATGGGGCCTCGGTTTCTTCGGTCTTGTCGGTCTTGTCGGGTGTTCGGCATCGCGCGGGTGCGGGCCTCGGTGTCGGGCCGGCCTATCCCGCGTCGACCAGCCGGGCGGCGAGCCGGGACGCCAGGGCCTGCGCGACCTCCGGCGCATAGGGTTCCGCCGTGCCGACGCCCCAGACGGGACCGGGCCAGGCCGCATCCTCGGGAAAGCGGGCGATCACATGCACATGCAGCTGCGGCACCATGTTGCCGAGTGCCGCGACATTGAGCTTGGGGCAGCCGGTTTCCGCCTTGAGCGCCCGGGCCACGCGGTCGAGTTCCGCCATCAAGGCGACCTGCTCCGCCGGCGCGAGATCGATGAGATCGACGAGATCGGGCCTTTGCGGGATCACCAGCAGCCAGGGAAAGCGGCTGTCGCTCATCAGCCGCACGGTGGCGAGATCGAGATCGGCGACCGGCAGGCTGTCGGCGGCCAGGCGCGGGTCGAGGTCGAAACGGGGCATGACTGGCTCCTGGCCCGAATGGCGCATGTGGCGTGGGATCGGCGGCCGCGAACGCGCGCCCGGCGGAGCGCCACTATACAGATGCGACCGGCCGGGCGCGACCGGCCCGCAGCCCTCCCGCTTGCACATCCAACGGTGCGATTGCCGTTGACGGTCGCGCCCTGCGCATTGCATCCAGAACGATACTGACTCCAGACCACAACGGGCGCGGTCAACGCGCCGCATCCCGGGAGGATCCGCCATGCTGCCGCGTGCCGACACCTATGACGCGCTCGTCGACGCCTTTCGCTGGGAGGTGCCCGCGCGCTTCAACATCGGCGAGGCGATCTGCGACGCGGGTGCTGCGCGCGCGCCGGACCGCACGGCGCTCATCTGCATCGCCGAGGACGGTACCCGCGAAGAGCTGACCTTCGCCGACCTCAAGGCGCTGTCGAACCGCATCGCCAACCGGCTGGTCGCCGACGGCGTGCGGCGCGGCGACCGGGTCGGCATCCTGCTGCCGCAAGCGAAGGAGACGGCCGCCGGCCACATCGCGGCGCTCAAGCTCGGCGCGATCACCATTCCGCTGTTCACGCTGTTCGGCGAGGAGGCGCTGGCCTATCGCCTCGCCGATTCCGGCGCGAGGGCCGTGATCACCGATGCCGGCGGTGCGGCCAAGCTTGCCGCGATCCGCGATCGGCTGCCGGAGCTTGTCCATGTCTACACGATCGACGGCCCGCATCCCGGCACGACGGACCTCCATGCCGCCCTCGCCGCTCAACCGGCGGAGTTCGCGCCCGTCGACACCGCCGCCGACGATCCGGCGATCCTGATCTATACCTCCGGCACGACCGGGCAACCCAAGGGCGCGCTGCATGCCCATCGCGTGCTGCTCGGACATCTGCCGGGTGTGGAGATGAGCCACGATTTCTTCCCGCAGGCGGGCGACCGGATCTGGACGCCGGCGGACTGGGCCTGGATCGGCGGGCTGCTCGACGTGCTGATGCCCGCGCTCTTTCACGGCGTGCCGGTCGTCTCCTGCCGCTTCGCGAAATTCACCGCCGAGGCGGCCTTCGAGCTGATGGCGCGCGAGGGCGTGCGCAATGCCTTCCTGCCGCCAACGGCGCTGAAGATGATGCGCGCTCACGGCGTGCCGAAACCCTCCGTGCCGCTCGATGTACGCACCATCGCCAGCGGCGGCGAGACGCTGGGCGCCGAGCTTCTCGACTGGGGGCGGGAGACCTTCGGCGTCACCATCAACGAGTTCTACGGCCAGACCGAGTGCAACATGATCGTGTCCTCCTGCGCGGCCCTCATGCCCGCGCGGCCCGGCATCATGGGCAAGCCGGTGCCGGGGCACGCTCTCGCCATTGTCGGCCCCGACGGGACGCCGCTGCCGGCCGGCGACCAGGGCGTGATCGGCGTGAAGCGCGGCGATCCGGTCATGTTCCTCGGCTACTGGAACAACCCGGAGGCGACGCGGGCCAAATTCGCCGGCGACTATCTGCTGACCGGCGACATGGGCGTTGAGGACGCCGACGGCTGGATCCGCTTCGTCGGGCGCGACGACGACGTCATCACCTCGGCCGGCTACCGCATCGGCCCCGGCGAGATCGAGGACTGCCTGATCGGCCATCCGGCCGTCGCGCTCGCCGGCGTGGTCGGCAAGCCGGACCCGCAGCGCACCGAGATCGTCAAGGCCTTCGTGGTGCTGGCCGAGGGGCACGCGCCGTCCGAAGCACTCGCCGAGGAGCTCAAGACGCACGTCAAGTCCCGGCTCGCCGCGCATGAATATCCCCGCGAGATCGACTTCGTCGACGCACTGCCGATGACGACCACGGGCAAGATCATCCGCCGCGAGCTGCGCGCCCGCGCGGCGGCCGAGACCCCCGCCGACTTATAGCTCGCGCGGCGGCTGAGACGATTCACACGAATTCCAGCCCAACTAATTTGAAGGACTCACAGAATGTCAATCGACGAATTCAACGAAGCACGCTACAATTACTTCAAAGACATGGAGATAGCTGCTTTTGAAGCATCCGCCGCGTATGGCAGATGGGTCACAGGCGCCTTGTTTTTGATACACGGCGGCGCACTCGTTGGCATTCTCTCAACTCTTGAAGGAGGCCAAATAAATTCTTTCGAATTAAAAAATAATGTAAAGACTTCAATTTATTTTTTTACATTTGGAGTAATCTTCGCAATTGGGTGTGGAGCGCTAGGCTGGCGGAACTACATGATGCACTCCCAAAACTACTCCCAGAGGGTTCGAAAATACGTATTGGATGGCATGAAAGATCCCGAAGATTTTTTGTTTCACTCAAAAGAAAAGGTGAACTTAACATATAGGCTAGCTATTTTTGCGGGGTCGATTTCTACATTATTATTTGTATTTGGCTGCATTTCACTAACATGCACCTGATTTGTAACACCTTAAAGTGCGTAGATGGGGAGTGCGACATGACCGGATTTCCCTTGCATCGAACGGCATGAGCGAACATATAGGGGCCGGGAGGTTGGTGGTGGACGCGCCACTCGCCAACCGGGTCAGGTCCGGAAGGAAGCAGCCCCAACGAGTTTCGGCACGGGTCACCGTGCCAGCCTCCCACCCTTCCCCCCGCTCACATTCTGCCGGTACCCGCATGAACGTCCGGCGAGATCGGGCCATGCGATACGGGTGGGCCGGCCCGCACCGCGCGTGTGCAACACGGGCACAAATCGCCGGTGCTGACCAGATTCGCCTCAACAACGCCGCACCGCGCCGTTAAGGTGCCTCCCATGGACGGGCTCATTCCTTCTTCGCCAGATCAGGACGGCGCCGGCTACCGGGTGCTTGCGCGCAAGTACCGGCCGAAGAGCTTCGAGGATCTCGTCGGCCAGGAGCCGATGGTGCGCACCCTCAAGAATGCCTTCGAAACCGGGCGCATCGCGCAGGCCTGGATGCTGACCGGCGTGCGCGGCGTGGGCAAGACCACGACGGCGCGCATTCTCGCGCGCGGCCTCAACTACGAGATCCCCGGCGAGGCCGACCGCCCCACCGTCGAGCTGGACCGTCTCGGCGTGCATTGCGAGGCGATCATGGACGGGCGCCATGTCGACGTGATCGAGATGGACGCCGCCTCGCACACCGGCATCGACGACATCCGCGAGATCACGGAAGCCGCGCGCTACCGGCCCGCCTCGGCGCGCTACAAGGTCTACATCATCGACGAAGTGCACATGCTGTCGAAGTCGGCCTTCAACGGGCTGCTGAAGACGCTCGAGGAGCCGCCGGAGCATGTGAAGTTCATCTTCGCCACCACCGAGATCCGCAAGGTTCCGGTGACGGTCCTGTCCCGCTGCCAGCGCTTCGACCTGCGCCGCATCGACGCGGACAAGCTCGTCGGCCTGCTGCGGCGGATCTCGCAGGCCGAGGGCATCGCCGTGACCGACGAGGCGCTGGCGCTGATCGCCCGCGCCGGCGAGGGATCGGCGCGCGATTCCCTGTCGCTGCTCGATCAGGCCATGGCGCATGGGTCTGGCGGCGGGTCTGGCGGCGCGGCGGATGCGCCGGTCGACGCCGAGACCGTGCGCGCCATGCTGGGGCTGGCCGACCGGGCCCGCATCATCGACCTCTTTACCCATCTCATGAAGGGCGACGCGGCCGCCGCCATGGGCGAGTTCCGCGCGCAATACGACGTCGGCGCCGATCCGGTCGTGGTGCTGTCGGATCTTGCCGAATTCACCCATCTGGTGACCCGGCTCAAGATCGTGCCGGAAGCCGGCGACGAGGCCTCCGTCACCGAGGCCGAGCGCCTGCGCGGGCGCGAGCTTGCCGAGGGCCTGTCGCTGCGCGTGCTGTCGCGCTGCTGGCAGATGCTGCTCAAGGGCATCGCCGAGGTGCAGGCCGCGCCGAAACCGCATCTCGCCGCCGACATGGTGCTTGTGCGGATCGCCTATGCCGCCGACCTGCCAGACCCGGAAGAGGCGCTGAAGCTGCTGCGCGCCGGCAATGCGCCGGAACTCGCGGCAAAGCTCCCGGCCTCCGCACCGGCCGCGCCATCGTCTTCCGCCGCGCCTGCGCCCTCTGCGTCCCCTGCGCCCTCTGCGTCCGAAGGGGACGCGCCTGCATCGCAAGCGCCGCAGGCCGCCGCTCCGGCACCGGCAGCGACACCGGAGCCGGCCCCGCAAGCCCAAGCCCCGCAAGCCCAAGCCCCACAGAGCCCGGCGCCGCCGAGGCTTCAGGCCGTGTCCGGCGGCGCGCGGCAGGCGCCTGCCCGTGCGCCCGAGGCAAGCCCGGCCCCGCAGCCCTCCGTGGCACTCGCCTCGCTCGCCGATTGCGCCGCGCTTGCGGCGGAAAACCGCGACATTCAGCTGCGCTTTCTCATCGAGCATCAGATGAAGCTGGTGCGCTTCGAGCCGGGGCGCATCGAGTTCCAGCCGGTGGAGAACGCCGATCCGGATCTCGCCGGCAAGCTCGGGCGCAAGCTCACCGAGTGGACCGGCATGCGCTGGATCGTCACCGTGTCGCGCACGCACGGCCGGCCGACGATCGCCGAGGAGCGCGAGGCGCACAGGCGCCAGCGCTTCGCCGATGCGCGCGCCGAGCCGGCGGTGGCCGCGCTGCTCGAGGCCTTTCCCGGCGCCAAGGTGGTCGACGTACGGGTGACCGCGAGCGAGACCGACCCCGCGCTCGAGCCGGGCCTTGACAGCGAGACGGACGCGGACGACACCGACCCCGACATCTGACACGCATCCGGCGACGCGGCGGTCCGCGCGCGTGGCTGCCAGGGAGACAGGCCATGGACTTTCTGAAAATGATGAAACAGGCGAAGCAGATGCAGGAGCAGATGGGCTCGCTGCAGGAAGAGATCGCCGCCTTGACCGTCGAGGGCACCTCCGGCGCCGGCATGGTCACCGTCACGCTGACCGGCAAGGGCGAGATGACCGCGCTCAAGATCGACCCGTCGCTCGCCAAGGAGGACGAGGTCGAGATCCTGGAGGATCTGATCCTCGCCGCGCATCAGGACGCCAAGGCCAAGGCCGACCAGATGATGCAGGAAAAGACGCAGGAGCTGATGGGCGGCCTCGGCCTGCCGGCCGGCTTCAAGCTGCCGTTCTGACCGCCCCATGAGCAACCGCGCCGTCGCGGGACCGGAGGTCGAGAAGCTGATCCAGCTGCTGGCCAAGCTGCCGGGGCTGGGCCCGCGCTCGGCCCGCCGGGCCGCCCTTCATCTGATCAAGAAGAAGGACCAGCTGCTGATCCCGCTCGCCCAGGCAATGGGGGTGGCGGTGGAGCGCGTGACCGTGTGTTCGACCTGCGGCACCGTCGACACCTGCGATCCCTGCACGATCTGCTCCGACCCGCGCCGCGACGCGTCGACCATCGTGGTGGTGGAGGACGTCGCCGACCTCTGGGCGCTGGAACGCGCCGGCGCGCTCGACTGCCGCTATCATGTGCTCGGCGGCACGCTGTCGCCGCTCGACGGCATCGGGCCGGAAGATCTCACCATCGCGCAGCTGATCGAGCGGGTGGCGCAGGGCGAAGTGTCCGAGATCGTGCTGGCGGTCAACGCCACCGTCGAGGGCCAGACCACGGCGCATTACATCACCGACCGGCTGCGCGGCTTCGACGTCCGCGTCACCCGGCTCGCCCATGGCGTGCCGGTGGGCGGCGAACTCGACTATCTCGACGAGGGCACGCTCGCCCAGGCGCTCAAGGCGCGCACCTCCTTCTGACAGCGGGCTTCGGAGGATGGCGGCCGATCCGCTTGCCCCCTGCGCCACGTCGCTTCCCTCGCGGGGCGCGGGCTTGCTAGAGCAATTTCAGCAAAAGTTGGAGACTTTTGCGTTCGCGAAATTGCGTAAAGACGAAGACATAGAGCATTTCGAGTGGTTCGGCATTCACGAGAAATGCTCTAGGCTTGCCCCACCCGCGTTTCGCCGGAGGACGCCATGCGCCGTCGATCCCTGTTTTGGCGCCCCCTGTTTTGTCGCCCCCTGTTTGGGCGCCCCTTGTTCTGTCGCCGCCTGCTTTCTCGCCTCGCCGGCTGTCTGGCCCTTCTGGTCGCACTGGACACGCCTGTCGCCGCCGGACCGTATGACGCGCAGTTCCGCGCCTTTCTCGAGGCCGAGATCGTTCCTGCGGCCCGGGCCGCCGGCGTGCCGCAGGCGGTGCTGACCCGCGAGCTTGCCGGCCTCACGCCGGACACCTCGCTTCCGGGCCTTGGAAGACCGGGCGAGGACGCGGGCCCGCCGCCGGTCAACTATCAGGCCGAGTTTCGCGCGCCCTCGCGCTACTTCTCCGACAATCAGTTCAACGCGCTGGTGGCACAGGGCCGCCGTCTTGCCGAGCGCCATGCGGCAACGCTTCGACGCATCGAACGCGAGACCGGCGTGCCGGGGCGCATCGTGCTGGCGATCTGGGCGCGCGAATCCGCCTATGGCACCGCCGCCATCCCCAAGGACGCGCTGCGCACGCTGGCAACCCGCGCCTTCATGGGCCAGCGCCGGGATCTCTTCAAGGGCGAGACGGTCGCGGCGCTGCAGATCCTGGCGCAGGGCCACATTTCCCGGTCGCGCATGAAAAGCTCCTGGGGCGGGGCGATGGGGCAGCCGCAGTTCCTGCCCTCGAGCTTCCTGCGCCATGCGGTCGATTTCGACGGGAACGGCCGGCGCGACATCTGGACTTCCGTGCCGGACACGCTCGCCTCCATCGCGCGTTATCTGCAATGGCACGGCTGGGTGCGGGGCCGCGACTGGGGCTATGAGGCGGTGATCCCGCCCGCCGTCTCCTGCACGCGCGAGGGGCCGGATCGCGGCCGGCCGATTTCGGCCTGGATCGCCGACGGGGTGACACGGGTGCGCGACCGCCCCTTTCCGGCGCATGAGGTGCCGCAGCCGGGGTTTCTGGTGATGCCGGCGGGGCGGCACGGCCCGGCGTTCCTCGCCACCGACAATTTCTATGTGCTGAAATCCTACAATGAGTCCGACGTCTACGCGCTTTTCGTCGGCCATCTCGCCGACCGCTACGCCAACAATCGCGGCTTCGTGCAGGGCTGGGACGCAATCCGCACCCGCTCGCGCGGCGCGGTGCGCGAGATCCAGTTGGCGCTGGAAGCAAAAGGCCACGACGTCGGCGGCGCCGACGGCCTCATCGGCTTCAAGACCCGCCGCTCGCTGGGCGCCGAGCAGGAAAAGGCGGGGCGGAGAGCGACCTGCTGGCTGGAGTGAGGGCGAGACGCTCGCCCGCCGTCACCCCGGATCTCCGCTTCGCTGCATCCGGCGTGACGGCGAGGTCGGGTGCGTGTTGAACAAGTCTTCCATTCCGGCTTGCCCGGCCGTGCGGTCCGCGTCACCCTGGATAGGTGTCCTACTACGTGTACATCCTCGCAAGCCGAACGCGGGGAACGCTCTATGTCGGCGTAACGAACGACATCTCCCGCCGGGTTCAGGAGCATCGGTCGGGGGACGCCGACGGTTTCACGAAACGGCATGGCGTGACCCGTCTCGTTTATTATGAAACCTACTCCTCGATCGCGGATGCGAAAGCGCGAGAAACGTCTCAAACGCTGGCGTCGCGCCTGGAAGGTCCGACTTATCGAAGCCGACAATTTCGATTGGCGCGATCTCTACGAAGATTTGAACCGTTGAAGGAGCCATGGTGTCAGATGGCGGCACTGCCCCGCCCTCCTTGCGTCACCCCGGACGGAGCGTAAGCGGAGATCCGGGGCCCAATCGCTTCCAGAGCGGATGCGGTCGGGCAATGCAGTCCGGTTTGCCGGCATTGGGGGCGGCCCTCACCGCCGAGGGTGCCAATGGACCCCGGATCTCCGGCTTCGCCTGCGTCCGGGGTGACGAAAGGAGTGTCGGAAGGGGCTGTGAGCGCAGCATCCGTCAGGGCTCCCCCTACTCGCTCACGATCCCTTCGCCGGCCGTTTCCAGGCGGAAGGCAGCGGCCATGAGCGCCCTGGTGTAGTCGGTTTTCGGTGCGTCGAAGATCTCCGCCGACGGGCCCGCTTCCACGATCTTGCCGGCCTTCATCACCGCCACCTCGTTGGCGAGCGCGCGCACCACCTTCAGGTCGTGCGAGATGAAGAGATAGGCGAGGTCGTGGCGCTTCTGCAGGTCGCGCAGGAGGTCGACCACCTGCGCCTGCACGCTCATGTCGAGCGCCGAGGTCGGCTCGTCCAGCATCACGAACTTCGGCTCCAGCACCATGGCGCGGGCAATCGAGATGCGCTGGCGCTGGCCGCCGGAGAATTCATGCGGGTAGCGGAAGCGCGTGGTGGCGTCGAGCCCCACTTCCTCGAGTGCTGCGGCGACCCGGGCGTCGCGCTCGTCGCGCGAGATCGACGGGAAATGCACCTCCAGCCCCTCGCCGACGATATCGGCCACCGACATGCGCGGGCTGAGCGAGCCGAAGGGGTCCTGAAACACCACCTGCATGTCGCGCCTGAGCGGACGCATGTCCTTCCATGACAGCGTGTCGATGTCGCGCGTGCCGAAGCGGATCTTGCCGGTGGAGGACATCATTCTGAGCAGCGCCAGCCCGAGCGTCGTCTTGCCGGAGCCGGATTCCCCGACGATGCCGAGCGTCTGCCCCTCGCGCACGGTGAGATCGATGCCGTCGACCGCCTTGATGTGATCGACGGTGCGCCGCAGAAGCCCCCGCTTCACCGGGAACCAGACCTTGATGTCCTTCGCCTCGACGACAATCGGCTTGTCCGTGTCGGTCTGCGGCGGCGTGCCCTTCGGCTCGGCCGCCAGAAGGTGTTTGGTATAAGGGTGTTCCGGCGCGTCGAAGATGCGTTTCACCGGCCCCTGCTCGACGATCTTGCCCTTGGTCATGACGCAGACCCGGTCGGCCATCTTGCGCACGATCCCCAGATCATGGGTGATGAACAGCATGCCCATGCCGGCCTCGCGCTGGATGTCCTTCAACAGCTTGAGGATCTGCGCCTGCACGGTGACGTCGAGCGCCGTTGTCGGCTCGTCCGCGATCAGGAGATCCGGCTCGTTGGCAAGCGCCATGGCGATCATCACGCGCTGGCGCTGGCCGCCGGAGAGCTGATGCGGATAGCTCATCAGCCGGGTTTCCGGGTCGCGGATGCCGACCTGGTCGAGCAGTTCCAGCACGCGGGCGCGCGCGGCCGTGTCGCCCATGCCGCGGTGGATCTTCAAGACCTCCGCGATCTGCTTTTCCACCGGATGCAGCGGATTGAGCGAGGTCATCGGCTCCTGGAAGATCATCGAGATCTCGTTGCCGCGCATGCGCCGCAGCGCCGCGTCGTCGGCGGTGAGCACCTCCTCGCCCTTGAAGCGGATCTCGCCGGAAGGATGCGAGGCGGCCGGATAGGGCAAGAGCTTCACCGCCGAAAGCGCCGAGACCGACTTGCCGGAGCCGGATTCGCCAACGAGTGCCACCGTCTCGCCCTTCGCGATGTCGAAGGAGATCCGGTCGACCGCCAGATTGGTGGCGCCGTTCTGGGTGAAGGCGACGGAGAGATCGCGCACGGAGAGAAGGGGAGCGTCGGTCATCTGAAGGGCCTCACGCGAAGCTCTTGCGCGGATCGAAGGCGTCGCGCACCGCTTCGCCGATGAAAATCAGGAGGCTCAGCATCAGCGAGATCACGATGAAGCCGGTAATGCCGAGCCAGGGCGCCTGGAGGTTGTTCTTGCCCTGCGCCAGAAGCTCGCCCAGCGAGGCGGAGCCCGGCGGCAGGCCGAAGCCGAGGAAGTCGAGCGCGGTCAGCGTGGTGATCGACCCGTTGAGGATGAAGGGCATGAAGGTCAGCGTCGCGACCATCGCGTTGGGCAGCAGGTGCCGCCACATGATCGTGCGATTGTCGACGCCCAGCGCCCGCGCCGCCGTCACATATTCGAAATTGCGCGCGCGCAGGAATTCCGCGCGCACCACGCCCACGAGCGCCACCCAGGAGAAGGCGAGCAGGATCGTGAACAATGTCCAGAAGCCGGGGATCAGCACCGAGGACACGATCAGGATGAGGTAGAGCGTGGGGATCGCCGTCCAGATCTCGATGAAGCGCTGGAAGAACAGGTCGATCCAGCCGCCGTAGTAGCCCTGCACCGCGCCGGCGGCGATGCCGATCGCCGAGGAGGCGAGCGTCAGCGCGAGGCCGAAGAGCACCGAGATGCGGAAGCCGTAGACAAGACGCGCCACCACGTCGCGGCCCTGGTCGTCGGTGCCGAGCCAGTTCCAGTTGCCCATCACGCAATTGGGATCCTCGGCCCCCAGCGGATAGCGCGCGCAGCGCTCCTCCTTCTCCAGCATCCACGACGGCGGCGCCGGGGCGGGCACGGGGATCTCGTTGTTGACGGTGCGATAGGAGTAGCGGATCGGCGGCCACAGCATCCAGCCGTTGGCGTTGATCTCCTCCTGGATGAAGGGATCGCGATAGTCGGTCACCGCCAGAAAGCCGCCGAATTTCTCCTCCGGATAGTCGACCAGGATCGGGGCCAGCACCTCGCCGTTGTAGACGACGACGATCGGCCGGTCGTTGACCAGCAGTTCGGCCACCAGCGACAGGCCGAAGAGCACCAGGAAGATCCACAGCGACCAGAATCCGCGCCGGTTCTTCTTGAAGTTGGACAGGCGACGGCGGTTGATCGGCGACAGCCAGCCGGTCGGGCGTCCGCCCGCCGCGGAGGCCCGCGCCGCGCCGTCCCCGCCGGCGGAGGTCAGCGACTGATCCATGGCCTCACACCTCCCGGCTTTCGAAATCGATGCGCGGATCGATCCAGGTGTAGGTCAGGTCGGAGATCAGGTTCACCAGAAGCCCCATCAGCGAGAAGATGAACAGCGTCGCGAAGACCACCGCGTAATCGCGGTTGATCACCGCCTCGAAGCCGAGCAGCCCGAGCCCGTCGAGCGAGAAGATCGTCTCGATCAGCAGCGAGCCGGCGAAAAACGACGAGATGAAGGCGCCCGGAAACCCGGCGATCACGATCAGCATGGCGTTGCGGAAGACATGGCCGTAGAGCACCTGGCGCTCGCTCAGACCCTTGGCGCGCGCGGTCTGGACGTATTGCTTGCGGATCTCGTCGAGAAAGGAATTCTTGGTCAGAAGCGTCACGGTGGCGAAGGCCGACAGCACCATGGCGGTGAGCGGCAGCACGAGATGCCAGAAATAGTCGACGATGCGCATCGGCCAGGAGAGTTCGTCCCAGTTTTCCGAGGTCAGGCCGCGCAAGGGGAACCAGTCGAGGAAGGACCCGCCGGCGAAGAGCACGATCAGAAGCACGGCGAAGAGAAAGCCCGGGATCGCATACCCCACGACGATGACGGCGGAGGTCCACACGTCGAAGCGGGTGCCGTCCTGCACCGCCTTGCGGATGCCGAGCGGGATCGAGATCGTGTAGGAAATCAGCGTCATCCACAGCCCGAGCGAGATCGAGACCGGCATTTTCTCGAGGATCAGGTCGAGCACGGCGATATCGCGGAAGTAGCTCTCGCCGAAGTCGAACCGGGCGTAGTCCCACAGCATGGTGACGAAGCGCTCGAGCGGCGGCTTGTCGAAGCCGAATTGTTCTTCCAGCTCGCGGATGAACTCCGGATCGAGACCCTGCGCGCCGCGATACCTGGAGGTCGCGGCATCGCCGCCGCCGCCTTCCGTGCCGCTGCCGGCGAAGTCGCTGCCGCCGCCGGAAATGCGGGCGGTGGCCGACACGTCGGTGCCCTGCAACTGGGCGATCACGCGCTCCACCGGTCCGCCCGGCGCGAACTGGATGATGGCGAAATTGATCGCCATGATGCCGATGAGCGTCGGCACGATCAGCAGGAGCCGCCGCAGGATATAGGCGCCCATCGTTTCGCTCGTCCTCGTCTTCGGTGTCAGACTTGTCTCAGTGTCGGACCTGTCTCGGTGTCGGACCTGTCGCGGACCCGTTCCAGGTCCGTCTCGGGTTTGAAGCTCGGGTTCCGGCTCCCCGGTTCACGGTCGCGCCTAGCGGATCGGGACCGGCGGGATGCCCTTTGCGCCTGTGCGCCCGCATCTCTCGCCTCGACGCGATTCGCCCATGATGCCGACGTGCGGCCGGCTATTCAACGTCGATGCGCTCCGCCTTGTCCGCATCGAACCACCAGTGGATTTCCGGGCGAAAATCATAAGGTGGCGGCTCGGGCGGGCGGCCGAAGATGTCCCACATGGCGACGGTGTGCGAGGGCTTGTTCCAGTGCGGCACCCAGTAGTGCCCGACCCGCAGCACCCTGTCGAGCGCGCGGGCCGCCACCGTCATCTCCGCGCGCGTCGACGCGGTGAGTGCGGCATCGATCAGCGCGTCCACGACCGGCGAGCGGATCCCGGCAAGATTGTTGCTGCCCGGCATCTCCGCCGCCGCCGAGCCCCAGAGCTGGCGGATTTCCTCCCCGAGCGTCGCCGACAGGGGAAAACGGCGGGCGGCCGCGTCGAAGTCGAACGTGTTCATCCGCGCCTGAAACTGCGCCGGATCGACGACGCGGAACCGGCAGGTGATGCCGAGTCGCCCGAGGTTCTTGGCATAGGGCAGCGCAACGCGCTCGAAGGTCTGCGAGTTGGAAATGATCTCGAACTCGAAGGGCGCGCCGTCGGGGGTGAGCAGCGTCGTGCCGTCGCGCCGGCAGCCGGCCGCCGACAGCAGCCGGTCGGCCTCGCGCAGCATGCTGCGGTCGAACCCGCTTCCATCGGACACGGGCGCCAGGACCGCCGGGCCGAAGGCTTCCGGCGGCAGCCGGTCGCGCCAGGGCTCCAGCAGCGCCAGTTCCTCCGGCGACGGCGGCCCTTCCGCGAACATCGGCGAGTTCTGGAAGAACGACTGGGTGCGCCGGTAGGCGCCGAAGAAGAGCGACTTGTTGGTCCACTCGAAATCGAAGGCATAGCCCAGCGCCTGACGCACCCGGGGGTCGGCGAACTTCTCCCGCCGCGTGTTGAGAAACCAGCCCTGACCGCCCGAGGGACGCCCGTCCGGGATCACCTCGCGGATGACGCGTCCGTCTTCCACGGCCGGGAAATTGTACTCCGTCGCCCAGGTCTTTGCCGTGAATTCCTCGCGATAGGTCGTCGCCCCCTTGGTGAAGGCCTGAAAGTCCGCCGTGCGGTCGCGGTAGAACTCGATCCGGAGCCGGTCGAAATTGAACTGCCCGCGCACCGCCGGCAGGTCCTTCGCCCACCAGGTTTCGACCCGCTGATACTCGATATATCGGCCGACCTCATGCGCGCCCACCCGATACGGGCCCGACGAAAGCGGCGCGGTGAGCGTCGTCTGCTCGAAATCGTAGCGCGTGTAATAGGCCGCCGACAGGATCGGCAGGCTCGTCACGAACAATGGCACCTTGCGGGACTGGCGGCCGGTGAAACGCACCGCGACGCGCTGCGGCGACAGGACCTCGGCACCCGAAACCTCCGCCATCGCCTGGCGGATGGCGGGATGCCCCTTCTCCTTCAGCGTCATGAGCGAAAAGGCGACGTCCTCGGCCGTCAGCGGCGTATCGTCGTGAAAGCGCGCCTCGGGGCGCAGGTTGAAGACGTAGGTGTTGCCGTCCTCCGACACCTCCACGCTTTCCGCCACCAGACCGTAGACCGCGTCCGGCTCGTCGAGGGCGCGCACCATCAGCGTGTCGAAACACATCTCCATGCGCGGCGGCGCATCGCCCTTGAGAATGAAGGTGTTGAAGCTGTTGAAGGTCTGCGGGTTCTGATTGTAGGCCCAGGACGGCGCGGTGAAGACCATGCGCCCGCCCTTGGGCGCCGCCGGATCGACATAGTCGAAGGCCGAAAAGTCCGGCGGATACTTCAGTTCGCCGAAGACCGACAGACCGTGGCGCGCCGATGCGCCCCGCGCCGCGCCGCCGGACCAGGGCAGGCCGAGCGCGGCGAGCGCGCCCGTCGCGCCCAGCAGGAAGGTGCGCCGGGTCGCCGACGTCCCCCCTCCATGCGGACCATGCGGACCATATGCGTCTCTGGCGCCGCTCATCCCTGGTCTCCGGCCATCGCCGCCTTGTCCGCGTCCCACCACCAGATGGTCGGGAAGCCGTAGGTATAGGGGGGGATGTTGTCGGGATGCCCGAAGCGGTTCCAGCGCGCCGTGCGGTGCACGTCGATGTACCACTGCGGCACGACGAACTGATGCGCCATCAGCACCCGGTCGAGCGCCCTTGTCGCGGCCACCAGGGTCTCGCGGTCATCGGCGAAGATCACCTTCTCGATCAGCGCATCGACGCCCGGGTCCTTGATGCCGGAGTAATTGCCCGACTGCGGCCGGTCGGCCGCCTCGCTGCCCCAGTAGTCGCGCTGCTCGTTGCCCGGCGACAGCGACTGGGCCCAGCCGAGCGTGGTTACGTCGAAATCGCGCTCGCGAATGCGGTTGATGTATTGCGGCGTGTCGACGACGCGCAGGCTCATCTTGATGCCGATGCGCTCCAGATTGCGCGCATAGGGAAGCACGTAGCGCTCGGAATTGGGGTCGTTGTCGACGAATTCGATCTCCAGCGGCTCGCCGGTCTCGACATTGACCATCTGACGCCCGCGCAGCTCGTAGCCCGCCTCCTTGAGCAGCGCGACCGCCTTGCGCATGTTCTCGCGCAGCTTCGCCGGATCGCCGTTGACCGGGTTTTCGTAAGGGGTCGTGAAGACCCGTTCCGGCACGAGATCGCGCACGCTTTCCAGGATTTCCAGTTCCTCGCCCTCGGGCAGGCCGGAGGACGCCAGATAGGTGCCGGAGAAATAGGAATAGGTGCGCTTGTACTGATCGAAGAAGATCGTCTTGTTGGCCGTCTCGAAGTCGAACACCAGGTTCATCGCCCGGCGCACCCGCACATCGTCGAAGGGCGCGCGGCGCAGGTTGAGGACAAAGGCCTGCATCACCCCGCGTGCCTTGTCGGGGAAGGTCTCGAGCACCACGCGCCCCTGCTCGACGGCCGGAAAGTCGTAGCCCGTCGCCCAGTTCTTGGCGCTGTTTTCCGCGCGGAAGTCGAACTGGTCGGCCTTGAAGGCCTGCAGCAGCACGGTCTGGTCGCGGAAGATGTCGTAGCGGATCTCGTCGAAATTGTTGGTCCCGATCCGCACCGGGTGGTCGGCGGCCCAATAGTCCTCGACGCGGGTATAGCGGACATAGCGCCCCGCCTCGATCGCCTCCAGCCGATAGGGCCCCGACCCGAGCGGCAGTTCCAGCGTGCCGCTGGAGATGTCGCGCGGGTTGCCGTCGGCGTCCGTCCCTTCCCACCAGTGCTTCGGCAGGATGATCATCTGCCCGACGATCTTCGGCAGTTCGCGATTGCCGGCGCCGTCGAAGGTAAAGCGTACCGTGCGCTCGCCGACGGCCTCCGCCTTTTCCACGTGGCGATAGTAGAAGGCGCGGCTCGGATTGAGCTCGGTCAGCTTCCCGAAAGACCAGATCACGTCCTCGACCGTGATCGGTTCGCCGTCATGCCAGCGCGCCTTCGGGTTCAGCCGGTATTCGACCCAGGAGTAATCGGCCGGATAGCGAAAGGCCTCGGCGATCAGGCCGTATTCGGCGTTGATGTCGATTTCGTCGAAGGCCGGCGCCAGCAGGGTGTCGTACATCAGGCCGAGGCCGGGCGCCGGATTGCCCTTGGTCAGGATCGGGTTGAGCGTGTCGAATCCGGTCGAATCGGCGAGACGGACCGTCCCGCCCTTGGGCGCCTCGGGGTTGACGTAGTCGAAATGCGGGAAGTCCGGCGGATACTTCGGCTCGCCGCTCAGGGCGGCCGCATGGCGCCAGGCGGGCACCTCGGAGGCCGCGCCAACGGCCGCGAAAGGCAGGGCGAGGGCGACGACGGCAAGAGCGGCAAGGGCCGCCCTGCGCCAGGCGGGAACGGGCGAACGGAAGATCGTCATGGCACGGGACTTCGTCATGGCGGGGCGCACGCGTCCTTCTCGCTGACGGACCGCCCGCACAAGCCGGCGGTCCTGGGCACACTGACGGACCGCCCGCACAAGCCGGCGGTCCTGGGCACACTGACGGACCGCCCGCACAAACCGGCGGTCCTGGGCACACTGACGGACCGCCCGCACCGGCCGGCGATCCTGGGCACCCTTGGCACAGTGGCGGACGGCCCGTATCGGCCGGCGGTCCCTGGCCAGGGTCTGATGCCCTATAATAGGAGGTCAAGGCCCGTCCCGACAGGCGCGGCGCGTAAAATGACGAAACTTTAATCGCAAATGGAGCAAACCGGCGCCTCAGGCGGCGCGATCCTTCTCGCGATACATGCGCTGATCGGCCAGCGCGAGAATATCCGAAATCGACGTTGCGTCATCGGGATAGGTCGCCCAACCGACGCTGACACGCAGCACGATGGTGTGTTCGTCGATCCGCAGCGGCTCGTCGACGATGCCGCGCAGCCGCTCGGCAAGCCCCGCCGTGGCGGGGTGATTGATCAGCCCCGGCACAACGACGACGAATTCGTCGCCGCCGATCCGGGCGATGGTGTCGGACTCCCGGGTCTCGGCGCGCAGGCGCTCCCCGATCTCGCGCAGAACCCGATCGCCCACCGCGTGGCCGAAGGTGTCGTTGATCGGCTTGAACCTGTTGACGTCGATGAAAAAGACCTGAAAGCCGATGCCGGTGCGCTCGCTCAGCGACGCCAGTTGCTCCATGCGGTCGATCAGGAGCCGCCGGTTGGGAAGCCCCGTAAGATCGTCATGAAGGGCGAGCGCGCGGGCCCTCTGCTGGGTGCGCACCACGAAGCCGGAGAGCGCCGCCATCACCAGCGTCAGCGCGAGACCGAAGACGACCGCGACGCTTCCTTCCTGCGACATGCGCACCCAGCCGCGCACCGGGCGGCTGGCCAGCTGCCAGCTCCCCGTCGGCAGGGTCACGGGGAGGGTCACCGCATCGCTGTCGAACAGCGCCGGATCGCCGAAGATCATCTCCCCCTCGGCTCCGAGCCCGTCCTTGCCGCGAATGGCGTAGGCATAGCCCCCGGCCTCGGTCATGATGCCGGCCTGCGCGAACAGCGCATCGGTGTCGACCACGATGGCGGCCAGGCCCCAGTAGGCGCGCCCGTCCCGCGCGTCGAGTTCCTGGCTCGGCACAAGGATGGGAGAGCGCGCGATCAGCCCGTGCCCGCCCTGCACCAGGTCGACCGGCCCGGCGACGATGGTCCGCCGCTCCCGCATCACGCGTTCGACCGCCGGCCATTGCGCCGCGTTCTCGCGATAGTCGAGGCCGAGCGCCTTCTCGTTCCCCGTCTGGGGATAGATGAAACGCACCACATTGTCCGGCGCCAGCGCGATCACCTTGATGTTGGGATCGACGGCGGCGATCTCGGCGGCGAACTGCGCGAACTGCCGCTGGTTCAGGTCCATGTTGATGGCGGTGAAACTGACGAGGCCCTGCGCGATGTAGATCGTGGCGTTGATTTCGCCCTCGATCCGGGCCCGGAGCTGCGACAGGCGGTCGAGCGCGTTGTTCTTCTGATACTCGCGCGCGGTGTCGTTCAGAATGCCGGCGACATAGGCGGTCAGCGCCAGTCCAAGGGCCAGCACGCCGGCGACCACCGCAAGGATGACCCATCGCGCCCCAACGGTCCGGAGCTGCGTGGCGATATCCGATTGCGATGCCGTCTTGGGCAACGCCTCATCCTCCTCATCGGACTCACGTCCCTTGCCGGTCCCGCGCGTCGTGTTCCCGGGGTGCGGTGCTCCCCCCGCCGGTATTCCACGCGCCAGTTTTCCACGCGCCGGTATTTCATGCGCCAGTGTACCCGGGCGCATCGAGCCGGCGAGGCCCGACGCGGCGCGCACCCGAGGCCGATCCCGTTGCAAAGCCGACGGCATGGCGCGGAAAGCGAAACATCGGGCGGCCGGCACCGGGAGCGGTGCGTCCACACTTGCCGGCGCTTCCGACAACACAGTCATCGTCTAGAATGATTTATTCTACGTATACGACCGGGAATCAACTGGCCCTCGGCAAAACATCTAGGCCCCGCGAAGCGAGAAGCGGAAGAGTTTCCCGCCCCGGGCCTTGCCGCACGACCCGGCACAATCTTAAGTTTACTCATCACAACCGGACGAGGCACGCCACCCACCGAGAGGGAAGCGCCGCCATTGCACCTCTGCGGAATGACCGCACCAACTGCGCTCTGGCCGAACGCAAGAAGGCCGGGCGAACCCGGCCTTCCAGTCTCATCCTGCGTTTCCCACGGCCTCCCGGCGGCAAGGGCCGGGGTCGCCCGACCGGGTCACTCCGCCGCGGCGGGCTCCGGCAGCGGACGCGGATCTTCCGACAGCGAGCGCAGATAGGCGATCATGTTGGCGCGGTCTTCCGGCTTGCGCAGACCGCGGTAGCTCATCGAGGTGCCGTCGATGTAATCCGCCGGGCCGGCCAGGAAGTTGTCGAGCCCCTCGTAGGTCCACTCGCCCTTGTCCTCGCCGTAGGCGGTCATGGCGCCGGAGTAGCGGAAGCCGTCGACGCCGCCCGGCGTGCGCCCGACCACATCCCACAGCACCGGGCCGACCTTGTTCGGGCCGCCCTGCTCGAAGGCATGACAGGCGGCGCAGGCCCGCACCAGCTTCTCGCCGTCCGCCGCCGACGCGCTCGCCAGCCGCACGGCGATCGGCTCGACCTGCGGCTCCTCGGCCGCCTCCTCGGTCGCCCCGCCCTCGGCGTCGGCCACGACGATCTCGTATCCGGGTTTCTCCGGCGTCTGCGGAGCGAAAACGATATCGGAAAGGACACCGAGACCCATCGTCAGCAAAAGGACGGACAGGACGGCGCCGGCAATCATGTTTAGCTTTGCAGAATTCATTCCCGCTCGCTCCAACTCCATCGGTCGTGGCTGGCGCGCGTCTGACGGCCCCCCGCAACGCGTCGCGTGGTGAAAAAGTCGCCGGAAACTACAAAGTTTTTGACGCTCGTGTCCATAGGTTTAAAAGGGCTTTTCATGAGACATATGGACCCTTCGTTTTTCCTGCCCGCCGAAGACCGGCCGCAGGCCGGGAGCCGGCTTGCATGACACGCGCCCTCGTCGTCATTCCCGCGCGCATGGCCGCCACCCGCCTGCCCGACAAGCCGCTCGCCGACATTCACGGCCGGCCGATGATCGTGCATGTGCTGGACCAGGCGCGCGCCGCCGACATCGGCCCGGTCCTGGTCGCCTGCGACGACGCGCGGATCAAGGCCGCGGTCGAGGCGGCCGGCGGCGAGGCCGTCCTCACCCCGCCGGAGCTTGCCAGCGGCTCCGACCGGGTGCACGCCGCCGCGACCGCCTTCGACGCGGACGGGCGCTTTGATGTGGTCCTCAACCTCCAGGGCGACGTGCCGCTGATCGAACCGGAGGCCCTGCGCGCGGCCTTCGCGCCGCTTGCCGATCCGGCCGTCGACATCGGCACGATCGCGACGGAAATCCGCGACCCGGCGTTGCGCTCCGACCACGGCGCGGTGAAGGCGGTGGGCACGCAGGTCGGCGAAGACCGGCTGCGCGCGCTCTATTTCACCCGCGCCACCGCCCCGCACGGACCGGGTCCGCTTTATCAGCACATCGGGATCTACGCCTATCGCCGGGCGGCGCTGGCGCGTTTCGTTTCGCTGCCGCCCTCGCCACTGGAGCTGCGCGAGAAGCTGGAGCAGTTGCGCGCGCTCGAAGCGGGCATGCGCATCGACGTCTCGCTGGTCGACAGCACCCCGATGGACGTCAACACGCCCGCCGACCTCGCCGCCGTGCGCGCGGTGCTCGCCGCCCGCCACCCAACCTCTTGCTGAGCGCGATGCAGCCCATGACCACCAACAAGAAAATCGTCTTCCAGGGCGAATACGGTGCGAACTCGCACACCGCCTGCCGCAACGTCTATCCCGACTACGAGGCGGTGCCCTGCGCCACCTTCGAGGACTGCTTCACGGCCCTTGAAAGCGGCGAGGCGGATTTCGGCATGATCCCGGTCGAAAACTCCGTCGCCGGACGGGTCGCCGACATCCACAACCTGCTGCCGCAATCCTCGCTGCAGATCATCGGCGAATATTTCCTGCCGATCCGCTTCCAGCTGATGGGCCTGCCCGGCGCGCGGCTCGAGGATCTGAAGAGCGTGCAGAGCCACGTCATGGGGCTCGGCCAGTGCCGCAAGATCATCCGCGAGCTCGGCCTCAAGCCGGTCATCGGCGCGGACACGGCCGGCTCCGCGCGCCAGATCGCGGAACGCGGAGACCCCACGGCGGCCGCGCTCGCCCCCGAACTCGCGGCGGAGGCCTATGGGCTCGACATCCTGCGCCGCGACGTGGAGGACGAGGCGCATAACACCACGCGCTTTCTCATCCTGTCGCGCGAAGCCTTGCGCGCGGCGAACAACGGCCCCGGCGTCATCACCACCTTCGTGTTCCGGGTGCGCAACGTGCCGGCAGCCCTGTACAAGGCGCTCGGCGGCTTCGCCACCAACGGCGTCAACATGACCAAGCTGGAATCCTATCAGCTCGAGGGACAGTTCTTCGCCTCGATGTTCTATGCCGACGTCGAGGGGCACCCGGACGAGCGCAGCGTGTCGCTGGCGCTGGAGGAGCTGAAGTTCTTCTCCGCCGAATTCAAGCTTCTGGGTGTTTACCGCGCGGACCCGTTCCGCCAGAAGATCAGCGAACCGGAAGCCAACCGCGCCCTGCGGCCGACGCCGGGTATCTGAGACACAACCGAGGATACGATCACGACATGACCTTGCCCCGCTTCGACGCCCTGTGCATCGGCAACGCCATCTGCGACGTCTTCGCGCATGTGGAAGAGGATTTCCTGGTCGCGGAGAACCTGATCAAGGGCTCGATGCGGCTGATCGACACCGAGGAGGCGGTCCGCCTGTACGCAAAGATGGGGCAGACCACCCGGATCTCCGGCGGCAGCGCCGGCAACACGGCCGCCGGCATCGCCCAGCTCGGCGGCGCGAGCGCCTATTTCGGCAAGATCGCGGAAGACGAACTCGGCACCGCCTATCGCCACGACATGACCGGAACCGGTGTCGCCTTCGACACGCCGGCGCTGACCGACGGCCCGCCCACGGCGCGCTCGATGATCCTCATCACGCCGGACGGCGAGCGCACGATGAACACCTATCTCGGCGCCTGTGTCGAACTGTCGCCGGACGACATCGACGCCGACCAGGTCGCCGCCTCCGCCATCACCTACATGGAAGGCTACCTCTGGGACCCGCCCGGCGCGAAGGAAGCCTTCCTCAAGGCCGCCGAGATCGCGCATGCGCACAAGCGCAAGGTGAGCCTGACGCTGTCCGACAGCTTCTGCGTCGACCGCTACCGCTCCGAGTTCCTGGGCATGATGCGCGACGGCACCATCGACGTGCTCTTCGCCAACGAACATGAACTCAAGGCGCTCTACGAGACGGCGGATCTCGACACCGCCATCGACAGCGTGCGCAAGGACTGCGCGCTCACCGCGCTGACCATGGGCGAGAACGGCGCGATGGCCATCGGCCGGGAAAACACCGTGCATGTGGCGGCGGAAAAGGTCGAGGATGTCGTCGATCTCACCGGCGCGGGCGACCTGTTCGCCGCCGGCTTCCTGCTCGGCCTGTCGCGCGACTACGACCACGCCATGTCGGCGGAACTGGGGTGCCTGTGCGCGGCCGAGGTGATCCGCCACGTCGGCGCGCGCCCCGAACGCTCGCTGCGGCAGGTGGCCGAACAGCAGGGCTTCGCGCTCTGACACGACCGGTTCCGGTGCGCGGGGCCGTTTTCTGGGGCCGGCGCCTTTACCACGGCGTGTCTGCCGGGGCTTTTCAAGAAAACGGGCGCGCTCCATTCCGGATCGCGCCCGTCTTTGTATCCGCGCCGCCGCGGTCCCGGCGCGGCGGAAAGCGCCGTCAGTCGGCCAGGTCCTGCACGGAGGCGACCTTGCCCTCGTCCGTCAGCCGGTAGACGAGCGGCGCGCCGGTCGCCAGCTCGCGCTTGAGGATCTCGTCCGGGCTCAGCCCCTCGAGTTCCATCACCAGCGCGCGCAGCGAGTTGCCATGGGCGGCGACGATCACCCGCTTGCCCGCGAGCACCTGCGGCAGGATCTCGCGGCGGTAGTAGGGCAGCACGCGCTCGGCCGTCATCTTCAGGCTTTCCCCGCCCGGCGGCGGCACGTCGAAGGAGCGGCGCCAGACATGGACCTGCTCCTCGCCGAACTTCTCGCGCGCCTCGTCCTTGTTCATGCCGGTGAGATCGCCGTAGTCGCGCTCGTTCAGCGCCTGGTCACGGATCGTCTCCAGACCCGTCTGGCCCAGCTCCTCCAGGATGAGCGACAGCGTGCGCTGCGCCCGCGACAGCTCGGAGGTGAAGGCGAGATCGAAATCGAGCTTCAGGTCCTTCAGCTTCCGCCCGGCGCCCCGGGCCTCGTCGACCCCCTTCTCCGTCAGGTCCGGATCCTTCCAGCCGGTGAAGAGGTTCTTCAGGTTCCAGTCGCTTTGCCCGTGACGGACGAGCACGAGAAGATGTTCCATGTCGACGTTACTCCGAGGGGATGACAGGCGGCGCGTCAGTCGGCGAGACCGAGGACGTCCGCCATCGAATAGAGGCCCGGCTTCCTGTCGCGGGCCCAGAGCGCGGCCTTGACGGCGCCGCGCGCGAAAATGCTGCGATCCTGCGCGTGGTGCGACAGTGTCAGCGTTTCCAGCGGCCCCGCCAGGATCACGCTGTGATCGCCGATCACCGAGCCGCCGCGCAGGGTGGCGAAGCCGATGTCGCCGCGCTCGCGCGCCCCCGTGATGCCGTCGCGCACGCGCACGCTGTGCCCGGCCAGATCGATGCCGCGTCCCGCCGCCGCCGCGTCGCCGAGCAGCAGCGCCGTACCGGACGGCGCATCGACCTTGTGGCGGTGGTGCATCTCCAGCACCTCGATGTCGAAATCCTCGTCGAGCGCGGCCGCCGCCCGGCGCACCAGCGCGGCCAGAAGATTGACGCCGAGGCTCATGTTGCCGGACTTGACGAGACGGGCATGGCGCGCCGCCGGACGGATCGCCTCGACGTCCTCCTCCGTCATGCCGGTGGTGCCGATCACATGAACGCAGCGGGCCTGGGCGGCAAGCTCCGCGAAGCCCCGGGTCGCGGACGGGGCCGTGAAGTCGAGCACGCCGTCGGCGGCGGCGAAAACCGGCAGGGGATCGTCGGTCACGGGAATGTCGAGCGGCGGGATCCCCGCCACGACGCCGGCGTCGGCACCGATCGCCTCGGCGCCGGCGCGCTCGACGGCGCCGCACAGTTCCACTCCGTCCATCTCGGTGACCGCCCGGATCAGGGCCCCGCCCATCCGTCCGGCCGCCCCCACCACAGCAAGACGCATCGTCATATCGCTCGTCCCCGGCTTGATCGTGCCCGCGGTATATCAGGTTCGCGCCGGCACGCAACGCCGGCGCCGCCCCGCGTCATCCCCGCCACGCCCGGCGACGGCAAGAGCTCCTCGCGGAAGACGCAACCCAGGCGAGAAATACAGTCAGTAGAAACATATAGCCGAGCTTTACGACTTGAATTTGCATGCGCGGTGTTTCATCGTTCCCACAATGCGAGTCAATCGCGAGTTACGATGTGTTAACAAAATATCGTAGTAAACACTGTGCGATCATCTTTACCGTGTTGCTCTTCTTCGTCCACGCGGGCGCGGCACGGGCGGACTCGATTTCGCTTTCCGACTACTGGACCCTACGTAATTTTATCGAGCAACACCCCGCGCAAGCCGGCCTGACGCATTCGTTTTCGGAGCGGGTCGTCGGAACGCCCGCGCCGGTGAACGTGGATCTCGACCGGCCGGCGCGCATCGCCGTCGTCTATCCCGGCATCCAGGCCTCGGATTACTGGCGGCGCAGCGTCAGCTCCCTCGAAGCCCGGTTGACGGCGCTTGGCGTCCCCCATGTCATCGACACGCATTTCACGCGACCCGGCAGCGAAGTCCGCCGTCAGGCGGTGCTGATCAACGACGCGTTGCGGCAGGATCCCGACTATCTGATCTTCACGCTGGACGCCTTCCGTCACCGGGTGATCATCGAGCGCCTGATCGCCCGCGGCCGGCCGAAGGTGATCCTGCAGAACGTCACCACGCCGCTGCGCGCCTGGCGCCAGTCGCAACCCTTCCTCTATGTCGGCTTCGACCATGCCGAGGGCACGCGCCTGCTGATCGACCACATCCTGTCCGGCGAGGACGCGCCGAAGAAGATCGCCATCCTCTACGGGCCGAGGGGCTACGTCAGCAGCGCAAGGGGCGACACCTTCCGCTCTGCGGCGCTCTCGCGCGCCAAGACCGAGATCGTCGCCTCCTACTATGTCGGCTTCGACCGCGAGAACGCGCGCGAGGCGACCGAATCGTTGCTGCGTCGCCACCCCGAGGTCGATTTCATCTATGCCTGTGCAACCGACATCGCGCTCGGCGCGGTCGATGCCCTGCGCGAACTCGACAGGACCCGCGACGTGCGCCTCAACGGCTGGGGCGGCGGAATCGCCGAACTCGACCTTGTCGCGACGGGCGCGCTCGAGGCGACCGTGATGCGCATGAACGACGACAACGGCGTTGCCATGGCCGAAGCGATCGCGCTCGATCTCGCCGGTCGCGGCGACGAGGTGCCGCAGGTCTACTCCGGGGACTTCGCCCTGGTCACACCGGATCTTGCGCCCGAGCAACTGGCCGCGCTCAAGCGCCGCGCCTTCCGGTACTCGCAATGACGGTGAAGCGCGCCCGAAAGGAAGTGAGCTTCAACCGGTTCGTGCTGGGCCTGTTCGCCATTGCCCTGCTGACGACCTCGGCGGCCCTGTTCACGATCAGCTTCGTCGGCTCGCTGTCGATTGCCGATCGCGAATTGCAGCGCTTCGCGGCCAAGGAACAGACGCTCGTCCGCCTCGTCGTCGACCAGTATCTGAGCCGGCTCGACACCTACATGCGCGGCTTGGCCGAAAACCGGGCGCTGCGTCGCGCGCTGTGGTCCGGCAACCGGACGTCGGTCGCGCGGCAGATCGACGAGGCCATCAACCACCCGCTGGGCGCGCGGCTGGAACTCCTGATGATCGACCGGCCGGGCGAGCCGGGCTGGGTCGACCGCAGTTTCTCCGTCTACGATACCGCGCGGGTCCTGCCATCAGACGTCCGCACCCGCATGACAAACGGGGTGTGGCGCTTCTTCCAGCACATGAGCGACACGGGGCCGGTGGTGATCGCCGCCCAGGCGCTACCCATCGTGGACGATCTCGACGGCCGCGTGCTCGGCTATCTCATCGGCGGCTTCGTGCTCAATGACGCGATTTCGCTGATGGGCGAGCTGTCCTCCGCCGTGGACACCGACGACGCGCTCCTGGTGCACGACGACGTCCCGATCGCGAGTCTCGGCCCGCTGCGCGAGCGCCCCGACCTCGGGGAGATTCTCGACCGGCTGGCGCAAGACCGGCACGAGCTTGTCGACGAACGGCTTTTCATCCGCAGCGATCTGATCGACAGCCTCGCGGGCGGACGCACCTATGTGGTGACCGGCCGTCCCGGCGAAACCATCGAGAACATTCGTGCGACCTATCGGGACCTCTTCGCACCGTTCCTGCTTTACGTCGTCGCCGCCTCGCTGGTCGCCGCCTATGTGCTGCACCGCTTCACAAGCCCGGCGCTGGAGCGCCTCGTCGGCTATGCCAAGAAGGTCGGCCGCGAGGCCTCGGAGATCACCTACCTTCCCGGAAACGTCAAGGAGTTCAACAAGGTCGGGTTCGCGCTGCAGGACGCTTTCGAGGACCTGCGGGAGACGGACGCACAGTTCCGCTCGCTGATCGAGGGGTCGCTGCACGGCGTCGGCATCCACAAGGATGGCAAGCTCCTCTATGTCAACGCGGCCCTCCTGGAAATTCTCGGCTACGCGCCGGAGGACCGGGACACGCTCATCTCGGCCAGCATCCTCGACCTCTTCCGACAGGACGAATGGGAGCGCATGACCGCCTATTACGAAGCGCGGCGGTCGGGCTCTTCCGCGCCGCAGGTCTATGAGGCGCGCGGCGTGCGCAAGGACGGCAACAGCCTGTGGCTGGAACTGCACGTTCGCCAGATCCGCTGGAACGGCCAGGAGGCCTTCTACATGACCGCGGCCGATATCTCCGAACGCAAGCGTCAGGAAGAGCTCATCGTCCGGCAGGCGAATTTCGACGCCCTCACGGGACTTGCGAACCGCAACCTGTTCCGCGACCGCCTGGTGCAGTCGATCGCCCATGCACAGGGCAGCGGCAGCCTCGTCGCGCTCCTGTTCCTAGATCTCGACCGCTTCAAGACGGTCAACGACAGCCTCGGTCACAAGAGCGGCGACGAACTGATCCAGGCGACCGCCGAGCGCATCGCCTCGGTGCTGGATGACGGCGACACGGTCGGCCGCCTCGGCGGCGACGAATTCGCCATCATCGTGAACGGCGCGCGCAACATCTGGGAGGTCGAGCTGCAGGCGTCCCGCATCCTGCAGATCATCGCACAGCCCGTCGTCGTCGGCGGCGGTCTGGAGATCTTCACGACCGCCAGCATCGGCATCACCGTGTGCCCAAGCGACGGCGACGACGACGAAATCCTGCTCCGTCAGGCCGATACGGCGATGTATCATGCCAAGGCCGAAGGCGGGAACAAGCTGCGCTTCTTCTCGCGGCAGATGAACGAGGCCGTGGCCCGGGCGCTGGAGATCGAGAGCGCCCTGCGACGGACGCTGGAGATGGGCGGCCTCACGCTGCACTATCAGCCCGTGGTCGACGTCACCCGGCGCACGGTGGTCGGCTGCGAGGCGCTGGTGCGGTGGGATCATCCCGAAACCGGCCGCTATTCGCCGGCCGAGTTCATCCCGATTGCCGAGGACACCGGCCTGATCGTGCCGCTCGGTCTGTGGGTTCTGGAGGAAGCCTGCCGCTTCTTCACCTCCTGCCGCGACGCCGGGCTGGACCTTCCGATGATCAGCGTGAACGTTTCGCCGCGCCAGTGCCGCGCGCCCCAGTTCGTCGAGCAGGTGCGCCACACGCTGGCGCGCACCGGCATGCCCGCCGACTGCCTGCATCTGGAGATCACCGAAAGCGTGATGTTCGACGAGGGCGGCGCGGACCCCATCGATGCCCTGCACGCGGTGCGCGCGCTCGGCGTCCACCTGGCGCTGGACGATTTCGGGACCGGCTATTCCTCGCTCAGCAACCTCAAGCGCTTCCCCATCGACACGCTGAAGATCGACCGCAGCTTCGTGCAGGATCTGGAGACCGAACCGGACGACCGCGCGCTGGTCGAGGCGGTGACGGTCATGGCCGCCCGGCTCGGCATCCGGGTGATCGCCGAGGGCGCGGAGACCGAAGGGCAGTGCCGCCAGCTCGAATCGCTGGGCTGCACGCTGATCCAGGGCTATCACCTGGGCCGACCGATGCCGGAGAACGGGTTGCGCGACCTGCTGCGCCCGCTGTCGCGCGACGACGACCGGCGCCGCGCCAGCAGCGGCGCCCGCTGACGCGGCGCGCACTCCCGCCGCCAGCCGAATTCACGGACATGCGCCGGGCCCTTGCCTGCACGGGGGCCCCTGCCGGACAAAACCCTGAAACGAAACGGGCCGGATCCTTGCGGATCCGGCCCGTATCAGTGTCGCGGGTGCGCGGCGCCGCCGGGCGGCGCCTCACGCCGTTACGCGTTCTCGATTTCCTTGCCGGTGTCCTGATCGACGACCTTCATCGACAGGCGCACCTTGCCGCGCTCGTCGAAGCCCATCAGCTTGACCCACACCTTGTCGCCTTCCTTGACCACATCGGTGGTCTTGGCGACCTTCTGCGGGGCGAGCTGCGAGATGTGGACCAGACCGTCCTTGGCGCCGAAGAAGTTCACGAAGGCGCCGAAGTCCACGGTCTTCACCACGCGGCCCTCGTAGATCATGCCGACTTCCGGCTCGGCGGCGATGGAATTGATCCAGTTGATCGCCGCCTTGATCGCCTTGCCGTCGGCCGACGCGATCTTGACCGTGCCGTCGTCCTCGATGTTGACCTTGGCGCCGGTCTTCTCGACGATCTCGCGGATCACCTTGCCGCCGGAGCCGATCACTTCGCGGATCTTGTCCACCGGGATCTTCATGACCTCGATGCGCGGAGCGTGTTCGCCGAGCTCGGCCCGGGCTTCCGACAGGGCGTTGCCCATCTCGCCGAGGATATGAATGCGGCCGTCGCGCGCCTGATCGAGCGCGACCTGCATGATTTCCTCGGTGATGCCGGCGATCTTGATGTCCATCTGCAGCGAGGTGATGCCGTTGGTGGTGCCGGCCACCTTGAAGTCCATGTCGCCGAGATGGTCCTCGTCGCCGAGGATGTCGGACAGGACGGCGAACTTCTCACCTTCCTTGATCAGCCCCATGGCGATACCGGCGACCGGCGCCTTGAGCGGAACGCCGGCATCCATCAGCGCCAGCGAGGTGCCGCAGACGGTCGCCATCGACGAGGAGCCGTTGGACTCGGTGACTTCCGACACCACGCGCAGCGTGTAGGGGAACTCGTGATGCGGCGGCAGCAGCGGATGCACGGCGCGCCACGCAAGCTTGCCGTGGCCGATCTCGCGACGGCCGGGCGAGCCCATGCGGCCCGTCTCGCCGACCGAGTAGGGCGGGAAGTTGTAATGCAGCATGAAGGTGGCCTTGTAGGTCCCTTCCAGCGCATCCACGAACTGCTCGTCGTCGTTGGTGCCGAGCGTCGCGACGGCCAGCGCCTGGGTCTCGCCGCGGGTGAACAGCGCCGAGCCGTGGGCACGCGGCAGGATGCCGACCTCCGACACGATCGGACGCACGGTCTTGAGATCGCGACCGTCGATGCGCTCGCCCTTGTCGAGGATGGCGCCGCGCACGATGCCGGCCTCGGTCTTCTTGAACAGGTCGCCGATGACGACCTTGTCGATGCCCGCCTCGCCGGCCTCGGCCTCGAGCGTCTCCAGAACCTTGGCCTTGACCGCGTCGACGGCGGTCTTGCGGGCCGTCTTCTCGCTGATCGCGTAAGCCGCGGTCAGGTCGTCGGAGGCCAGCGCCTTGACGCGCTCGGCCAGAGCGCTGTGATCCGGAAGGTTCAGCTCGCGCGGCGGACGCGCGGCCGTCTCGGCCAGCTTGATGATCGCGTCGATCACCGGCTGGAAGCCGGCATGGCCGAACATCACCGCGCCCAGCATGATCTCTTCGCTGAGCTCGCTCGCCTCGGACTCCACCATCAGGACCGCATCGCCGGTGCCGGCGACGATCAGGTCGAGGGAGGATTCCGGCATGTCGTCGATGAACGGGTTGAGCACATACTCGCCGTTGATGTAGCCGACGCGCGCGCCGCCGATCGGGCCCATGAAGGGAATGCCCGAAATGGTCAGCGCCGCCGAGGCGGCGACCATCGCCAGAATGTCCGGCGCGTTCTCCATGTCATGCGACAGCACGGTGATGATCACCTGGGTGTCGCACTTGAAGCCGTCGACGAAGAGCGGACGGATCGGACGGTCGATGAGACGCGAGGTCAGCGTCTCGTGCTCCGAGGGACGCCCTTCGCGCTTGAAGAAGCCGCCGGGGATCTTGCCGGCCGCGAAGGCCTTTTCCTGGTAGTTCACGGTGAGCGGGAAGAAATCCTGGCCCGGCTTCGGCTCCTTGGCCGCCACGACGGTGGCCAGCACCTTGGTCTCGCCATAGGTCGCCAGCACGGCGCCGTCGGCCTGGCGGGCCACCTTGCCCGTTTCGAGGGTCAGCGGACGACCGCCCCACTCGACTTCCACGCGATGAATATCGAACATTGTCTATCCTACGTTTTCTTGTGCCCGCGCACCGACCCGGCGGGGCGGCGCGCGGCGCGGGCCAACTTCTGGCGACGCAACGGGCATCGGGCCCCTCGCGTCACCCTAGGGACGCGCCACGGGCAAGACAGCGGGAGATTCGAGACCGGTCCAGGCGGCTCGGCCGCCGCGCAAATCCTTCGATCTCAAATCCCCTGCTATCCTGCCCCATGACCGTCACACCTCATGCCCCTGGCAAAAACGCGGCGCCCTTTCGGACACCGCGCCTTAACCGTGGGTCTTAGCGGCGCAGACCCAGACGCTTGATCAGGTCCCGGTAGCGGGCCTCGTCGGTGCGCTTCAGGTAGTCCAGCAGCGACCGGCGCTGGCTGACCATCTTCAGCAGACCGCGGCGGGAGTGGTTGTCCTTGCCGTGGCTCTTGAAGTGTTCGGTCAGATTGGTGATTCGCTCGGTGAGGATGGCGACCTGCACGTCGGCAGAGCCGGTATCCCCGTCCTTGGCACCATATTCCTTGATCAGTTCCGCCTTGCGTTCCGCGGTGATCGACATCGGTCAGATCCTTTCGAAATCGGCCGCGCCGGTGGGCGCGGCAAGATTGAAGACGCGCCGGGGCAACAGTTCCCCGCGTTCGATCTCGCCGATCGCCACCAACTCACCGAGAGAGGACACCGAAACGAGACCGCTGAACGCAGGGGCATCGCGCCCGCGCAACAAAACGCCCTGCCCCTTGCGGAGACGGGCGGCATCTTGCCTGGAAACGGCCAGCGCCGGGATGTCGTCCAGCGCGGTCGCCACAGGCAGGATCAGGGATGCGTGGGCCTCCGAGAGGCCTCCGCCGGGCGCACATTGCCCCAAGTCTTCCACCGTTGCCAGCGGAATCATGTCTTCCTCGTCGAACGGGCCGACGACCAGACGCCGCAGCTCCGTGACGTGGCCGCGCGTCGACAGGCGACGCGCGATGTCGCGCGACAGGGCGCGCACATAGGTGCCCTTGCCGCATTCCGCCTCGAAGACCGCGTGATCGGCGTCCGGGCAGTCGACCAGATCGAGCCGATGGACATCGATCTCGCGCGGCTGAAGCTCGACGGTCTCGCCGGCGCGGGCCAGATCGTAGGCGCGCTCGCCGTCGACCTTGATCGCGGAATAGGCCGGCGGAACCTGCAGGATCGTGCCCGTGAACTCCGGCAGCACGGCCCGGATCTCCTCGGGCGAAGGCCGCGTGTCGCTGGTCGCGACCGCCGCGCCTTCCGTGTCGTCGGTCTCCGTCTCGATGCCCCAGCGCACGGCGAAGCGATAGACCTTGCGCCCGTCCATGACGAAGGACACGGTCTTGGTCGCCTCGCCCAGGGCGATGGGCAGGCAGCCCGACGCCAGCGGGTCGAGCGTGCCGGCATGGCCGACCTTCTGCGGATGCAGGATCTTCTTCAGCCGCGTCAACGCGTCGTTGGAGGTCAGGCCGACGGGCTTGTCGAGCACCAGCCAGCCGTCGATCGCGTTGCGGTTCGTCTTCTTGCGCCGTGCCATCGTGTCTTATCGGTTGTCGTCGGGCGTGTCGTCGTCGGATGCGTCGTCACCGGGCGCCACGTCGCGGCGCACTTCGGGGCGCTCGAGCAGCGAGGTGATCCGGTCGTCGTCGTCGAACCTCGTGTCGAGCACGAACCGAAGATCGGGGAGGAACTTCATGGTCATGCGCCGGGCCAGCTCGCGGCGAATGACGCGGGCGCTGCGGTTGAGGCCGGTGACCACGGCGTCGGCGTTGCGCCCGCCGAGCGGCATCACCAGGCAGGTCGCGAGTTTCAGATCCGGCGTCATGCGCACTTCCGGAACGGACACGATGGCGCCGTCGAGCGCCGGGTCCGAAAGGGTGCCGCGCGACAGGATCTCCGACACTTCCTTGCGCACGACCTCGCCGACCCGCAACTGGCGTTGCGAGGGCATGCCGGCCGGCGTCCTGCTAGACTGACTCATGATGCGATCCAAGATTTTTCGGGCGCCAGAATGTTCGGGCTCAAGCTTGCTCGGGCGCGGTTCCGGCGGACGGGCCGGGACATGCCGACCGGCCGCCGAACGGCAGGCGCCGGCGAAACGGTCCGCCGGCGCGACACCCAGTCGGCAACGGGCTTACAGCGTCCGCGCCACCTCTTCCACCCGGTAGCACTCGATGACGTCGCCCGGGCGCATGTCCTGATAGTTCTCGAAGTTCATGCCGCATTCCTGACCCGACTGAACTTCCTTCACCTCGTCCTTGAAGCGCTTCAGCGTACCGAGCTTGCCCTCGTGGATCACGACGTCGTCGCGGATCAGGCGCACTTCCGCGCCGCGTTCCACGGTGCCCTCGGTCACGCGGCAACCGGCCACCTTGCCGACCTTGGTGATGTTGAAGATCTCGAGGATCTCCGCATTGCCAAGGAAGGTCTCGCGGCGTTCCGGCGACAGCAGACCCGACATGGCCGCCTTCACGTCATCCACCAGGTCGTAGATGATGTTGTAGTAGCGGATCTCGATGCCTTCGCGCTCGGCCGCCTCGCGCGCCTGCTTGTTGGCACGCACGTTGAAGCCGATGATCGGAGCGCCGGACGCCGCCGCCAGGGTGACGTCGCTCTCGGTGATACCGCCAACGCCGGCATGCAGGATGCGCGCCTTGACCTCGTCGGTGCCGAGCTTGTCCAGCGCGCCGCCGATCGCCTCGACCGAGCCCTGCACGTCGCCCTTGATGACCAGCGGGAACTCCTGGTGCCCGGTCTCCTGGAGACGGTTCATCATCTGCTCGAGCGAGCCGCGCGCGCCGGTCTGGACCACGGAGGCCTTCTCGCGCTTCTGGCGCTGACGGTACTCCACGATCTCGCGGGCGCGGGCCTCGTTCTCGACCACGGCCACCATGTCGCCGGCCTCCGGCGTGCCCTGGAAGCCGAGCACCTCGACCGGCTTGGACGGATCGGCGTCCTTCACCTGCTGGCCGTTCTCGTCGAGCATGGCGCGCACGCGGCCCCACTCGGCGCCGGCCACCAGAATGTCGCCGACGTTGAGCGTGCCCTTCTGGACCAGGACGGTCGCGACGGGGCCGCGGCCCTTGTCGAGCTTCGCCTCGATGACGATGCCTTCCGCCGTGCGGTCCGGATTGGCCTTGAGTTCGAGAACCTCGGCCTGCAGCAGGATCATCTCCAGCAGCTTGTCGAGGTTGGTGCCCTTGAGCGCGGACACCTCGACCTCGATGACGTCGCCGCCCATGGATTCGACCACGATCTCGTCCTGCAGCAGTTCCGTGCGCACGCGCGTCGGATCGGCCGCCGGCTTGTCGATCTTGTTGATCGCCACGATGATCGGCACGTCGGCCGCCTTGGCGTGGGCGATCGCCTCCTTCGTCTGCGGCATGACGCCGTCGTCGGCGGCCACCACCAGAATGACGATATCCGTCGCCTTGGCGCCACGGGCCCGCATCTGGGTAAAGGCGGCGTGGCCCGGCGTGTCGATGAAGGTGATCTTGTTGCCGTCCTTCTCGACCTGATAGGCGCCGATGTGCTGGGTGATGCCGCCGGCCTCGCCGGCCACCACCTTGGTGTTGCGCAGCGCGTCGAGCAGCGACGTCTTGCCGTGGTCGACGTGACCCATGATGGTGACGACGGGCGCGCGGGGCTTCAGGGTGTCGGCCGGATCCTCGGTCGAGAACAGACCTTCCTCGACATCGGCCTCCGACACGCGCTTGACCGTATGGCCCATCTCCTCGGCGATCAGCTCCGCCGTGTCGGCGTCGATCACGTCGTTGATCTTGAGCATCTGGCCCTGCTTCATCAGCAGCTTGATGACGTCGACGGCCCGCTCCGCCATGCGGTTGGCGAGATCCTGGATGGTGATCGCCTCGGGCAGCACGACCTCGCGCGAGATCTTCTCGCGCACGACCTGCTGGCCGGCGCGCTTTTCCTTCTCGCGGCGGCGGCGCAGCGAGGCGAGCGAACGGCTGCGACCCTCGTCGTCGCCCGTCGCGGCGGCGATCGTCAGCTTGGAACGGCGACGGTCGTCGCCACCACGGCTCGGCGTGCGCGTCGGCGCGGGCTTGGCCCGCTTCACCGGCTTGACGGTCTTGTTGCGGCCGTCGGCATCGCCCGCGGCGGCCGGCTTGCGCGCCTCGGCATCGCCCGCAGGGGCGGCCCTGGCGGCCGGCGCGACCGTCTCGGGGGCGGCTTCGGGCTCGGGCTGGGGTTCCGGCGCGGCGGCGGCGGCCTCGGCGGCCTCCTTCGCGCGGCGGGCTTCCTCTTCCGCCTCGCGCTTGGCGCGCTCGGCTTCCTCGACCTTGCGTCGGGCTTCCTCTTCGGCGCGGCGGCGCTCTTCCTCGACGCGGCGCTTCTGCTCCTCGACCTCGCGCTGCTGCGCTTCGCGCAGCGCGGCCTGACGGGCCGCGGCCTCGTCATCGGTCAGGGTGCGCAGGATGTTGCCGCCACGCTGGCGCTGCCCGGACGGCGCGTTCCGGCGCTGAGCGGCGCTGTCGGGCTTCGGCGCGACGCGCTGGGATTCCGGCTGGCGCTCGGTCTGCGACGGACGCGGGGCCGGCTTGACCGGCGCCTCGGCTTCCGCCTCCGGCTTGCCTTCCTGGCCCGGAACGACCACACGGCGCTTCTTCTTCTCGACCACGACGGCCTTGGTGCGGCCATGGGAGAAGCTCTGACGCACGGTCCCCTGCTCCACGCCGGAGCGCTTCAGGCCCAGGGTCTTTCGTTCAACGCTGATTGTCTTGTCGCCCGGATTTTTCGTTTCGCTCATATCGCCTTCAGTCCTGGATCACCGCATTGCCGACACCGCCACTCGACGTTTCCTCGAAACCCGCCCGGTAGCGCGCGAGATCATCGATCCGATCCAGCGCATTCCGGGCCGCCCCGCCTGCAAGCAGTGCAGCATGTATCACATTTGACCGACCCAATGCCAAATCCAATTGAGCCGACTCGAAGGCCCGGACGATCCGGCACCCGCCGTCATCGCCGAACCGCGCCCGCGCCAAGGCCGCGAGCTTGTTCGTTCCATCCTCGCCGCCGTCGCTGGCCTGGACCAGCGCAATGACGGAGCCGCCCTTGAGCGCCGCCTCGACCTTGGCGTAGCCCGCCACGATCTCGCCGGCCTTGCGCGCCAGCGACAGGGCGTTGAGCGCCGCGCGCGACAGGAGGTCGTCCACCTGCGCCGCCAGATCGCCGTCGACGCGCGCGGTCGCATCCTTCAGCCCGCGCGCGAAAACCCGTTTCTTCTGCGCCTCGGCGACCGCGGCCCGCGTGGCCGTCACCCAGACGCCGCGCCCCGGCAGTCGCCGCCTCAGGTCGGGCACGACGACCCCGTCGGGGCCCGCGACGAAACGGATCAGCTGAGAGACGGGACGCACCGAACGGGTCAACGCGCAGCACCGCTCCAGGGGTTCGTTCCGTCTTGGCACCGATGTTCCTTCGCTTAAGCCCCCGCGCGGTGGCGCGGTGGCGGCTCAAACCTCGTGGACGACGCCCGTCACGACAACGCCGCGCGGATTGGCGTCGGCATCCTCGCCGCCCGCCTCCGCCGCGTCGTCCTCGACGGCCTCGTCCGCAGGCTGCAGATCGGCCTCGGTGATCCAGCCGGCCGCCAGACGCGCCGCCAGGATCATCTCCTCGGCTTCCGTGCGCGACACCTCGAAGGAGCTGAGCGCGCCCTCATGGCGCTTGACCTCGCCGTCGACCCGCTCGCTCCAGCCGACGAGATCGTCGGTGGCGCAGCCGGCCAGATCCTCGACGCTGAGAACCTCGTCCTTGCCGAGCGCGACCATCATCGCGGTGGTGATGCCCGGGATATCGCGCAGGGCGTCGGCAACGCCGAGGGCCCGGCGCTCCTCGTCAAGCTGCGCCTCGACCTCTTCCAGGTACTCGCGAGCGCGCGCCTGAACCTCGTCCGCAGTCTCCTCGTCGAAGCCTTCGACCGAGGCGACCTCGTCGCGTTCGACATACGCCACTTCTTCCACCGACGCAAATCCTTCCGAGGCGAGCAACTGGCCGACGACCTCGTCCACGTTGAGCGCATCCATGAAGAGCTGCGTGCGATCCGCGAATTCCTTCTGGCGGCGCTCCGACTCGTCGTGCTCCGTCATGATGTCGATGGCCCAGCCGGTGAGCTGCGAGGCGAGCCGCACGTTCTGACCGCGCCGACCGATGGCCAGCGACAGCTGCTCGTCGGGTACCACGACCTCGATGCGCTCCGCGTCCTCGTCGAGAACCACCTTGCTGACCTCGGCCGGCTGCAGCGCGTTGACGATGAAGGTCGCCGCGTCCGGGTTCCACGGAATGATGTCGATCTTCTCGCCCTGCAGCTCGCCGACGACGGCCTGGACGCGGCTGCCGCGCATGCCGACGCAGGCGCCGACCGGATCGATGGAGGAATCCTTGGAGATCACGGCGATCTTGGCGCGCGAGCCGGGATCGCGGGCGACCGCCTTGATCTCGATGACACCGTCGTAGATCTCCGGCACCTCCTGGGCGAAGAGCTTCGCCATGAACTGCGGATGGGTGCGCGACAGGAACACCTGCGGCCCGCGCTGCTCGCGGCGCACGTCATAGATATAGGCGCGAATGCGGTCGCCGTTGCGGAACATCTCGCGCGGGATCAGCTCGTCGCGGCGCACGATGGCCTCGCCGCGCCCCAGGTCGACGATCACATTGCCGTATTCGACCCGCTTGACCACGCCATTGACGATCTCGCCGATGCGATCCTTGAACTCGTCGTACTGCTGGTCGCGCTCCGCCTCGCGCACCTTCTGCACGATCACCTGCTTGGCCGACTGGGCGGCGATGCGGCCGAAGTCGAGCGGCGGCAGCGGTTCGGCGATGAAGTCGCCGAGCTGCGCGGCCGGATTGCGGCGCAGCGCCTCGTCGAGGGGGATCTCCGTGGAGGGGTTCTCCACCGCGTCAACCACGAGAAGCAGACGCTGCAACTTGATGTCGCCGGTGCGACCGTTGATCTCGGCGCGCACTTCCGTCTCGGACCCGTAGCGCGAGCGCGCCGCCTTCTGGATCGCGTCCTCCATCGCCGCGATCACGATGCCGCGGTCAATCGACTTCTCGCGCGCGACCGCATCCGCGATCTGCAGCAACTCCAGCCGGTTCGCACTGATTGCCATCTCGATCCACTCCTCTGGCGCCGCCCGTCGCGGCCCTGTCTCGCAGTCTTGTCTTGCAGTCTTGTCTTGCTCGCAGCCCGACCCTGCGGTTCCGTCTTGCAGTGTCGCCCGGCGGCAGCGCCGCCGGATGCGGTCAATGCATGTCCGTGTCCGGCCCGCCCGGAGCCCCGCCCGCCGCGGCCTTGCGCCGCGCCGCCTTCTCGGCCTTGAGCGCCGCCTCGATCAGCGTGTCGGTCAGGATCAGCCGCGCCTCGGCCATGCTGGCGAACGGCAGGCGGATATCCGGCACACCGTCGTCGGGCAGATCCTCCAGGCGCAGCACCAGATCCGCGTCCTCCACGCCCATGATCACGCCGCGGAACCGCTTGCGCCCGTCGCGCGGCTCCGCCAGCTCCAGCTTGACCAGATGTCCGGTCCAGCGCTGAAAATCCTGGGGACGCACCAGCGGCCGATCGATGCCCGGCGAGGAGATCTCGAGATTGTACTCGCGATCGATCGGATCCTCGACATCGAGGATCGGCGTGATCGCCCGGCTGACCGTCTCGCAGTCGTCGACCGTCATGGTGCCGTCGGGCCGCTCCGCCATGATCTGCAGCGTCAGACCATTCTGCCCCGACATCTTGACGCGCACCAGGCGAAAGCCGAGGTCCTCGACCGTCGGCTCGATCAGCGCGGCGATGCGCGCGTCCAGCCCGCTCTCGCGGACGATGCGCCTCGTCAGATCCTGCAAGCCCGCTTCACCTCTCGTCTTCGCCGGCCGCGTCCGGGCCGGCCAACGGCGCGTCCGCAGCCAATGGCCCGAAACAACGACGGCCCCAAAACAAAAAGAGCGGGTCCCGGCCGGGGCCCACTCTCATACTGCTCAGCCGAGCCGTTCGAGAATTTGGACGTCTTATACAGCGCGCCGGCCGCGCAGCGCAAGTCAATTCGCATCCGCCGTCGCGTCCCCATCCGCCTAGCTGCGCTGGAACTCGAGATAGCAGCCGATACGCCCCTCGCGCAGCGCCTTGCGCTCATACCGCGTGCCGGACCAGGGCTGCCAGGGTCGGCGCCAGTCGTCGGCCGTGCGCGCCGTCCACTCGAAGGCGGGATGGTCGCGCAGATGCGCAAGCGTCCACTCCACATAGCTCTCGATGTCGCTGGCGAAGCGTAGGACCCCGCCCGGCTTGAGAACCCGTGCGTAGCGGTCGAGATTGACCGGATTGATGAAGCGCCGCTTCCAGTGCCGGCGCTTCGGCCAGGGGTCGGGGTAGAGCTGATAGAGGCCGTCGAGCGTGCCGTCCGGCAGCCAGTCGAGGATCTTGATGGCATCGTCGCCGTAGAGACGCACGTTGCCGAGATCCTCCTCATCGACCGCGGCGACCGCCTTGGCCAGACCGTTGATGAAGGGCTCGACGCCGATGAAACCGACGTCGGAGAGCCGACGCGCCTCATGCAGCAGATGCTCGCCGCCGCCGAAGCCGACCTCCATCCACACCGTCTCGACCGGCGCGGCGAACAGGGCGCGCAGGTCGCGGGGCGGGGGCGTGGCGAGATCGGGCTGCAGACGCGCAAGCGCCGGTTCGAAGATATCCCGGCGCCCCTTGCGCAACGGCTTGCCGACGCGGCGGCCGAAAAACGCACCCTTGGTGTGATCGGTCATGTCTCGGGTCTGTCGTCTTGAACGCAAGCGCGCCGCGACGGCAGGTCGCGGCGCGCGCACGTCTTCGCGAAAAAGGATCAGCCGACGGCGTCGCGCAGCGCGTGAACCAGGTCGATCTTCTCCCAGGAGAACCCGCCGTCGTCCTCCGGCTCGCGGCCGAAGTGACCGTAGGCGGCGGTGCGCGCGTAGATCGGCTTGTTGAGCTGCAGATGCTCGCGGATGCCGCGCGGCGTCAGCGGCATCACCTCGCGCAGCGCGCGCTCAAGCTTCTCCTCCGCGACCTTGCCGGTGCCATAGAGGTCGACATAGACCGACAGCGGCTCGGACACGCCGATGGCGTAGGACAGCTGGATCGAGCAGCGATCGGCGAGATTGGCCGCCACCACGTTCTTGGCCAGATAGCGCGCGGCATAGGCGGCCGAGCGGTCGACCTTGGTCGGATCCTTGCCGGAGAAGGCGCCGCCGCCATGCGGGGCCGCGCCACCGTAAGTGTCGACGATGATCTTGCGGCCCGTGAGGCCGCAGTCGCCGTCCGGACCGCCGATCACGAAGGCACCGGTCGGATTGACGTGCCAGACGGTCTCGTCGTTCACCCAGCCGCCGGGCAGGGCCGTGCGGATGTAGGGCTCCACGATGGAGCGGATGTCGGCCGAGGTGAGCTTTTCATCCAGATGCTGGGTCGACAGCACGATGGAGGTCACGCCGACCGGCAGGCCGTTCTCGTAGCGGATCGTCACCTGGCTCTTGGCGTCGGGGCCGAGCATCGGCTCCTTGCCGCTCTTGCGCGCTTCCGCCAGGAGCCGCAGGATCTTGTGCGAATAGAAGATCGGCGCCGGCATCAGCTCCGGCGTCTCGCGGCAGGCATAGCCGAACATGATGCCCTGGTCGCCGGCCCCCTCGTCCTTGTTGTCGGCCGCATCGACACCCTGCGCGATATGCGCCGACTGGGCGTGCAGGTGTACGTCGATATCGCACGTCTCCCAGTGGAAGCCGTCCTGCTCATAGCCGATGTCCTTGATCGCCATGCGGGCAAGGTGGCCGATATACTCGTTGGTCAGGGTTGCCGGACCGCGCGTTTCACCGGCGATCACCACGCGGTTGGTGGTGGCCAGCGTTTCGCAGGCGACCCGGGCTTCCGGCATCTCGGTGAGGAATGCGTCGACGACCGTATCGGAAATGCGGTCGCAGACCTTGTCGGGATGTCCTTCCGAGACGGACTCGGAAGTGAAGAGATAATCTTGACGCGCCACGTTGAACGTCCTTCTGGGAAGAGTAGACAGAAAACGGCGGCGGGGAACCCCGCCGCCGCGATAGACACATGCCAGTGGACGTCAGTGCTCGTCAAGCGGAGTCGGCGCGCATCGGCGCCGCCGGCTCAGGCTTCGTCGCCCGCCAGCGCCCGCACCAGATCGACGACACGACGGCGGACCTTGGCATCCTCGATGCGCACGAAAGCCTTGTTGAGAGACAGACCTTCCGACGACGACAGGAAGTCGACGACATAGGAGGCCGGCTTGGCTTCGCCGAAACCGTTCGCCTCTTCCGGCGTGCCGGGCGCATCCTCGAAGAAGAACGCAACCGGAACCTTCAGGATCGTGGCGATATGCTGAAGGCGGCTCGCGCCGATGCGGTTGGTGCCCTTCTCATATTTCTGAATCTGCTGAAACGTGATGCCGAGGCTCTCGCCAAGTTTTTCCTGGCTCATGCCGAGCATCATCCGGCGAAGCCGCACGCGGCTGCCAACATGCACGTCGATGGGATTCGGTGCTTTTTTGCTGCTCATTCTTGTCTTCTTTCTATTTCTTCGGCTGCTGTGACCAAGTTTGTTTATATTTCGGGATTGATCGTGCAACGCCAACGCCATGAAATTCAATCACTTCAACCTTTCACGACGTGAAGTTGTCACGGCTCCCGATTTATTGCGCTACAACCCGACGAGCCATCTCGACGAGACCGGTTGTTATGATGCCGCGCCGGTGGCGTCGACGTCAATCTCTACGCGCATTCCCCAGATACCCCAAAACCGCAAGCACGCCAAGAATACCGAAGTAGAATAGCGCCGGGGCGAGAGACCCGAATCGCGCATAAGCTGTGGGGGCGATGGCGGCCGGCAGAGGCGCGTCGATCACGCCTTTCTCCCAAAGCGCGAGACGGGCGAGAACGCGACCGTAGGGATCGACCACGGCGGAAATGCCGGTGTTGGCCGCCCGCACCAGCGGCAGTCCCTGCTCCACCGCCCGCAGGCGGGCTTGCGCGAAATGCTGGTAGGGGCCCGGCGTGTCGCCGAACCAGGCGTCGTTGGTCACATTGAGCAGCCAGCCGGGACGCGGGTCGCGCGTCGTCGCGGCTTGCGGGAAGATCGCCTCGTAGCAGATCAGCGGCAGAAAGCTCGGGCCGGCGGGCGGGGAGAGCGTCCGGTGGCGGAAGCCGGCCTCGAAGACGCCGGGCAGGGCGACGAGCTTGGTCAGGCCGATCCGCTCCAGCACGGAGGCGAAGGGCAGGAACTCGCCGAAGGGCACGAGGCGCACCTTGTCGTAGGCATCGCGCACCGCGCCGTCGCCGTCGATCACGAAGACGCTGTTGTAGAAGGTGCGCTCCTGCGTGTCGGCGCTGGCGCGCACCGCACCGGTGACCAGGGCATCGCGCGGTCCGAGCAGGGCGGCGATGGCGGCAAGCGCGTCCGGCGCCTCGGTCAGCAGGAAGGGCACGGCCGACTCCGGCCAGATCACGAGCCGCGCGGGCCCGTCGGCCCCGGCCGTGGAGCCGCGCAGGGGCGAGGCCGCGACGCCCTCCGCCTCACCGCCGGCGTCCACCGGGACCGCACCGGCCGCGCTCATCTCCAGATAGGTGGCGAAGACGGAGGCGCGGTTTTCCGGCCGCCACTTGTCTTCCTGCGCGATCGAGGGCTGGACGATGCGCAAGGCCACCGGCTGGGGCGGCGGCGACACGGCGAGCGCCAGCCGCAGCGCGCCGCCGGCCGCGGCAACCGCAAGCAGGGCCAGGCCGGCGACGGCCATGCGCCGACCGCCGCGCGTTGCGTCGGCGAGGCCGGCGAGCGCGGTGAAGCCCAGCGTCACGATCAGGCCGAGACCGTAGAGCCCGACAAGCGCCGCCGGCTGCATCAGCGCCGGCACGCCGGCGACCGCATGCGCGAAGGTGTTCCAGGGAAAGCCGGTCAGCACCACGCCGCGCAGCCAGTCGGCGCCGGCGAGCGCCACCGCCAGCAGGCCGAGCCGCACCCAGTCGTTGCGCCACAGCAACGCGGCCAGCCCGACGCCCAGCGCGGTGAACAGCGCAAGTCCCGCCGGAAGCAGCAGGACGGCGAAGGGCATCATCCAGGCGAAAAGATCCGCCTCCACCAGAAAGGCACGGCCGATCCACCACAGGCCGGCGAGATGATAGGCGAAGCCGAACCAGAAGCCGATCGCGAGACCCGGTCGCAGGCGGGCGCGCGGCCGAGCGCTATCGGGCACCGCCCCGTCGAGCATCCACACCAGCGCGGGCAAGGTCAGCGCGAGGACGGGAAAGGCGCCGACGGGCGGCAACGCCAGCGCGCTCAGCGCACCGCTGGCGGCCGCGAGGCCCCACAGGCGCCATCCATGGGCAAGAAGAAAGATCTGTGCGATCCGCTGCACCGCGCGTCATCCCCGTTCGCCGTCTTCGCCGTCGCGCGTCGCCCCGACCGGCCCGCACGCCGATGCAAGCCCTGCGCGAATCGCCTGACGCTGCCCGACGATCCGTGCAAGCCCGCGAACGGTCAAGCCCCGGCCGTCGGACGGTTGCGCGCAGGGAGAAATGTGGCCCGGGCCGTTGCGTCAGCCCGTCGCATCGGGGCGCCGCAGACGGCGGCGGGCATCGGCGAGGCGCGGATCGGAACGCTTGCGGCGGATGCGCAGACGACGGATGCGGCGCGGATCGGCGTCCAGCACCTCGAACTCGAAGCCCGGAAGATCCCGCGCCGTGATCAGCTCGCCGCGCACGGGCACGCGTCCGACCAGCGAGAAGACGAGACCGCCGAGCGTGTCGACCTCCTCGCCCAGGTCGCCGAGCTCGAAATCGGTCCCCAGCGCCTCCTCGACCTCTTCCACCGGCACACGCGGATCGGCGACCCAGACGCCGTCGGCGACCCGCTCGAGCATCGCCGCCTCGTCCTCGTCGTGCTCGTCCTCGATGTCGCCGACGACGGTTTCCACCACGTCCTCCAGCGACACCAGACCGTCCGTCCCGCCGTATTCGTCGATCACCAGCGCCATCTGGACGCGGTCCGCCTGCATCTTGGCCATCAGGTCGGTCGCCGGCATGGAGGGCGGCACGAACAGGACGGAGCGGATCAGGTCGGTTTCGCTCAGCGGCAGCGTGAGGTCGACACAGGACAGGTCCAGCGTCGCGATCCGGTTGCTGCCGTTGCCATTGCCGTTACCGTTACCGCTTCCATGACCGTTGCCGTGACCGCCATTGCCGCTGCGCTCCTGCGGCGCGGCAGATGCGTCCGGCGCGGTCGCGTCGGCATCCGTGCCGCCGGCCGTGTCCTCGGCCGGCCGGGCTTCCGCCGCCCGGGCGGAGAAATAGGCCATCAGATCCTTGATGTGCACCATGCCGCGCGGGTCGTCGAGACCGTCGTGATAGACCGGCATGCGCGAATGACCGGACTCCTGAAACACCTCCATGAGCCGGCCGAGCGGCACCGTGTCCTCAACCGCGTCGATGTCGGCGCGCGGCACCATCACGTCCTCGACGCGCACCTCGCGCAGACGCAGGATGTTGGACAGGAGCACCCGCTCCTCGGGGGTGAAACTGGCGCTGGCGTCCGCCTCGCGGGCCAGCTCGTCCTGCAGGTTCTGCCGCAGCGACGACGTGCCGGGCTTGCGGATCTCCGTCAGGCGACGCAGGGTTTCGGCGCCCCACGACAGGAAGGAGCGCCGTTGCTCGCCGGCCGCCTCGTCCTGCGAGGGCTGGTCCGGCTTGGAAGGAGCGGCGGCGCCATCGCGCACCGCCGGGGTCTGGGGACTTCGGGCCTCTGCGTCGTTCATCGTCTGTCCGCGTCCGGAGGTCCGGACGCCTCGTTCTCCATATCGGGGGCGCCCTGTTTGCGGGCCGCCCCATCGGCGGGCGCGTCCCTCGCGGGACGTCGGGTCAAAAGACGCGCCCCTTTCGGGACGCGGGGTCAGCGGGGGCCGTCGGTGGACGCCGCCAACGGATCGACATACGGGTCGGCGATCCCCAGGCGGGCCAGGATGCGCCGTTCCAGCGCCTCCATGTCCTCGGCTTCGTCGTCTATCTGGTGATCGTACCCGAAAAGGTGAAGGAATCCGTGCACCACAAGATGCGTCAGGTGGTCGAAAAAGCAAATTCCCATGGCGTCGGCCTCGCGCGCGACCGTCTCGCGGGCCAGCACGAGATCGCCGAGCAGCGGGCCGTAGGGCGGCTCGTCCTCGTCGCCGCCGGGAAAGGACAGGACGTTCGTCGGCGTGTCCTTGCCGCGCCAGTCGCGATTGAGCTCGCGCACCCGCGCGTCGTCGGCAAGCACCACGGACAGTTCCGAGCCCGCCACGAGCTCCGGTTCGGCGACGGCGCAGGCCGTTTCCACGGCGCGGGCGATAAGGGCGGCGAGGTCTGCCTCCTCGCCCCATCCCCCGGCCTCGACGGCGAGGTCGATCTCCGGCATCGGCTGACGGCTCACCGCTCCGCCCCTTGCGCCCGGCGCGTGCCGCGCGGCGGGACCGGGGCCGCATCCGGCTGCGCGGCGGCCTCCCGGCCGGCCTCGTCGTAGGCGCGCACGATGCGCGCGACCAGCTCATGGCGCACGACATCGACGTCGGTGAAATTCACCCGCGCCACGCCCTCCACATCGGTGAGCAGGCCCAGCGCCTCGCGCAGGCCAGAGGTCTGGCCCGGCGGCAGGTCGACCTGGCTCGGATCGCCGGTGACGATCATGCGCGAGTTCTCGCCGAGCCGCGTGAGAAACATCTTCATCTGCATCGAGGTCGTGTTCTGCGCCTCGTCCAGAATGACGATGGCGTTCGACAGCGTGCGCCCGCGCATGAAGGCGAGCGGCGCCACCTCGATCATGCCGGACTGCAGGCCGCGCTCGACCTTTTCCGGCGGCATCATCTCATAGAGCCCGTCGTAGAGCGGGCGCAGATAGGGATCGACCTTCTCCTTCATGTCGCCGGGCAGGAAGCCGAGGCGCTCGCCCGCCTCGACCGCCGGGCGCGACAGGATCAGCCGGGCGACGTCGCCGCGCTCGAGCAGCGCGGCCGCATAGGCGACCGCGAGGAAGGTCTTGCCGGTGCCCGCCGGTCCAACGCCGAAAATGAGGTCGGCGCGATCCATCGCGCGGATATAGGCATCCTGCGCGGGCGTGCGGGCCAGCACGGTCTTGCGCCGCGTGGCGATCTGGGCGAAGGCCAGATGCGAACGCGGCTCGATGGTCGGCAGGTCGAGCTGCGCCTCTTCGGCCGCCGCCATGCGCAGCGCGCCGTCGACGTCGCCGGGATGCACCTCGTGGCCCTGCTGGAGACGGGCGTACAGCGCCTCCAGCGCCTTGCGCGCCTGCTCGCAGGCGCCGTGGCGCCCCTTGATGATCACCTGATTGCCGCGCGCCACCGCATCGACGCCGAGCCGCTGCTCGATCAGCGCGAGGTTTTGGTCGAACTGGCCGAACAGGTCGCCGACGAGCCGGTTGTCGTCGAACGCCAGAACGACGTGGGTCATGTCGGAGGCGGGAACCGCGGCGCGATGACCGCTCCGAGCGGATGTCCGGTTGTCACCGGTCAAACGGATACTCCTGGCATTGTCTCTCCTGCCCCCGCGCGGGGGTCTGCCTCGAGTCCGATCATGCGACCTCGGTATCCTGCCCTGTCACGGCGCGTGCGAACAGGGAATTCGTGCCGGTGCCCGTGATTTCCACCGTCACGATCTCGCCGATGCGCGTTTGCGGAAGGTCGAGCTGCACCGGCTGCAACCAGGGGGAGCGTCCCGCGACCTGACCGGGCTCGCGCCCCGGTTTTTCCAGCAGAACCTCGCAGGTGGTGCCGACCAGGCTTTCGTTGAAGGCGCGCTGCTGGCGCGTGATGAGCGCCTGCAATTCGGCAAGCCGGGTGCTCATCGCCTCATCCGGGACCTGATCCGGCAGCCCCGCCCCCGGCGTGCCCGGACGCGGGCTGTACTTGAAGGAAAACGCCGAGGCGTAGCCGACGCGTTCCACCAGATCCATCGTGTCGCGAAAGTCGGCGTCGGTCTCGCCGGGAAAACCGACGATGAAATCGCCCGACAGCGCCAGATCGGGGCGGGCTTCCCGAATCCGGTCGATCAGACGGAAATAGTCGTCGCGCGTGTGGCGGCGGTTCATCGCCTTGAGGATCCGGTCGGAGCCCGACTGCACCGGAAGATGCAGATAGGGCATGACCTGCGGCAGATCGCGATGGGCGGCGATCAGGCCGTCGTCCATGTCGCGCGGATGGCTGGTGGTGTAGCGCAGCCGGTCGAGGCCGGGGATCTCGGCCAGCCGGTACAGCAACTCCCCGAGCCCCCAGGCGCGGCCCGAGGCATCCGCGCCGTGCCAGGCGTTGACGTTCTGCCCGAGCAGAGTCACCTCGCGCACGCCGCGCGCGGCCAGCCGCTCCGCCTCCGCGACGATCTGGTCGACCGGGCGGGAGACTTCCGCGCCGCGCGTATAGGGCACGACGCAGAAGGTGCAGAACTTGTCGCAGCCTTCCTGCACCGTCAGGAAGGCGGAGACGGTGCGCTTGGCCGCCTGCACCGGCGAGGGCGCGGCGAGATGCGAGAACTTTTCCTCGATCTCGAATTCCGTCTCGACCACGCTTTCGCCGGCGGCGGCGCGGCGCACCAGATCCGGCAGGCGGTGATAGGTCTGCGGCCCGAACACCAGATCGACGACCGGCGCGCGCCGGGCGATCTCCTCGCCCTCCGCCTGCGCCACGCAGCCGGCCACGCCGATCATCGTGTCGCGGCCATGGGCGGCCCGCTCCTGCTTGAGCTTCCGCAAGCGTCCCAGCTCCGAATAGACCTTCTCCGCCGCCTTCTCCCGGATATGGCAGGTGTTGAGGAGGATCAGATCCGCGTCCTCGAGCGTGTCGGTCGCGCGATAGCCTTCGGGCACGAGCGCGTCGGTCATGCGCTCGCTGTCGTAGACGTTCATCTGGCAGCCGTAGGTCTTGACGAAGACCCGGCGGTCCGGCGTCGCGCCGGACGCCTCCGGCGTCTTGACGGCGGTGGGCTCGGCGGCGGGGGAACTGTCGTCGCGCATGCTGTCTCCGGTCCGGCTCGGAGGCCGTGACTGTGTGTTCGTGGTGGTCCGTTCGGGTCCGATCGCGGCGCTTTGCGCAAGACGCGCCAGTCCCCGCGGCGGCACGCCTTGGGACCGCACCTTGCAAGAAAGGCCTGCTTTACCCGTTTTCGCGCGGCTTGAGAATAGCCGGTCCCGCACCGTCAGGCGATTCGCGACCCGAATGCACGCCCTCGTGTCCGCCCGCGCTTCCGGCCTCGTCCGGCGCCTCCAGCCGTCCCGCGAGGGCCCGCGCGGCCATGTCGCGCACCGCCGTCTCCAGCCGTCGGGTCAGCGTCTTGCGATCCTCGCCGGGGCGCACCCGCACCGGCTCGCCCCAGATCACGGTGACATCGACCGCACCCTGGCGCACGACATTCATGAAATGCGGCACCATCTCCATGTCGCCGTACCAGGCGACATGCGGGCGGAACTGCCGGCCCATCGGCAGGCCGTGCAGGCCCGTGTAGGCGAGCGCCAGCGGCTGGATGCAGACCTCTTCGCCGTCGCCGGCGACCGCATGGCGGGCCGCGCCGATCAGCGCGGAGCGGAAGGGCAGCACCTCGTTGCCGCTGTTGGACGTACCCTCGGCGAAGAGCACCATGGCATCGCCCGAGGCGAGCCGCGTGCCCAGTTCGGCGGCCGTCTTGCCGGTCGCGCTGCGCCGCTGGCGATCGACGAAAACCGAGCGCTGCAGCTTGGCGAAGAGACCGAAGACCGGCCAGGAGGCCACCTCCGACTTGGCCACGAAACTGAGCGGCATCCGGCTGCCGAGCACCGTGATGTCGAGCCAGGACACGTGATTGGCCGCGATCAGCAGCGGGCGCTCGCGCGCCGGGCGCCCGACCTCGCGCACGCGGATGCCGACGAGACCACAGGCGATCCGGTGCCAGACGACGGGCAAATGCCGTTTGACCCCGCCCGGCGCGCGCATCGCCAGCCACTGGACCGGGATCATCGGCAGGGTGACGAGGGTCAGCGCGCCAAGCACCAGGGCGGCCCGCACGCGGGGCATCTCACTCCTCCGTCCCGTCGGGATCCAGCGGCACGGCGTAGAGCTCCAGCCGGTGATCGACCAGACGATAGCCGAGACGCGCGGCGATGGCTTCCTGCAGGTGCTCGATCTCCTCGTTGCGGAACTCGATCACGCGCCCGCTCTTCAGGTCGATCAGATGGTCGTGGTGTTCGTCCGGGACGGTTTCGTAGCGCGCGCGGCCGTCGCGAAAGTCGTGGCGCTCGATGATGCCGGCGTCCTCGAACAGCTTGACCGTGCGATAGACGGTGGAGATCGAGATCCGCGGATCTTCCGCCACCGCCCGGCGGTAGAGCTCTTCCACGTCCGGATGATCGGTGGCGCCCTCGATGACCCGCGCGATCACGCGCCGCTGGTCGGTCATGCGCATGCCCTTGGCGACGCATTGCGCTTCCAGAGACTGCGAATTCGCGGCGTCGGTCATCGCGCCTGCCCTTTCCCGAACATCCCGTTCCCGCGCGTTTCGTTCCGGCGTATCCGGTCACGGCGCTCCCGGTTCCGGCCCGCCGCTCATCCGCCGCCCGATTACGCCAGATCGATGCGCATGACAAGCGCACCGCCGTCGCCGGCGCTGTCGCGATAATAGCCGCGCCGCGTCCCCACGGTCTTGAAGCCGAGACGGCGATAGAGCGCGACGGCCGGCGCATTGGCGGCATCCACCTCGAGGAACAGCGCCGCCACGCGCTCCGCGTAAAGCCGGCTCATCACCGCGCGCATCAGCCGCGCGCCGAGCCCGCGCGCCCGGTGTGCCGGATCGACGGCGATGGTCAGGATTTCCGCCTCGTCGGCGGCCACGCGGGCAATGACGAAGCCGAGCGGGGCGCGCGTCCCCAGGGCGTTGGCGCGGCGCACCTGAAGCACGATCACCCCGCGCTGGTTGGCGAGCGACAGCAGCTCGTCGGCGCTCCAGCCGACCGCGAAGGCCCGGTCGTGCAGATCCGCGAGCGCGGGGATGTCCTCGGCCACCGCCTCCTCGACCACCGGCGGCGCGCCCCAGAACCACCAGAGCGTCATGCAAGCAGCCTCTCGTCGCGCTTGGCGGGCGCGGCGTCCGGCGGACGCAGATAAAGCGGCTCGGGACGCGCCTCGCCGGGAACGGCGGTCGCGCCCAACCGCGCCACGGCGGCGATATCCGGCCAGCCGGCCTCATGCAAAACGCGGAAGTCGTCACGCGTTCCGGCGGCGAGGATCTTCGCCGCGCCGCTGCCGGCCAACGCCGCGCCCTCGGGCAGGGCGGCGTGAAGATCGCCCGCGAGCGCCACGCGCGGCGCCTCCAGCGCACGGCCGTCCGCCGCGAACCCCTGCACGTAGACATCCGCGCCCTTGGCGGCGATCGCCGCCCAGACGGGCACCGCTGCCCCCGCGCCGGGCCGATCCGCGCGCGCCTGTTCGGCCAGGGCCGCCAGCGTCGACACGCCGACCGCCGGCACGCGGACCACCAGCGCGATGCCGCGCGCGGCCGCCAGACCGACGCGCAGACCGGTGAAACTGCCCGGCCCGGTCGTCACGGCGATGCGTTCAAGGTCGGAAAAGGCGAGGCTCGCCTCGGCCGTGACCTCGCCGATCATGCCCATGAGGCGCTCGGCATGGCCGCGCTTGAGCACGTCGCTGGCGCTGACGAGACGCGCGGTTTCCCCTTCACCGTCGAGAACGGCAACGGAACAGGCGTCGAGCGCGGTATCGATGGCAAGAAGGCGCATGGAAGGAGTAAACCGGGCCCGATCCGATCCGTCGACCCGACCATTTGCTAACTGGCCGTCTCCGGCCGATGGCTGACCGGCCTCCCCGGCCGGCGCTTGCCGCGCGCGCCCGTGGAGACCAAGACGGGAGCCGCGGGCGACCCCATAAACAACGGCCCGGCCCGAGATCGGCCGGGCCGCGCGCAGATGTGTCGGCCAGGCGCGCTTACATCGCGCGCACTTCCTCCACTTCCGGCACGAAATGGCGCAGAAGGTTCTGGATGCCGTGTTTGAGCGTCGCGGTGGAGGACGGACAGCCGGAGCAGGCCCCGCGCATCGACAGATACACCACGCCGTCGCGGAAACCGCGGAAGGTGATGTCGCCGCCGTCCTGGGCCACCGCCGGGCGGACGCGCGTGTCGATCAGTTCCTTGATGGTGTCGACCGTCGCCGCGTCGCCATCCTCGAAAAACTCCTCGTCGGCCTCGGCCGTCATCTCGGACTTCATGACCGGCGCGCCGGACATGAAATGCTCCATGATGGCGCCGAGCACCGCCGGCTTGATGTGCTGCCAGTCGGCATCGCCCTTGGTCACGGAGATGAAGTCATGGCCGAAGAAGATGCCTTCGATCCCCTCGACCTCGAACAGCTTCTCCGCCAGCGGCGACGCGGCGGCGTCCTCCGCCTTGCGGAAATCCATCGTCCCCTCGGGCAGAACGATCCGCCCGGGCAGGAACTTCAAGGTGGCCGGATTCGGCGTGGCCTCGGTCTGAATGAACATGGTCGCTCTTTCCCTTGTCGTGCCTTTTCGTGCCCTTGTCGTCCGACCGCGCTTTCAGCGGACGGCGGTGCACGGTCGCGCACGTGTCTCATGTGGTCCGCACGGTGCCTGTGGTCCCCACCCGCCCGGCCGTCCAAGCCGGACGCGGCTGTCGACCCCGCAAGCGCCGGATCCGTGTCGGGGGCACCGGCCGCAAGGGCTTCATACGCCCTCGGATCGATGCCCGGTTGTCCCCAAGTATATAGGTGCGATCCCGTAAGCGCCAGATTGGAATCGTTCCAGAGTGCATTTCCCGCCGGCTTTTTTTTCCGGCGATCGCGCGCCCTGCACCCGCTTTTACGCTAGCCGTGCGGCCGGCGGATCGCTGCCCGCGCTCAGGCGAGCGCGGCGATCGAATCGTCGTCGAGGCTGGCAGGCACGATGGTGACGGGGATGGGAAAGCTCGCCGCCCCCTTGCCGGCGATCGCCGAGACGAGCGGCCCCGGACCTTCCGACCCGGTCCCGGCGGCGAGCACGAGAATGGCGATGTCGGCGTCCTCGTCGATCAACGCGAGGATCTCGTCGGAGCGATTGCCCTCGCGCACCACGCATTCCGGTTCGGTGCGCGCGACGGAGCGGACCCGGTCGGCGGCGCGCGCCAGGCAGCTTTCGGCTTCCTCGCGAGCCTCGGCGCGCATGATGTTCTCCACGCCGAGCCAGTGCTGGAAGTCGCCCGGCGCGATCACATAGAGCAGGATCACGACCCCGCCCGTGCGCGCCGCGCGCTTGGCCGCGTAGACGATGGCCCGATCGCATTCCGCCGTCTCGTCCACGACGACCAGGAACTTGCGCCGATGCCCTTCTTCGAAACTCTTGCGTATGGCTACCATGCGCGCATGCTGCCACCGCCTCGCGCGCCCGGCAAGCGACATGCTGCCACGCCCAAGGCCTTATTTGGGGTTGCGCAAGGCTTCGAATCACGCGCCAAGCGCGACACACCGCCACCCGACGCCCGGATCGCCCCTGCCGGATCGGGCATCGCAAGACCGGGCGTCTCGAGGCCGGGTGTCGCGAGATCGGGTGTCGCGAGACCGGGCGGAACGGACGCGCGAATCACGGGGCGCGTCTCACGGGCGACGCCTCACAGGATGAAGCGCGACAGGTCGATGTTCTTGGCCAGTTCGCCGATGTTCTCGCGCACGTAATCGGCGTCGATCACGACGCGCTTTTCGCCCATGTCGGGCGCGGCGAAGGACACCTCGTCGAGCACGCGTTCCATCACCGTCTGCAGGCGCCTTGCGCCGATGTTCTCGATGGTCGCGTTCAGGTCCACCGCGATCTGGGCGATCTCGTCGATGGCCGCGTCGGTGAACTCCAGCTCGATCTCCTCCGTGCCCAGAAGCGCGGTGTACTGGCGCATCAGGCTCGCTTCCGTGTCGGTGAGGATGGCGCGGAAATCGTCCTTGGTGAGCGCCTTGAGCTCGACGCGGATCGGCAACCGGCCCTGGAGCTCCGGCAGGAGATCGGACGGTTTGGCCACGTGAAAGGCGCCGGAGGCGATGAACAGGATGTGGTCGGTCTTCACCGGCCCGTGCTTGGTGGACACCACCGTGCCCTCGATCAGCGGCAGCAGATCGCGCTGCACGCCCTCGCGCGACACGTCGCCGCCGCTGCGCTCGGCGCGGGCGCAGATCTTGTCGACCTCGTCAAGGAAGACGATGCCGGCGTTTTCCACCAGATCGATGGCCTCGTCCACGATGCGGTCCTCGTCCAGCAGTGTGTCGGCCTCCTGCTCCAGCAGGATGTCGTAGCTTTCGCGCACGGTGACCCGGCGGGTCCTGGTCGCTCCGCCGAAGGCCTTGCCGAGCATGTCGGAGAGGTTCATCACCCCAACGCTGCCGCCGGGCATGCCCGGCATGTCGAAGCTCGGCATCTGCGGCTGGGCGCGCACCTCGATCTCGATTTCCTTGTCGTCGAGATCGCCGTCGCGCAGCTTCTTGCGGAAGCTGTCGCGGGTCGACGGACTGGCGTTCTTGCCGACCAGCGCATCGAGCACGCGGTCCTCGGACTGCAGATGCGCCTTGGCCTCGACCGACTTGCGCTTGGCCGCGCGCACCAGCGCGATGCCCGATTCCACCAGATCGCGCACGATCTGCTCCACGTCGCGCCCGACATAGCCGACCTCGGTGAACTTGGTCGCCTCGACCTTGACGAAGGGCGCATTGGCGAGTTTCGCCAGCCGGCGCGAGATCTCCGTCTTGCCGACGCCGGTCGGGCCGATCATCAGGATGTTCTTGGGCATCACCTCCTCGCGCAGGCCCTCCTCGAGCTGCTGCCGGCGCCAGCGGTTGCGCAGCGCGATGGCCACCGCGCGCTTGGCGTCCTTCTGGCCGATGATGTGGCGGTCGAGTTCGGAAACGATCTCGCGGGGAGAGAGGGTGGACATGGCAAAACCCTTGTTTGCGGCTTGCGGAACGTCAGTCGAAGGCGGGCACGAAGGGCGCGAGCGCGCCGCCGGCGAAGGGCCGGCCGACGAGACGCCGCACCCGGCGCCAGCCGGACCCGAGCAGGAGAACGAAGGCGCCGAGGATCAGAAGCGTGACGGCGAGCGCGGTCTCGCCGGACAGGTTGGCCTGGGCAACCAGATTGCCGACCGCGATCCCGAAGGTCCCGAGCCCCGACACGAGGAGCGCACGGCGGTCGACCAGCACCGCGACCAGCGACAGCCCGACGAACAGCGCGATGACCACGAGCGCATCGCCCGTAGCGAGCTCGTCGAGCCCCGAGACCGTCAGCGCCAGCACCGAGTGCACAATCAGCGGCGCGGCCAGCAGATGCAGCCAGAAGCCCTTGTCGCTCGCCACCGTCTCGCGTGCGGGATCGCGCGCGTCATAGCGCATGGCGGCGGCGAAGGCGGCCAGTCCGGCGGCGAGCGTGAACCAGGGCAGATGCCGGTCGAGCAGGCCCGGCACGGCGACTTCCACCAGCAGCGCGGCGAGAAACACCAGCGTCGCGGCCACCACCGCGATGCCCACCGGCACCCGGAAGCGCCAGTAGTGCAGCGCGCCGCCGGCGATGCCGACGAAGGTCACCGGAATGATGAGCCCCGGCGGCGGAGCGGTCTGCGTAAACAGATCCCCGAGCGTCTCGTCGCCCGAGACCAGCGCGAGGCAGGCAAACAGGAAGGTCGGCGCAAAGGCCACCGTCAACACGAAGGAGGGCAGGGCCAGCCGCAACCGCTTCGCGAAATACTCCGACAGCCCCCAGATCGCGAGGGCAAGAGTTGCGGCGGTGAGCGCCGTCGAGCCCATTTGACCGACGGCGAAGCCGAGGCCGAACAGAAACAGCACCAGGCCGATCACCACGAAGACATCGTGAAAGCCGCGGGCGAAGCGCACCTCTTCCGCGTCCGGCCGCGACATCGCGTCCGCCGCGGTCTCGGACGGCAGGCCGCCGGGGGTGTCGGGCGCGCTCCAGAAGGCCGTCAGCCGGTGCGCCTGCGCGTCGCTGAGGATGCCGGCGTCCACGGCCGCCTTCAGCCGCGCCGTGTCGAGCGGCGTAGCATCGCCGCCATGGCCATCGCGCTCAGTCCGCATCGAGGCTCTCGATGGTCAGGCGGTCGTTGGTGTAGACGCAGATCTCGCCGGCGATCGCCATCGCCTTGCGCGCGATCGCCTCGGCTTCCATGTCAGTGTCCATCAGGGCGCGCGCGGCGGCCAGCGCATAATTGCCGCCCGAGCCGATGCCCATCACGCCGCCTTCCGGCTCCAGCACATCGCCGGTGCCGGTGAGCACGAGCGAGACCGAGCGGTCGGCCACCAGCATCATCGCCTCCAGCCGGCGCAGGTAGCGGTCCGTGCGCCAGTCCTTGGCAAGCTCCACGCAGGAGCGCATCAACTGTCCTGGATACTGCTCCAGCTTGGCCTCCAGCCGCTCGAACAGGGTGAAGGCATCCGCCGTCGCGCCCGCGAAGCCGCCGATCACGTCGCCCTTGGCGAGCGGACGGACCTTGCGGGCGGAACTCTTGATGACGGTCTGGCCGAGCGACACCTGGCCGTCGCCGGCGATCACCACGCGTCCGCCCTTGCGCACGCTCAGGATCGTCGTTCCATGCCAGCCGGTGGGATCATCCGCAACGCGCATCCTGCACTCTTTCCTGTCCGCCTCGGTGAAAATCCGGCGCCGCGCGGGACCGGCCCGCGCCGCGTCTCGCCCCTCGCGCGGGCCGCGCCCTGCCCCGCGCGGGCCGCGCCCTGCCTATGTAAGCCGCATGGAAGGGTTTGCAAACCGGGAGCGTCGCCTCTCGGGGAGGTGCCGCTTCGCCGCGCGGGTCGCGATGAGGATCTCCACGATCGCGAAGAGACCGCAGGTCAGGCCGCGACGATGAAGCCCCTGCGCAGCAGGTTGGCGGCCAGTCCGATTCGCGACCGCCGCGGATAGAACGGTCTCGCGCAGACGATCAGGAGGACGACGGCGGGTACCGGCAGCGAGGCCCCGCCACAAGGGCCGGTTCCGGGGCCGGACGTGTCGCGACGGACATCGGCCCTTTTCTGATGCAACGTCACGCCGCCTCGACAGTGGGGTCGGGCGTAAAACCTCAACCCTTGCGCGAGAATTTGCGCCTCCGCGAGAGGTCGCGATCCGTCAGGACGCCTGTGCCGGCGATGCCATCGAGGGCGTGATCGGCGGGCCGATGGGCGGCACCGCCGCCGGTCCGGCGCGCACGCACTGCGCATAGGCCGCGCGCAACCGCCGCGTGACCGGGCCGACGGAAAGCTGCGTGCCGTCGACGGCGGTCACGGGCAGGATCTCCACCGCCGTGCCGGCCAGGAAGATCTCGTCGGCGCTCGCCAGAGCCTCGACGCCGAGGCGGCGTTCGTAAAGCTCCACGCCCAGATCGGCGGCCAGATGCAGCACGGTCTGGCGGGTCAGTCCGTTGAGGAAACGATCCGCGATCGGCGTCAGCAGCACGCCGTCGCGCACGAGAAACAGGTTGGCGCTGGAGGATTCGGCCAAGAGCCCCTCCTGGTCCAGCAGGATGGCATCGTCGCAGCCGTGCCGTTTCGCGGCATGATAGGCCATGGTGCCGATGAGGTACCCGCCCGCGGCCTTGGCCTGCGGCGGAAGCGTGTGCGCATCCGGACGGCGCGCCTGCGACAGATGCAGGCGAATGCCGGCATCCTCGCCGTCGAGCGCGTGCACCTGCGGCCACTCCCACATGGCGATCGCCACATGCACGGTGAGATCGCCCGCCATCAGCCCGAGACTGTCGCTCCCGAGCCAGCAAATCGCCCGCACATAGCCTTCGCGAATGCCGTTGGCGGCGATCAGCTCGTCCGTCGCGGCGACGAGCGTGTCGACATCGGCCGGCACCACATAGCCGAGCGCGCGGGCGGAGGCCTGCAGCCGCTCGTAGTGCGGCCGGCTCGCGAAGCACGTTCCCTCATAGACGCGCAAGCCTTCGAAGACCGCCGTGCCGTAGTGGAGACTATGGGTGAGGATGCTGGTCGCAGCCTCCGATCCGGACCGGAACATGCCGTCCATCCACACGGTCCCGACCCGCTCGGGCAGGCCGGCGGAGGACGGGGCCGGGCGGGCCTGAGCGGACAAGATCGCGTCCGGGCGCGCGTGGGTCTCCGGGTGCGCCTGTGTCGGGGATGCCGGGCGTTCGGCGGTGGTCATCTGCGTCTCCCGCGCCTCGACCGGGCCCGGTCGGGGGGCCATCCGCCCCGCCGGCCCGATCCGTTCGCGCGACACGCTAGCCGGACCCGACGCCCCCGTTCCAAGTCGATTTTCCACCTTGTGCGGCGGAGACGCCAACCCGGCCGGGGACGGGTCACGCGGGCACCGGGGCGTCACCCGCGCAGGCGCGCCTCGGCAATAAGCCGGCTCACCATCGCCTGCAGGAAGGTCGCCGTGCGCTCGTCGGTGAGTTCGCCGCGCGCATCGAAGGCCTTGGAGGCATTGGGGACCGTCGCCATTTCCGGAATGACGAGGGCGCCGAGCCCGATCTCCAGGATCGTGCGCAGGCCCATCAGCCCGCGAATGCCGCCGAGCGTGCCCGGCGTCGCCGCGCCCAGCGCGAAGACCCTGTCCTTGAACGCGGCGGCCGGCGGCTCGCCGGCGTCCGACAGGCGCGACAGCCAGTCGAGCGTGTTCTTCAGGAGCGGGGACACGGCGGTGTTATACTCCGGGCTGGCGATGAAGACGCCGTGATGGCGCTGAAACACCGCCTTGAGCTTGCGGGCGGCCTCGGGCACGCCGTCGGCCTTTTCCAGATCGCCGTCGTAAATCGGCATCGGATAATCGGCGAGCGAGACCTGCGTCACCTGCGCATCGGCGAGCGCGGCGTATTTGGCGACCAGACCGGCAAGCTGCGTGTTGAACGAGCCGGAGCGGATCGAACCGGACAGAACCAGAATGCGAACGTCTTTCATGAAATCCTCGTGGTTGATCGCAACGCGAAACGGGGCCGGAGATCGAACCCGGCCCCGTGGCTGTCGTTCTGGCATATAACAACGGAAAGACACGTGACCAGCCTGCGGCGGTCCCGACATCCCGCCCGGCAACACACGAGGCCCGCATGACCCGAGACGAGTTCGACCGCTTCTGCGGCGCGTTGCCCGCCACCACCCATGTCGTCCAGTGGGGCGGCGCGTCCGTCTGGAAGGTCGGCGGCAAGATCTTCGCGCTGTGCTCGGACTGGGGACCGGAGGCGCGCGACGCCATCGCCTTCAAGACCTCCGACCTGAGCTATGAAATCCTCACCGAGTTGCCCGGCATCGTGCCCGCGCCCTATCTCGCCCGCGCCAAATGGGTGCAGGTGCGCGGAGGCGACGCGCTCGACGACGACGGCCTGCGCGCCCACATCGAAACCGCCCATGGGCTTGTCGCCGCCAGGCTGACGAAACGCCAGCGCGCCGACCTCGGCCTCGCCTGAGACGCGCTCCTTAGCCGGGCAGCACCTGCGACCGCTTCACCGTGCCGAAGGCGAAGCTCGAATCGAGCGAGGCGATCCCCGGGATCTTGTGAATGCGCCGACGAATGAAGTCCTCATAGTCGGCGAGCGAGGCCACGACCACCCGCAGCAGATAGTCGCGGTTTCCCGCCATCAGATAGCACTCCATGATCTCGTCGATGCGTTGCACCGCCGCCTCGAAGGCATCAACGTTTTCCTGCGAATGCACCTCAAGGCGGACCTGCAGGAACACCGTAACGGGCAGGCCGTAGGCCTCCTGATCGACAATGGCCGCATAGCCGCGAATCACGCCCGACCTCTCCAGATTGCGCACCCGGCGCAGGCAGGGCGAGGGCGACAGGTTCACCGCCTCGGACAGATGCTGGTTGCTGAGCCGTCCGTTTTCCTGAAGCGCCCGCACGATGCGGCGATCGGTTTCATCCATTTTCACGCCTCCAATTGGCAGAACTTGCCAATATGAAGTCATGTATCGGCAGAGATAGCCAGATCCGCGCGGTTCGAAACGACTAACGTTTCGCTCTGTCAACGGGCGGCACGACGCGCCCCCACCGATCTTCCTTCCGCGACCCGGGATCTCGACCATGCACACCAAGACCATGCACACCAGGACCTCGCTCGGCTTTGCCACCCGCGCCATTCATTCCGGCTACGACCCGCTGGACGAGGGCGGCGCGCTCACCCCGCCGGTTCATCTCACCTCGACCTTCGCCTTCGACACGGCGGAGACGGGCGGCGAGATCTTCGCCGGGGACCGCGCCGGCCACGTCTATTCGCGCATTTCCAATCCCACGCTCGACCTGCTCGAACGGCGCATCGCGGATCTGGAGGGCGGGGCGGCGGCCGTCGCCTTCGCCTCCGGCATGGGCGCGATCACCGGCGTGATGTGGAGCCTGGTGGCGCCCGGCGACGAGATCATCGTCGACAAGACGCTCTACGGCTGCACCTTCGCCTTCTTCCGGCACGGGCTGGCGAAATTCGGCGTCACCGTCACCCATGTCGACCTGCGCGATGCCGCGAACCTCGAGGCCGCGATCTCGCCGAAAACCCGCCTCGTCTATTTCGAGACGCCAGCCAATCCGAACATGCGCCTCGTCGACATCGCCGCGGTCTCCGAAATCGCCCGCGCTCACGGGGCGAAGGTCATCGTCGACAACACCTACGCCACGCCCGTGCTGACGCGTCCGCTGGAGCTCGGCGCCGACATCGTCGTGCATTCGGCCACCAAATATCTCGGCGGACACGGCGATCTCGTCGCGGGCCTTGCGGTCGGATCGGTCGACGACATGGAAACGGTGCGCCTCGTCGGGCTCAAGGACATGACCGGCGCGGTTATGGCGCCGCTCACCGCCCATCTGGTGCTGCGCGGGCTGAAGACGCTGGAACTGCGGATGGCGCGCCATTGTGCGAACGCCGAAGCCATCGCGGTCCGCCTCGCCGCGCATCCCCTGGTCGAAAGCGTTGCCTATCCGGGCCTTGCGGCATTTCCCCAGCACGATCTGGCCGCCCGCCAGATGCCGGGCTTCGGCGGCATGGTCGCCTTCGAACTCGCCGGCGGGATGGACGCCGGCATCCGCTTCCTCAACGCATTGCGTCTGGCGCGCCGGGCGGTCAGCCTGGGGGACGCGGAAACCCTCGTGCAGCATCCCGCCAGCATGACCCATTCGACCTACACGGCGGAGGAACGCGCGGCGCATGACATCTCCGACGGGCTGATCCGCCTGTCGGCCGGGCTGGAGACGACCGAGGATCTGCTCGTCGATATCGACGTCGCGCTGGAGGCAAGCGGGCGGCGCGCCGCCTGACGCGTCGACCTCGCTCCGCGCGCGAAAAAATCCTACAAATCGCGGCGCAAGCGGATCAAAATCGCGGCGACCGCCCTATACCCTGAGGGAGATCGACCGGATATCTCCCCGCTCTGCCGCTACGCTGCCCTGACCTTCCGTTCCGGCGCAGGCCTCACCAGGCGGGCCGGAGCCGGCAGGCCCCGACGTCGAAGAGGATTTCCATGCACACGACGCCCGATACCGCCGCCGGGACAGAGTCCCACACCGCGTCCGCGCTGAAGGCCATCGAGCAGAAGCTGCTGTGGCTGTCCTGCTGGACGATCCACAACGCCAATCATGTCCGCGCCAAGGCCGACGGGCTGAAGGTGGGCGGCCATCAGGCCTCCTGCGCCTCGATGGTGTCGATCATGACGGCGCTCTATTTCGCGCACCTGCGGCCGCAGGACCGGGTGGCGGTGAAGCCGCATGCCTCGCCGGTGTTCCACGCCATGCAGTATCTCGCCGGGCTTCAGACGCGCGAGAAGCTCGAGGCGTTTCGCGGATACGGCGGCGCGCAGTCCTACCCGAGCCGGACCAAGGACATCGACGACGTCGATTTCTCCACCGGCTCGGTCGGTCTCGGCGTGGCGATCACCGCCTTCGCCTCCATGGTGCAGGATTATCTGGCCGCCAAGTCCTGGGCCGATCCGGGGCCGGAAGGGCGCATGATCGCGCTCGTCGGCGATGCCGAACTTGACGAGGGCAACGTCTACGAGGCGCTGCAGGAAGGCTGGAAACAGGGCCTTCGCAACACCTGGTGGATCATCGACTACAACCGTCAGAGCCTCGACGGGGTGGTGCGCGAGGGGCTGGCGGAGCGCATCGAGGCGATCTTCGGCGCCTTCGGCTGGGACGTCGTCACCCTCAAATACGGCGCATTGCAGCGCGCGGCCTTCGACGAGCCGGGCGGAGCGGCATTGCGGCGTTGGATCGACACCTGTCCGAACGCGCTCTACTCGGCGCTGACCTTCCAGGGCGGCGCGGCCTGGCGCAAGCGGCTTCTCGACGACATCGGCGACCAGGGGGAGGTCTCCGCGCTGATCGAGCGCCGGACCGACGCCGAACTCCAGGAGCTGATGACCAACCTCGGCGGCCATTGCCTGGAAACCCTGTCGGCCAGCTTCGCCGAACAGGCCCGCCACGACCGACCGGTCGCCTTCGTCGCCTATACGATCAAGGGCTGGAACACGCCACTCGCCGGCCACAAGGACAACCACGGCGGCCTGATGACGGCGGCGCAGATGGAGAGCTTCCGCGAGCAGATGGGCGTGCGGCCGGGCCACGAATGGGAGCCGGCGGAAGGGATCGACCTGAGCGCGGCGGAGCTCAAGCGCGTCGTCGCGGCCACGCCCTTCTTCGCCGCCGGCGCGCGGCGCAGGACGGCGGCGCATGTCGCGCCCCCCGGCCACATCTTTCTCGACGACAGGGTGCTTTCCACCCAGGCCGGCTTCGGCAAGATCCTCGACCAGCTGGCGCGCTCCGACCACCCGCTCGCCGACCGGATCGTGACCACCTCGCCGGATGTCACCGTTTCCACCAATCTCGGCCCCTTCGTGAACCGGCGCGGACTGTTCGCGCGCGACGCGGTGGCCGATACCTTCCGCGACCAGCGGATTCCGTCGGCGCAGAAGTGGGCCTTCTCGCCAGACGGCCAGCACATCGAGCTCGGCATCGCGGAGATGAACCTGTTCCTGCTGCTGGGCGCCGCCGGCCTGTCCCATTCACTGTTCGGCGAACGCCTGCTGCCGGTCGGCACGCTTTACGATCCCTTCATCGCGCGCGGGCTGGATGCCCTCAACTACGCCTGCTACCAGGACGCCCGCTTCATGGTGGTGGCAACACCTTCCGGCGTCACCCTGGCGCCCGAGGGCGGCGCGCATCAGTCGCTCGGCACGCCGCTGATCGGCATGAGCCAGGACGGGCTCGCCGCCTTCGAACCGGCATGGCTCGACGAATTGTCGATCCTGATGGACTGGAGTTTCGACTACATGCAGCGCGACGGGGAGGGCGACCCGGACGAGCGCACCTGGCTGCGCGACGAGACCGGTGGCTCGGTCTATCTGCGCCTGTCGACCCAGGCGCTGGAACAGCCCGCGCGGCGCGACGACGCGGCCTTCCGGCAGGGCGTCATCGACGGCGCCTACTGGCTGCGCGAGCCGGGGCCGAATTGCGAGGTTGTGATCGCCTATCAGGGCGTGGTCGCGCCCCATGCCATCGAGGCGGCGGGACGCATCGGCACGGACCGGCGCGACATCGGTGTTCTCGCGGTCACCTCCGCCGACCGGCTGAACGCCGGCTGGCACGCGGCCATGCGCATGCGCAAGCGGGGCCATCGCGGCGCCATGAGCCACATCGAGCGCCTGCTCTCCCCCCTTCCCCGCCATTGCACGATGATCACGGTGATGGACGGCCATCCGGCGACGCTCGCCTGGCTCGGCTCGGTGTGCGGCCACCGCACGGCGGCGCTCGGCGTGGAGCATTTCGGCCAGACCGGCACCATCGCCGACCTGCATCACCACTACGGCATCGACGCGGACGCCATCGTCGCCGCCGCCTCGGAACTGGCGCCGGGACGCCCCGTGCGGCTGGTCAATCCGATCTGAGGGGCAAGGGCTGGCGGCGGATCACACCGCCTTGCGGTAGACCCAGACGCGCGCGGGCGGGAGATTCCTGAGGATCCAGCCCGTGCGCTCGACCGAAAAAAACCCCGGTTCCGGCGCGATCGGCGGGACCAGGGCGTAGGAAAACTGGATGAAGGGGGCGCCGGGCGGCAAGAGCTCGAAGGCCTGCATCAGCAGCGACCGGCGCTGCGCCTTCGGGCGGGAGAAGAGCGGCATCGACGACACGATGCCGGCAAGCGCCCCGTCGGCCACATCGGCCAGCGTCTCGCGCAAGCGGTAGGCATCGCCCTGCACCACGTCCATGTCGGGATAGCGGCGGCGCAGCAGGCCGCAAAAGCTCTCGTTGTATTCCAGAGCGATCATGCGGGCGGGCAGAATGCCGCGCTCCAGGATCGCATGGGTGACGACCCCGGTGCCGGGCCCGATCTCGAGGATCTTCCCCGGCCGGTCGATTTCCAGAAAGGACGCCATGCGGCGGGTGAGGTCGGGGCCGGACGGGCTCACCGCGCCGGTGGTCAACGGGTTTTCGGCCCAGCTGCGAATGAAGCGGACCTCGTCGGCGATCTTCGCCGAGACCCCTTTGACCTTGCGCGCGGAAACGTCCAGCATCTTGAAATCCCACCTGAAAAGCTTTTTGCAATCTGGGGCTGAGGCGTGGCGAATTCAAGGCAGCCCGCCGCCCGTTTCGCGCGCCGACGATCGCCGGCGCACGGGCGCTTCGGTCAACTGCCCAGATTGTCCAGAAAATCCTTCACCTTGGCGAAAAAACCGTGAGACTCCGGATGGGTCGCCCCGGAGGATTCCTCCTCGAACTCGGCGAGCAGCTCGCGCTGGCGCTTGGTCAGATTGGTCGGCGTCTCGACCGTGACCTGGATGTAGGTGTCGCCATGGGCCTGCGAGCGCATCACCGGCATGCCCTTGCCGCGCAGGCGGAACTGCTTCCCGGTCTGGGTGCCCTCGGGCACCTTCACGCGGGTCATCTCGCCGCCCAGTGTCGGCACCTCGAACTGGCCGCCGAGCGCCGCGGTGGTCATCGAGACGGGCACGCGACAGTAGAGATCCGCGCCGTCACGTTGGAAGAAGGCATGCGGGCGGATCGACAGGAAGATGTAGAGATCGCCGGACGGGCCGCCGCGCAGGCCGGCCTCGCCCTCGCCGCCGAGGCGAATGCGGGTGCCGTCCTCGATGCCGGCGGGAATGTTGACCGACAGGGTACGGCTCACCGTCTTGCGCCCGGCGCCGCCGCAATCGGTGCAGGGATCGGAGATCACCTGGCCGCGCCCCTGACAGGCCGCGCAGGTGCGCTCCAGCGTGAAGAAGCCCTGCGAGGCGCGCACGCGGCCCGCGCCGCCGCAGGTGCGGCAGGTGGTCGGCGCGCTGCCCGGCTTGGCACCGGAGCCGGAACAGGTGTCGCAGGCGACCGAGGTCGGCACCTCGATCTCCACCGACTTGCCGGTATAGGCCTCTTCCAGCGAGATCTCGAGATTGTAGCGCAGATCCGCCCCGCGATCGCGCCCGGCGCCGCGCCGGCCGCCGCCGCCCATGCCGAAGAACTCGTCGAAAATGTCGGACATGGCCGAGGCGAAGTCGCCCGGATGACCGCCGCCGCCACCGCCGAAGCCGCCGTTTTCGAAGGCCGCATGGCCGAAGCGGTCGTAGGCCGCGCGCTTCTGGCTGTCCTTCAGCGTGTCATAGGCCTCGCTGACCTCCTTGAAGCGGCTTTCCGCCTCCGCATCGCCGGGATTGCGGTCGGGATGGTATTTCATCGCGAGCTTGCGGTAGGCGCTCTTCAGCGCCTTTTCATCGGCGTCGCGTGACACCCCGAGGACTTCGTAATAGTCGCGCTTATCCATTCAGACGGTCCATCAGCTTGCGCGGGATGCGCGCGTGAGCAGCGCGTTCAACCGCGTCCGGCGATCCAGTTGGTATCCGTTGTCGAGGCAAAGACGGACGACGGACGGCGTCTCGGCGCCCTTGCCGGCCTCGACGATGATCAGTTCCGGCCACAGACTTGTCGGCGCGGCGGCGAAGAGCCCGGCCAGCGCCGCCTCGTCATGGCCTTCCAGGTCCACCTTCATGGCGTCGATCCGCGTGATCGCGAAGCGCGCGCACACCGCATCGACGGGGAGGATCTCCACCGTCTCCGCGTCGCCGTCCCGCGCGCTACGCACCCGGTGCTCGCCGCGATTGTGCGCGTGACCGACGATGGCCCCGCGCCCGGCCCGCGCGCCGATGGCGACGCCGGCGACATGCACCGTGTCCGGCGCCTGCGAGGCCGCGAGATTGGTCTCCAGCCGGGCCCGCGTCTCGGAATCGGGCTCCACGGCGAGGATGGTCACGTCCCGCCCGACCGCGCGCGCGGCCGCCAGAACCCACAGGCTGTAGAGGCCGACATTGGCGCCGAGATCGATAAAGACAAAGGGCCCGTCGCCGCGCCGCGCAAGCGCGGCGCGCAGGGCTTCGCGCTCGCCGAGATCGAAGAACTGCGGTCCGGCAAGGGCCCGCTTCTCGCAGCGGTTGGAGGCGGGATGCAGCCGCGCCCGCACGCCGGGAAAGACCTCGACGTCGAACGGCCCCGGCCGGCCGCCGGTGCACACCCGCCGCAACAGCGAGACGGCCATGCGCCCGAGCCGGTTCCTCGGCATATGGGCCGCGACCCGGCGCAGGCGCTCGCGCGCGCCCGTCAGGGCAAAGGCGCCAAATGGCGGATCGAGCGATCGCGGCGTCATGCCCCCGGCCCCGTCCCGTGTCGTTGGTGTCCTGGAAAGGCAAGCGGCGCGGCCTTCCAGGGGGAAGACCGCGCCGGCATGTCGTGGCGGATCAGGCCGACTTCTTGTCGTCCTCGTCGCGGACTTCCTCGAAGTCCGCGTCGACGACATCGTCGTCCTTCTTCGGCTCCTCGCCGGCCCCGCCCTCGGCGCCGGCCGCCTCCTCGGCCTGGGCCGACTGATACATGGCCTCGCCGAGCTTCATCGAGACTTCCGCGAGCGCCTGGGTCTTGGCCTTGATGCCCTCAAGGTCGTCGCCCTCGAGCGCGGACTTGAGATCGGCGACAGCCGCCTCGATGGCGCCCTTGTCCTCGGCCGAGACCTTGTCGCCGTAGTCCTTCAGCGACTTCTCGGTCGAATGGACGAGCGCCTCGCCCTGGTTGCGGGCCTCGACCAGCTCCTTGCGCTTCTTGTCCTCGTCGGCATGCGCCTCCGCGTCCTTGACCATCTTCTCGATGTCTTCGTCGCTGAGGCCGCCCGAGGCCTGGATGCGGATCTGCTGCTCCTTGCCCGTGCCCTTGTCCTTGGCCGAGACGTTGACGATGCCGTTGGCGTCGATGTCGAAGGTCACCTCGACCTGCGGCACGCCGCGCGGCGCCGGCGGAATGCCGACCAGATCGAACTGGCCGAGCATCTTGTTGTCGGCCGCCATCTCGCGCTCGCCCTGGAAGACCCGGATCGTCACCGCCGTCTGATTGTCCTCGGCGGTGGAGAAGGTCTGGCTCTTCTTGGTCGGGATCGTCGTGTTGCGGTCGATCAGACGGGTGAAGACGCCACCCAGCGTCTCGATGCCGAGCGACAGCGGCGTCACGTCGAGCAGCAGCACGTCCTTGACGTCCCCCTGCAGCACGCCCGCCTGGATCGCCGCGCCCATGGCCACGACCTCGTCCGGGTTCACGCCCTTGTGCGCTTCCTTGCCGAAGAAGTTGGTCACGACCTCCTGGATCTTCGGCATGCGGGTCATGCCGCCGACGAGCACGACCTCGTCGATCTGGCCGGCCGCGATGCCGGCGTCCTTGAGCGCCGCCTTGCAGGGCTCGATCGTGCGCTGCACGAGATCGTCCACGAGGCTCTCGAACTTCGCCCGCGTCAGCTTCATCGTCAGGTGCTTCGGACCGGACTGGTCGGCGGTGATGAAGGGCAGGTTGATCTCGGTCTGCGACGAGGACGACAGCTCGATCTTCGCCTTTTCGGCGGCCTCCTTGAGGCGCTGCAGCGCGAGCTTGTCGCCCTTCAGGTCGATGCCCTGATCCTTCTTGAACTCCGAGGCGAGATAATCGACGAGGCGCATGTCGAAGTCCTCGCCGCCGAGGAAGGTGTCGCCGTTGGTGGACTTCACCTCGAACACGCCGTCGCCGATCTCCAGGATGGAGACGTCGAAAGTGCCGCCGCCGAGGTCATAGACCGCGATGGTCTTGCCGTCGTTCTTGTCGAGACCATAGGCGAGCGCGGCCGCCGTCGGCTCGTTGATGATGCGCAGGACCTCGAGCCCCGCGATCTTGCCGGCGTCCTTGGTGGCCTGACGCTGCGCGTCGTTGAAGTAGGCCGGAACGGTGATCACCGCCTGGGTGACGCTCTCGCCGAGGTAGCTCTCGGCCGTTTCCTTCATCTTCTGCAGGATGAAGGCGGAGACCTGGGAGGGAGAATAGGTCTCATCCTCGACCTTGACCCAGGCGTCGCCATTGTCGGCCTTGACGATCGTATAGGGCACCAGATCCTTGTCCTTGGCGACCGTCGGATCCTCATAGCGCCGACCGATCAGGCGCTTGACCGCGAACAGCGTGCCGGTCGGGTTGGTGACCGCCTGGCGCTTCGCCGGCTGGCCGACCAGACGCTCGCCGTCGTCGGAGAAGGCGACCATGGAGGGCGTGGTGCGCGCGCCTTCCGAATTTTCGATAACCTTGGCGGTCTTGCCGTCCATGACGGCGACGCACGAGTTGGTCGTGCCGAGGTCGATACCAATGACCTTTGCCATATTGTCCTCTCTTTCCAGCAGACCGGACGGACCCGTTGCGGCGTCGGGCCGGCCCCTATTTTCCTGGTACGCCTGAAGATGCCTCACCGTCGTTCCGCGTGGCGTTCCGCGCGGGGGTGCGATACGGTGCGGCGGCAAACCGTGACGGCTATATAAGAGGCCGTTTCCGGCATCGCAAGGCTGACGCGCGGCCCGCTCCCCCGGCAGGACAACGCCCCGTCGCATGGCGGGTTTGCGCGCCGCGTTGTTGCGTCGCAGCATCGCCTCGCGTAAACCCGGCGTCAAAACGCATCCGCTCCTACGCGCAAGACGCCGCACCGGATGCCCCTTGCACGTGCGGCGCCAAGCGATGCGCCCGCCCCATGCGCCCCGCATCCGGGGCCCGACGCCAGACAGGATTTTCCATGTTCTCCCTTCTCGCGTATCGCGACCAGTGGACCGGCAATGTGCGCCGCGATCTGCTCGCCGGCCTGGTCGTCGCCCTCGCGCTCATTCCCGAGGCGATCGCCTTTTCCATCATCGCCGGCGTCGACCCGAAGGTCGGCCTCTATGCCTCCTTTTCCATCGCCGTGATCACCGCGATCACCGGCGGCCGGCCCGGCATGATCTCGGCCGCCACCGCCGCGACCGCCGTGCTCATGGTCACGCTGGTCAAGGAACACGGCCTTGAGTATCTGCTCGCCGCCACGGTGCTCGCCGGCCTGCTGCAGATCGGCGCCGGACTGCTGAAGCTCGGCGCGGTGATGCGCTTCGTCTCGCGCTCGGTGATGACCGGCTTCGTCAATGCGCTCGCCATCCTGATCTTCATGGCGCAGCTGCCGGAACTGATCGGCGTTCCCTGGCTCACCTACGTGATGGTCGCCGCCGGGCTCGCCATCATCTATCTGTTCCCGCGCCTGACGACGGCGGTGCCCTCGCCGCTCGTGTGCATCATCGTGCTCACCGCGATCGCCATCGGCTTCGGCCTCGACGTGCGCACCGTCGGCGACATGGGCGAACTGCCGGACACGCTGCCGGTCTTCCTCATTCCCGACATTCCGCTGACGCTGGAAACCTTGATGATCATCCTGCCCTATTCGGCCGGCGTGGCCGCCGTGGGCCTGCTGGAAAGCCTGATGACGGCCTCCATCGTCGACGATCTCACCGACACGAACAGCGACAAGAACCAGGAGTGCATCGGCCAGGGGCTTGCCAACACCGCCACCGGCTTCATCGGCGGCATGGCCGGCTGCGCCATGATCGGCCAGTCGATGATCAACGTGAAGTCCGGTGGGCGCGGCCGTCTGTCGACCTTCGCCGCCGGCGTGATCCTGCTGTTCCTGATCGTGGTGCTCGGTGACTGGGTGAAGCAGATCCCCATGCCGGCGCTGGTCGCGATCATGATCATGGTGTCGATCGGCACCTTCTCCTGGTCCTCGATCAGGAACCTCAAGGACCACCCGCGCTCCTCCTCCGTCGTCATGCTGGCGACGGTGGCCGGCGTCGTGGTCACGCACAATCTGGCCATCGGCGTCGTCATCGGCGTGCTGCTGTCGGGCATCTTCTTCGCGTGGAAGATCGCCCAGCTGTTCCGCGTCACCTCGACCCTGTCGGCCGACGGACGGGCACGCACCTATGTCGTCGAGGGCCAGCTGTTCTTCGCCTCCGCCGAGGAATTCTCGGCCGCCTTCGACTTCAAGGAGGTGCTGGAGCGGGTCACCATCGACGTCAGCCGGGCGCATATCTGGGACATTTCGGCGGTTGCCGCGCTGGACATGGCCGTGCTCAAGTTCCGCCGCGACGGCGCGGAGGTCGAGATCGTCGGCATCAACGAGGCGAGCGAGACCATCGTCGACAAGCTCGCCATTCACGACAAGCCGGGCGCGCTCGAGCGCCTGATGGGCCACTGAGTGTCAGGAGACGGACCCATGACGACCCTCATCGCGCTGGTTGACGGCTCCCTCTACTCCAGAAGCGTGTGCGATCACGCCGCCTGGATCGCGACGCGCAGCGACGCCCGCGTCGAGCTGCTGCACGTGCTCTCCCACCGCCACAGCGAGGGCGGCGAGAGCGATCTGTCGGGCAATATCGCGCTGGGGGCACGCACTGCCCTGCTCAACGAGCTTGCCGATCTCGACGCGCAGATGGCGAAACTCGCCCAGAAGCGCGGCCGCGCCATCCTGGAGGATGCCGAGGCGGTGCTCGCGGAAGACGGCGTCAGCGAGGTGACCGCACGGCTGCGCGTCGGCGACATCGTCGAGACGCTGGCCGAGGTGGAGGCCGACGCGGACCTCCTGATCGTCGGCAAGCGCGGCGAGGCGGCGGATTTCGCCAGGCTGCACCTCGGCTCCAACCTGGAGCGGATCGTGCGCAGCTCCACCAAGCCGGTGTTCGTCGCCGCCCGGGCCTTCAAGCCGATCACCCGGGTGCTCGTCGCCTTCGACGGCGGCCCGAGCAGCCTCAAGGCCGTCGATCACATCGCCCGCAGCCCGCTCTTCTCCGGCCTCGACATCCGGCTTGTGAGCGTCGGCGCGGACACGCCCGACACCCGCAAGAAGCTCGAGGACGCCCGCGCGACGCTCGCCGCCGGCGGTCACGAAGCAAGCGTCGCGGTGGTCCAGGGGCAGCCCGAGGCGGTGATCGCCGAGCGGGTGGAGGCAGACGACATCGACCTGCTGGTGATGGGCGCCTACGGCCACTCGCGCATCCGCTCCTTCATCATCGGCTCGACGACGACGGAGATGATCCGCTCCTGCAAGATCCCGATCCTGCTGTTCCGCTGAGGCGAGACCGCCGGACCGGGCGGGGCTGGAACGGGCCGCGCGGCACGCTATAACTGCGAGGATGCGGGCGGCTGCCTTGGTGCACGGCCCGCGCCCGCCTTCGCCCCGCCCCGCTTCGACATCCCGTTTCGACAGAATGAGCCAGCCATGACCCAGGATCCCGATCTGCACGACGACGCCACGCTTCAGGACGTGGAGAGCCGGGTCGCCGCGGGCGATCCGTTCACGCTGTTCGGCGAATGGCTGTCGCTTGCAGAAACGAAAGAGCCCAACGACCCGAACGCCATGGCGCTTGCCACGGCGGGCGCCGACGGACTGCCGGACGTGCGCATGGTGCTGCTGAAGGAGTTCGACGAGACGGGTTTCGTCTTCTACACCAACACCGAATCCCAGAAGGGCCGGGAACTTTCGGAAAACATGCAGGCCGCCGGCGTGCTGCACTGGAAATCGCTGCGCCGGCAGGTGCGCTTTCGCGGGCCCGTCGAGTTCGTGGACGATGCGGAGGCCGACGCCTATTTCGCCTCGCGGGCCCGCGACAGCCGCATCGGCGCCTGGGCGAGCCAGCAGTCGCGGCCGCTGGAAAGCCGCTTCGCGCTGGAAAAGGCGGTGGCGCGCGAGGCCGCGCGCTTCGGCTTCGGCGAGGTGCCGCGCCCGGCGCATTGGACCGGTTACCGCATCCGCCCGGTCTATATCGAGTTCTGGATGGACAAGCCCTTCCGCCTGCACGACCGCCACGTCTTCCGCCGCGACCGGCCGGACGGCTCCTGGACGACCGAACGCCTCTACCCCTGACCTCTCCCGGCGGGGGGTGCAACCGCCGCCCTTTACGCAGCCGTCCCCGCCGTGCTTTCCTCAAGGGAAGGGACGATCAAGATCCCTCTTGAGAGCTTGGGTCGAAACACCCCGGGGAGGGACGCGCCATGGGCGGGACGCACCGCGTCGCGACGACGCATGTCAGCGAGATCGAACAGGTCCTCAACGGCGCGGCCTCGGCCCGCGACACCATCGTCGTCGACAGCTGGAAACGCTGCGTCAACGACCACGGGCTCGACCCGGCGCGCGCGCAACCGGCCTACATCGTGCCCGACACGCGGCTGCGCGAGCACCGCGAGCAATCGGAACGGCTGATTTCCATCGCGCGCAGCGGCGTGGAGGATCTGTTCCGTCAGGTCGCCGGGCAGAACTACGTGCTGCTGCTGGCCGACCGCGCGGGCGTCACCGTCGACTTTTTCGGCGATCCCGCCTTCGAGGACGAGCTGCGCCGCGCCGGTCTCTATCTCGGCGCCGACTGGTCGGAGGATCTCGCCGGCACCTGCGGCGTCGGCGCCTGCATCGCCACCGGCGAGGCGATGACCATTCACCAGGACGATCATTTCAACGTCGCCCATACGCCGCTGAGCTGCACGGCCGCGCCGATCTTCGACACGACGGGCCAGCTCACCGCCGTGCTCGACATCTCGCTGCTGCGCTCGCCCCAGCCCAAGATCAGCCAGAACCTGGCGCTCAATCTCGTCAGCCGCTCGGCGCGGCGCATCGAACTCGCCAACCTGATGGCGACCATGCGCCGCGACTGGGTGCTGCGCCTCGCCCATGCGCCGGACTTTCTGGACGTCGATCCGGAAGCGGCCGTGGCGCTCGACGCCGGCGGACGGATCCTCGGCTTCACCCATGGCGCGGCCACGCTGCTGGCGCGGGTCGGCGGTCTCGACGCGCGCACCCCCGACACGCTGGCGCAAAGCCTGATCGGCGCGCCGCTGTCCGACTTCTTCGACATGGCGGTCGACGACCTGCCCGCGCTCACCCGCAGCCTGCCGGCGGAAGAGCGCGTCGCCCGGCTCAAGGACGGTTCGGCGATCTATTGCCATGCCATTGCGCCGACCCCGGTCCGCGCGCCGGCTCGGCCCGGCACGCCGACCCTGCCCGCCGCCCTCAAGGCGCTCGGCGAGGCGGACACCGCCATCCGCGCGGTCCAGGCCAAGGCGACTCGGCTGGCCGACACTGATCTGCCGATCCTGATCGCCGGCGAGACCGGCACCGGAAAGGAGCGGCTGGCCCGCGCGCTGCATGCCAGCCGCAAGCGGCCCGGGCCCTTCGTCGCCGTCAATTGCGCGGCCATCCCCGAGACGCTCATCGAGGGCGAATTGTTCGGCCATGCGGCCGGGGCCTTCTCCGGGGCGCTGTCGAAGGGCCGTCCCGGCCTGATCGAGGAGGCCGACGGCGGCGTGCTGTTTCTCGACGAGATCGGCGACATGCCGCTGGCCCTGCAAGGCCGCCTGCTGCGGGTGCTGTCGGAAGGCGAGGTGACGCGGCTCGGCGAGGCGCGCGCCCGGCCGGTGCGGATCAAGACGATCTCCGCGACCAACCGGGACCTGGCCGAGCTTGCCGCTTGCGGCGCCTTTCGCAAGGATCTCTTCTACCGCCTGGCGGCGGCGACGCTGGACCTGCCGCCGCTGCGCGCGCGCACGGATTTCGAGTGGCTGGTCGACCGGCTGCTCGACGACATCGGCCGGAGCGGGCGGACGCGTCCGCGCCTCGACCCGGCCGCGCGGCTGGCGCTGATCCGCCGCGCGTGGCCGGGCAACATCCGCGAGTTGCGCAACACGCTCGAGGTCGCCGCCGCGCTCTGCGACGACGCCACCATCACGCCCGCCGACCTGCCGGCGCCGCTTGCCGAACGCCTGACGGCGGGCGCCCTGCCCGAACATCCGATCCCGCCCGTCGACCGCTGCGGCCTGCCCGCCGCCGCGGCCTCGCAGGCGGACCGGCGCAGCGACGCGCAGATCGGCGCGCTGGTCCGGGCGCTCGAGACGGCCGACGGCAACATCAGCGCCGCCGCCCGCGCCCTCGGCGTCGACCGCACGACGGTCTACCGGCGGATGCGCCGCTTCGGCCTGAGCACCTGACGCGCCCCGAACTTCCCACCGGACGCGCCACCGCGCATCGCCCCCGAATGACGCGACACGCGTGCGCCTGAGCGTTCGGGCGCAGCGCGGCTTGCGGCGCGCGGGCTCCGATGTGTGGCGGGCGACTGTGGCGGCGGGTTGCAACACTGTTGCGGGCACGGGCGCGGGCCTGCAACAGACCCGCCTCTTTCCCCGACTGTCCGGCGCGCATCTCTTCCGACTTTTCAAGGGCCTGGCCGGCCGGACGCCGCGCGCCGGCGACTGGCACGCAACTTGCGGAACTGTCGGCGCCGCAACGTCGGCATGCAACAGCGCCGCGACCGTCCGCAAGAGACGGCGACGCGCCTTGCATCGACCCCAAAACGTCTAGGGAGATCTTTCCATGCTCGACACATCGCCCAACGCCCGCGCGCAAGGCGTGCTCTCGTCGCTCGACGAGGCGCTGGCCGCCCGCGACATCGACGCCGCGCTGGCGCTTTTTCAGGACGATTGCTACTGGCGCGACCTTGTCAGCTTCACCTGGAACATCCGGACGATGGAGGGCAAGGACCAGATCCGCGACATGCTGAGCGCCCAACTCGACAAGGTGAGCCCGGCCAACTGGACGCTCGCCGACGGTGAGGACGCGAGCGAGGACGCCGGCGTGGTGACCGCCTGGCTGACCTTCGAGACCGAGGTGGCGCGCGGTTTCGGGCTGGTGCGCCTCAAGGACGGGCTGATCTGGACATTGCTCACGTCGATGACCGAACTCAAGGGCCATGAGGAGCCGCTCGGCTACGAACGCCCGCTCGGCGCCAAGCACGGCGCGGGCAAGCACCGCAAGACCTGGAAGGAGGAGCGCGACGAGGAGGCCCGCACGCTCGGCTACACCACCCAGCCCTATGTGGTGATCATCGGCGGCGGCCAGGGCGGCATCGCGCTCGGCGCGCGGCTGCGCCAGCTTGGCGTGCCGACGCTGATCATCGAGCGCAACGAACGCGCCGGCGACAGCTGGCGCAAGCGCTACAAGTCGCTGTGTCTGCACGATCCGGTCTGGTACGACCACCTGCCCTATCTACCGTTCCCGCCCAACTGGCCGGTCTTCGCGCCGAAGGACAAGATCGGCGACTGGCTGGAGATGTACACCCGCATCATGGAGCTGAACTACTGGTCCTCGACCACCGCCAAGTCCGCCCGTTACGACGACAAGGCCGGCGAATGGGTCGTCACGGTGGAGCGTGACGGCGAGGAAATCGTGCTGCGGCCCAAGCAGCTGGTGCTGGCCACCGGCATGTCAGGCAAGGCCAACGTCCCGAACTTCCCCGGCATGGAGCGCTTCAAGGGCGACCAGCACCATTCCTCGCAGCATCCCGGACCGGACGCCTACACGGGCAAGAAGGCCGTGGTGATCGGCTCCAACAATTCCGCGCATGACATCTGCGCCGCGCTCTGGGAGCACGATGTCGACGTCACCATGGTGCAGCGCTCCTCCACCCATATCGTGCGCTCCGACACGCTGATGGAGGTGGGCCTCGGCGCGCTCTACTCGGAAGAAGCGGTGGCCAACGGCATGACCACGCAGAAGGCGGACATGATCTTCGCCTCGCTGCCCTACAGGATCATGCACGAGTTCCAGATCCCGCTTTACGACGAGATGCGGAAGCGCGACGCCGACTTCTACGCGGGCCTGGAGAAGGCCGGTTTCCAGCTCGACTGGGGGGCGGACGGCTCGGGCCTCTTCATGAAGTATCTGCGCCGGGGGTCGGGCTACTACATCGACGTCGGCGCCAGCCAGCTGATCATCGACGGCGAGATCAAGCTCAAGGCCGGTCAGGTGAGCGAGATCACCGAGACCGGCGTCAAGCTCGACGACGGCACGGAGCTGCCCGCCGATGTCATCGTCTACGCCACCGGCTACGGCTCGATGAACGGCTGGGCCGCCGATCTCATCAGCCAGGAGGTGGCCGACAAGGTCGGCAAATGCTGGGGGCTCGGCTCCGACACGCCCAAGGACCCCGGCCCCTGGGAGGGCGAGCAGCGCAACATGTGGAAGCCGACCCAGGTCGAGGCGCTGTGGTTCCACGGCGGCAACCTGCACCAGTCGCGCCACTATTCGCTGTATCTGGCGCTGCAGCTCAAGGCGCGGATGGAAGGGATCTCCACCCCCGTCTACGGCCTGCAGGAGGTGCATCACCTCGGCCGGTGATCCGCCGAAAGCGCAAAAGGATGCGGGCGCGGGGGATCTCCCCCGCGCCCGTTTCGCGTGTGGTCACGGGCTCATCGGGCCGTTCGTGCCTCCCCGATCCCGGGTCGCGGCTTCGCCTTGCCCGGGAAGACGCCGGGGTGTGGCGTTTCACACCCCATCTTTCGTCATACCGGCCGAGCGCCAAGCGAGAGCCGGTATCGGGGAGCTCCGTCGAAGACGGCGGGGACACGGGCGCCGCCAGGGCTCGGCGAGGGCTCGGCAAGGACCCGGCAAGCGCCCGTCTGACCCGCGCCTCAGGCGGCGTGCGCGACCGGATCCGCCTCCGTGGCCGGCAGGGTCTCAAACGTCAGCTCGCCCGCGTAGCGCGCGGCGATCCGCCCGTCCTCGCCGAGCGCGAAGAGCGTCACCCAGCCGTTGTCGAAGAGGTCCCGCAGCAGCGCATGGCGGGCGATCACGTCGAGGATCGCCTCCTGCGGCGCCTCCACCACCACCTTGAGGCGCTTCGGCGCATGCATGAGCCTTTCGCCGTCATGCACGGATTGCCACGGCAGGCCGACCCGAAGATCGCCGCCGCCGCCTTCCAGCACGCCGATGCCGCCGACCACATTGTGCAGCACCTTGTTGCCGCTGCCGAAGACGGCATTGTCGACGCTGGAGGCGTAATACTGGAGATTGATCCAGCTGGCGACGACCACCGGCGCGGTGAGGATCAGCTCCAGCGTGCCGAAGCCGGTATCCTTGCGCCAGTCGTAGCTGTGCAGGAAGGCCGAGCCGCCGAGATCGAGGGCGGCGGTGCGCCCGCGCGGCGCCGCGATGAAGGAGGAACAGCCGGCAAGCCCCCACTCGGGCCGGGTCTCCGCCCAGTTGGCGGCCCGCGCCAGGACGCCCGTCTGCGCATCCGCGCCCGGCGCGAGCGGCAGCCGGCCGGCCCGCTCCGCCCGCGTCAGCCGGCCCGCGTCCTCCGCCCAGCGCAGCAGATCCGCCACGTCCCCGGCGTGCGACGCCGGCACGCTGTCCCGGTCGAAGAGCGTCAGCCGGTCCGTCGTCGTGTCGTGCAGGCCGGCGAGAAACACCGTGTCGGTCGGGATCGCGATCCCGCGTTCGGCGAGGCCTTCGCGCACCTGCGGATCGTTCAGGATGGCGGCGCCGACGCGGGCGTTGGCCTCGCCGGTGTGACCGCCGCAGGCGCCGCAGTCGAGGCCGCTGGCATGCGGATTGTTGACCGTGGTCGACCCGTGACCGGCGAGCAGCACCAGCCGGGCGAAGTTTTCGGTCAGCGACATCGCCTTCAGCACGCCCTCGGCCGCGTCGATCCGCTCGGCCAGCGAGAAACCGCTTGCCCGTCCGGCGATCTCGCCCGGAGCGATCTGCGGCTTGAGCGCCGGATCGCCATCGGCCGAGGCGCGCAGGCCGAGCCCGTCCGTCACCAGCTTGCCGAGATAGGCAAGGCCCAGCGTCTCGACGAAGGCGAAGGAGGAGACGGCGGCGAGCTTGAACGAGGACCAGGCCGCGCCGATCCGCGCGGTCAGACCACGCTCGGTCAGCCGCCGCGCGATGGCGCCCTCGTCCGCCCCGTCGACCGCCTCGCACACGAGCTTCTGCGGCGTGAGCAGGACCGGGCATTGCGCCGCGCCCCTGGTCTCGCCGAAGCGGACATATTCGATGGCAAAGCCGAAGAAGCCGGCGAAGCCGATGGTCTCGACCCGGGGCGCGACGCTCTCCAGCGCGCGGCGATAGACTTCCGAGCGCACGTCGATGCAGAAGACCGCCTGCACCGCCTTGCGGGTGCCCGCGCCCGTGTCCAGGTCGCTGTCCGCGTCTGGCGCGGAGGCCGTCGCCGTGCGCGCGAAGGTCGCCGCCAGCCGCCGCTCGGCCGCCCGGTCGAAGGCGGCCTGCAGCAGGCAGTCGAGCGCAAGGTCGGCATCCGGCGCATCGGGTGCCGCATAGGCCGCGCGCGCCGACTGCCAGGTCTCGCCCAGCCGCGCGTCAGCCTCCAGGATCGCCAGATCCCAGCCGGCCCGGATGGCCAGCAGCTCGATCAGCGTCGGATCGCTCTCGCCGGCCAGCTCGCTCTGCCAGACCTTGTGCCGGGCGTAAGCCGCCCAGCCGCCGACGCTCATCAAAAGCCGATGGAAGTAGAGTTCGAGCGCCGCACCTTCGAGCCCGAGGGTCGAAGCGGCGGCCGCCAGCACCGCCTCCGGCGTCTCCGGCAGCCGCGCGATGGCGGCCCGCGCCCCCTTCAGCCCGGCGAGATCCGGCGTCCGGTCGATCGCCGCTTCCGCCCGCCAGCCGGCATAAAGGCCGTCGCCCTTCACCGGCGAGGTCCAGCCGGCCTGGCCCTCGTCGAAGAAGGCCGCCGCATGGGCCGAGATCCGCTCCGTGACAAGCTCCGTCCAGAGCTTGCCCGCCCGCGCGCCGGCGAGATCGGCGATGGTGGGCAGCATTTCGGGCGGCGCGGCCGGCGCGGCCGCCGCCATCCGGGCCAGCGCCTCGGCGTCCCGGGGCAGGTCCGGATGGTCCACCGTTTGCCGGGCGGCGAGGAGATCGGCGGGCGTGATTTCGCCCGCTTCGAGCGCGGCGCGATAGACCGCCCGGTCCTGCGTCGTGCGGGCCCCGGCCACCCGCGCCAGCCGCGTGGCGGCGGAGGCAAAGGTCTTGTCGGCGAGGCCGAAATAGGGATTCACGGCAACGAAGGTCTTGAGCGGCCAGAGCGGGGCGACCCGCTTGGCGGCGGCATTTGCCGCAGCCTGCACGGCGGATATATCGGCAATCTGTTGAGCGGTCATCGGTCGTGTCCTCCGGTCACGGGGAAAGTCTGGAAGATGGGGGGCGGTCAGCTGTCGGCGGCGGGGGCGCGGCGGTCGAAGCCGCCGACCAGACGGTCGAACACCGCGTTGGCGTAAAGCCCGTTCGCCAGATGCACCCGCGCGGCGCGCCACAGCGGCCGGGTGGCGCGGGCCGGCTCCATCACCTGAAGCACCGTGACAGCCGCGAAGGAGACGACGGCCAGCACCAGGACCGCGATGCCGAGCGCATCCGGCGTCGGGGGTAGCGGCAGGGTGGCGGCATAGAGCGCGGTCACGCCGGCATGCAGCGCAAGGTAGGCGAGCGTGACCAGACCGGCCGCGCCCAGCACCCGGGGCAGGATCGCCGCCAGCGCGGGCGCGGGGCCCTCCCCGTTGGCGGCGGCCTGCACGATCATCAGCGTCAGGCCCATCACCAGGATGGCCCCGAGCGCCAGCGCCTGCGGCGCGGTGTTGACCGCATCGCCCATCAGGGGACCGGCGACCAGGGAGAAGAGGCTGGCGAGACCGAGGGCCAGCGTCAGTGCCAGCGCACCGGAGAGCGCCAGATGCGCCGGGCGCGGCGCCAGCCGGGCGAGCGCACGCGCCTCGCCCGCCGTTTCGACCGCGCCGCCCGACGACAGGAAGGCATGCGCCTTGTAGAGCGAATGGGCGACCAGATGCAGCAGCGCGAGCGCGAAGAGACCGAGCCCGCATTGCAGCAGCATGAAGCCCATCTGCGCGACGGTCGACCAGGCGATCGAGACCTTGATGCTGGTCTGGGTCAGCATCACCGCCGCGCCGAACAGCGCGGTGAAGCCGCCGACGATCGCCAGCAGATGCAGCGAGGCGGCCGAGAGCACCATCACGTCGGCGAAGCGGATCACCAGAAACCCGCCGGCGTTGATGATCCCGGCATGCAGCAGCGCGGAGACCGGCGTCGGCGTGTCCATCACCTCCGGCAGCCAGCCGTGGGTGGGAAACTGCGCCGACTTCACCAGCGCGGCGAGCGCGATCAGCACGGCGGCGGCGATCACGCCGGCCGGCACCGTCTCCAGCGTCGCAGCCTGGGCGAGAATGGTCGCGATGTCGGTGGTGTCGAAGGCGAGCGCCAGCGCCACGGCGGCGGCGATCAGAAAGCCGTCGCCGAGGCGGGCGGCCACGTATTTCTTGCGCGCGGCCAGCACGGCGCGCGGCCGGTCGCCATAGAAGACCAGCAGCCCGTGCAGGGCGAGGCTGGTGCCGATCCAGGCGGCGACGAGATGGACCAGATTGCCCGCCGTCACCAGCAGCATCACGGCGGCGAGCGTCGCGCAAAGCCGGCTCATGAACAGGCCCTGCCGCGCGTCCCCGTCGAGATAGCTGACGGAAAAGCGCACCACGGCGACGCCGACGGTGGCGACCAGCAGAAGCATGGTGACGCTCACCGCGTCGAGACGCAGCGACAGGCCGATGCCGGCAACGCCCAGCAGCGGAGAGGTGGACGGTCCGGCAACGATGAGGACGATCAGCGCGGCGACGGCGCTGGCCAGCCCCAGCAGCGACGCCGCGCCGACCAGAGAAAGCGCGCGGTGCGGCCTCAGGCCGGGCCGGGCGCGGGCGACGGCAGCAGCCGCCAGAAGCGCGAGAGGGGCGGCAAGCGGCACGAAAGCGGCGAGAGAGGTCATGGCTTCCTCCGTTTGAGTACGGTGACGGGGGATAGCAAAGACACAGATATCTATTAAATTCATTGTTTGGATGTTATCGTTCTTCAAAAGGGAACGATTGATGGCGGCCTTGAATTACAACCACCTGCGCTACTTCTGGGCGGTCGCGCATGAGGGCAATCTCACGCGCACTGCGGAGCGGCTGAACGTGTCGCAATCGGCGCTGTCGACGCAGATCCAGAAGCTCGAACACCAGCTCGGCCACGCGCTGTTCGAGCGGCGCGGCAAGCAGCTGCATCTGACCGAGGCCGGGCGGATCGCGCTCGACCATGCGGATGCGATCTTCGCTTCGGGGGCCGAGCTTCTGGCGACGCTCACCGGAACGGGTGGACCGGCGCGCCAGGTGCTGCGGGTCGGGGCGCTCTCGACGCTGTCGCGCAACTTTCAGGTCAACTTCCTGCGCCCGGTCCTGACCCGGCCGGATGTGGAGGTGGTGCTGCGCTCCGGCGGGCTCGGCGAGCTGCTGCAGGCGCTGGAAGCGCTGCGGCTCGACGTCATCCTCGTCAACCAGACCCCGGTGCGCGATGCGGCGACGCCCTGGATCACCCATCGCCTGATCGAGCAGCCGGCCAGTCTGGTCGGCACGCCGGCGCGCCTTGGCGACGCAGGACACGCGCAAGGCGCGCTCGACGCGCTGATCCGCGCGCATCCGCTGATCCTGCCGCCGCTCGACAGCAGCGTGCGCACCGGCTTCGATGCGCTGACCGACCGTCTCGGCCTGCGTCCGACCATCGCCGCCGAGGTCGACGACATGGCGATGATGCGCCTTCTGGCGCGCGAGGACATGGGACTGGCGCTGGTGCCGCCCATCGTCGTGCAGGACGAGCTTGCCAGCGGGCGTCTCCTCGAGGCCGCGCGGCTGCCGGATCTCGGCGAGACCTTCTTCGCCGTCACCCAGGCGCGGCGCTTTCCCAACCCGCTCGTCGCGGATCTTCTGCGCGCCGCCGGCAACGCGCCGGGCGATACCGCTGCCGCCGCGAATGGTCTACCCTCGCCCCGATGAGCGTGCCCGACGACACCCCACCCGCCGCGCCGGCCGCGGCCGACGACAGCGGCCTGCGCCTGAGACTGGTGCTGGAGCCGGACGTGGCCTTCGGCCCCGGCAAGGCGGACCTGCTCGAGGGGATCGCCGAAACCGGCTCGATCGCCGCCGCCGGGCGCCGCATGGGCATGAGCTACAAGCGCGCCTGGACGCTGGTCGAAACCCTCAACGGCGCCTTCGCCGCGCCGCTGGTCGCGCGCAGCCGGGGCGGCGCGCAGGGCGGCGGCGCGCGGCTGACGGAGACCGGCGCCACCGTGCTCGCGCTCTACCGGGATATCGAGGCCAAGGCGGCGCGGGCCTCGCGCGCCGACCGGGATCGCCTGCAGGCGCTGCTGCGCTCGCAACGCCCGGCGGGCGAGGCCGCAGAGGATCCCGACGCCTGAGCGGACGCCGGCGCGCGATACGGGCGCAACAGGACCCTTGCTTTCGCCGCGCCACGCGTCGATATTTCCCACTGGACATATCGCTTTCCCGTTCCGCCGGAGCCCTCCATGTCGCACAAAGGCGCCTCTCGCATTCTCACCCTCGCCCGCGCGATGGCGCTTGCGCTGCTCCTGATGACGGGAGTGACGGGACGCGCGGCGGCCTCCGACCTCACCGTCTTCGCCGCCGCCAGCCTGAAGACCGCGCTGGAGGACGTCGCGGACGCCTGGCGGGCGGAGACGGGCAAGCGGGTGACCCTTGCCTTCGCCGGCAGTTCGGCGCTCGCGCGTCAGATCGAGGCCGGCGCGCCGGCCGATCTCTTCATCTCCGCCAACACCGCCTGGATGGACCATCTGGCGGCGGCCGGGCTGATCCGCCCGGAAACGCGGCGCGATCTTCTCGGCAACGATCTGGTGCTGATCGGCCATGGCCGCGATGCACCGCCCGTGCGGCTCGCGCCCGATCCCGACCTCGCCGCCCGCCTTGGCGAGGGGCGGTTGGCGATGGCGCTGGTCGATGCCGTGCCGGCGGGCATCTACGGCAAGGCGGCGCTGACCCGCCTCGGCCTGTGGGACGCGGTCGCCGACCGGGTCGCCCAGACCGACAATGTGCGCGCCGCCCTTGCGCTGGTCGCGCGCGGCGAAGCGCCATTCGGCATCGTCTATGCGACCGACGCGGGCGCTGCTGACAGTGTCTCCATCGTCGCCCGCTTTCCCGCCGACACGCATCCCCCCATCGTCTATCCCGTGGCGCAGGTCGCGGGGCGCGACCACCCGGACGCGGCCGGCTTCCTGGCCTTTCTCACGGGCGAAACGGCGGCAGCGCTGTTCGCGCGCCACGGATTTCGGTCTGCGGAGTGAGGCGCCGTTCGATGAGGGTCCGCTTGCGATGACACCCGATCGCGTCCCCCCACCCGGCAAGGAAAGCGGCGCATGACGGAGCTTCTCGGCCCGGAGGAATGGACCGCCGTCGCCCTGTCGCTGCGCGTCGCGTTCTGGGCGACCTTCGCCAGCCTGCCCTTCGGCATCGCGGTCGCCTTCGTGCTGGCGCGCCTGGAGTTTCCCGGCAAGCAGATCCTGAACGGCCTGGTCCATCTGCCGCTCATCCTGCCCCCCGTCGTGACCGGCTATCTGCTGCTGGTCACCTTCGGGCGCACGGGTCCCGTCGGCGCCTTTCTCGACGAACATTTCGGCGTGGTGCTCGCCTTTCGCTGGACGGGGGCGGCACTGGCGGCGGCGATCATGGCATTTCCGCTGATGGTGCGCGCCATCCGGCTGGCGCTCGAGGCGGTCGACCCCAAGCTCGAACAGGCCGCCAGCACGCTGGGCGCGGCGCGCCCGCTCGTTTTCGCGACCGTCACCCTGCCGCTCATTCTGCCCGGCGTGCTCGCCGGCGCCGTCCTCGCCTTCGCCAAGGCGATGGGCGAGTTCGGCGCGACCATCACCTTCGTCTCCAACATACCGGGACAGACGCAGACGGTCCCTTCCGCGATCTACGCCTTCCTGCAGGTGCCCGGCGGCGAGGAGCAGGCCCTGCGGCTGGTGGTCGTCTCCATCGCCATCGCCATGGCGGCGCTGCTCGTGTCGGAAAGCGTGGCGCGGCGCGTCGCCAGACGGATTTCGGGATCATGAGCCTCGACGTCGCCGTCCGCCACGCCTTCCCCGGCTTCACGCTGGATGTCGCCTTTTCCGCGCCGCCCGGCGTTACCGCCCTGTTCGGCCGCTCGGGCTCGGGCAAGACGACACTGGTCAACGCGGTCGCCGGCCTGCTGCGCCCGGACGAAGGCCGCATCGCCGTCGACGGCACGGTGCTGGTCGACAGCGCGACGCGCGTTTTCCGCCCGCCCCACCGGCGCGGCATCGGCTACGTCTTTCAGGAGGGGCGGCTCTTTCCGCATCTCACCGTCGCGCAGAACCTCAGCTACGGGCGATGGTTCGCCCGCCCCCGGGTGCCGGCGACGGATGTCGCGCCGGTCGTCGAGCTTCTCGGCATCGGCGATCTGCTGGCCCGCCGACCGGGCACCCTGTCGGGCGGCGAGAAGCAGCGGGTCGCCATCGGCCGGGCGCTCTTGTGCGCGCCGCGCCTCTTGTTGATGGACGAGCCGCTCGCCGCCCTCGACGCCGCGCGCAAGGCGGAGATCCTGCCCTATCTGGAACGTTTGCGCGACGAGACGCGGATCCCGATCCTCTACGTCAGCCACGCGGTGGACGAGGTCGCCCGGCTTGCGACGACGGTCGTGTCGCTCGACGCCGGGCGCGTCACCGGCGTCGGTGCGCCCCGCGCGGTGCTGGCCGACCCGCAGGCGGTGCGCCGGATGGGGGTGCGCGACGCCGGCGCGGTGCTCTCCGCCGTGATCCGCCGCCACTGCGCCGACGGGCTGAGCGAGCTGGACACGGCGGCCGGGCCGCTGGTGCTGCCGCGTGTCGACGCTCTAGAAGGCACGCCCGTGCGCGTGCGCATCCAGGCCCATGACATCATCCTGGCGCGCAGGCGCCCTCAGGAGATCTCGGCCCTCAACGTGCTGGACGTGCGCATCTCGGACCTGCGCATCGGCGAAGGCCCGGGCGTCGTGGTGCAGCTGGAGGCGGGCGGCGACCGGCTGCTGGCGCGCATCACCCGCCGCTCGGCGGAGGCGCTGGCCCTCGAACCGGGGCTTGCCTGCCACGCGATCCTGAAGTCGGTCGCGGTCGCGCCTTCCGATGTTTGGGTCGGCGACGCGCCGGCTGACAACCTGCGGAATGGCGACGGGTCGAGCGGCGACCGCGATCCTGCCGGGCCCTGACCGGTCCGGATCTGCGCCTCAGTCGCCGGCAGCCTCCCGGGGCGCGCGGTTCGTCTCGCCGAGGCGCGCCAGCACCAGACCCGTGACGATGGGGCCGACGAGTTCGAACACCACCGTGGTCGCCACCGTCACGGTGATGATGGTGGTCGCATGCTCCGGCACCGCGCTCGCCGCGACGAGCGCCATGCCCAGCGCCACGCCGGCCTGCGGCAGCAGCGTCAGCCCCAGCAGACGCGCCGGCCGGCCGGACAGACCGCCAAGCCGCGCGCCCGCATAACCGCCCGCCACGCGCCCGAGCGTGCGCAGGATCACGAAGCCGAGACCCAGCGGGCCGGCCACGAGCACCGCCTCCAGATCGATCGCCGCGCCCGCCAGCACGAAGAAGAGAATGAGAAACGGCCAGCTCACGTGTTCGATCTCGTGAAACGGCCGGTCGTGATGGCGGGCGAGGTTCACGATCACCACGCCGGCGGTCATGCCGGCGAGCAGGCCCGACACGTCGAGCCATTCCGAAATGCCGGCGATCAGCAACACCAGACCGAGGGCCTCCGACAGGGTCGGCTCGCCCGGCTCGATCCGCCCGGTGAGAAAGACCGCCGGCAGGCCGACGACGAGGCCGACCGTCACCGCGCCGACCACGTCGCGCATCCCGTGGACGAGCGCGACCTCCAGTCCGCCCGCGGCGCCGACGACCCCCAGCACCAGCGAAAAGGCGATGACGCCCCAGGCATCGTCGATGGCGACGACGCCGAGCAGCACGCGCGTCGCGGGACCGTCGGCGCGGACCTGACGCACCACGTCGCGGGTCGCGGCCGGGTCGGTCGCAAGCCCGACGCCCGCCAGCAACAACGCAAGCGCCACCGGCACGCCGGCCAGCGCCAGCCCGCCGGCGACAATCGCGAAGGAGCCGACCATCACCGCCGCGGAGACCGCGAGGATCGCCCGACCATGCGCCCGCAGCCGGTCGCGCGAAAGTTCGCCACCAAGCAGGAAGGCGATCATGGTGAGCGTCACGGCGGCGACGACATCGCGCCAGCCTTCGGTGTCGATCGCCAGCAGATCGGCCCCCGACGGTCCGACGGCGATCCCGAAGAGCACCAGCAGCGTGATGCGCGGCAGACGCGTCAGCCGGCCGAGCCCGTCGATGGCGAGACCCGCCAGCACCAGAAGGCCGAAGGTGATGAGGGGAAGACTCAGATCCATTGTGGTCCTGTTCGGCTCGGCGACGCGGCGCGGCAAGGGGCGAGAGGTCGACCAGACCCTACCGTGCGAGCGCCGAGGATCAAGCCGCACCGCCCGCGCCCCGCCAAGCGCGGATTTCGCGCTTTCTTGAAACGCCCGCGCGAAACAGCCATATAAACACCGAAACGGGGCGGCAGCCCCGGCCGGATGCCGATGTCGGGTCCGGCGCACAGGGATGTCCCGCTTGTCGGCCGCGACCGGCCGGGCGAGGCGTTTCGAAGACAGGCCGCTTTGAACAAGGGCTTTGAGCACATGACGCGCATGTCTGCGTTTTCCTCGCCGCTGCTCCTCGGCTTCGAGGACATCGAGCGGGTGCTGGACCGGGTCAGCAAGGGCGCCAACGACGGCTATCCGCCGTATAACATCGAGCGCCTTTCCAAGACCGAGACCCACGGCGATATCATCCGTATCACCCTGGCGGTGGCGGGCTTCACCCGCGATCAACTCGACGTCTCGATCGAGGAAAGCCAGCTCGTGATCCGCGGACGGCAGGAGGACGACAAGTCCCGTCAATTCCTGCATCGCGGCATCGCCGCCCGGCAGTTCCAGCGGGCCTTCGTTCTCGCGGAAGGCATCGAGGTTCTCGGTGCCGAGCTCAAGGACGGCCTGTTGTCGATCGACCTCACCCGACCGGAACCGGAAAAGATCGTTCGCCGCATCGAGATCGACGCGCGCGACTGATCCCGACCCCTGAACACACGCCCACCGGTCCAGTACCGGCGCGGGTGCGTAACCAGACTATGCGGGACCGGCGGCTCGCCACGCGAGCCGGCCATCACGGAAGGAACGACGCAATGATCCGAGACATTGAACGTCAGGCCATGAATCCCGGCGAGTTCAAGGCGCTTGGCGCGGGCGAGATCGCCTACGTCAAGCCGATGACCTCCGACGATCTCTCCACGCTGTTTCCCGAGGCGCCGAAAATGGCGTCCGGCCTGCAGCTCTGGGTGCTGCTCAATGCCGACGGCACGCCGATCATGCTGAGCGACAGCAAGGATGTGGCGCTGGCCAATGCGGCCGAGCACGATCTGGACACGGTAGCCCTGCACTGAGGCCCGGAAGCCGGCCGGAGAGCCAGACGGCGGCCAAAACGGCCGGACGCCGAAGACACCAGACAAAAGGGCGCCGACCGCGATGGCCGGCGCCCTTTTTGTTCGATGATTTGCTTGATGCCACGGGCGGCGGTGTGCGTCGGCGACGCGTTCGTCGGCCTCCACCGCTCCGATGGCGCAGCCCCGCTCAGGCGGCGTTGGAGGCCGCCTGCTCGGTCAGCAGCGTGTAGAGCGCGTCGGCGTCGTCGCTGGCACGCAGCTTCGCGACCATGCCCGGATCGCGCATGCGCCGCGCGATGCGGGCCAGCGCCTTGAGATGGTCGGCGCCCGCGCCCTCCGGCGCGAGCAGGACGAACACCAGATCCACCGGCTGGTCGTCCAGGGCGTCGAAATCGATCGGCCGCTCGAGCCGGGCGAACAGGCCGACCAGCCGGTCGAGCGCGACCAGCTTGCCGTGCGGGATCGCGATCCCGTTGCCGACGCCGGTCGACCCGAGGCGTTCGCGCTGCAACAGCGTGTCGAAGATATCGCGCTCCGGCAGTCCGGTGACGCGCGCCGCCTTGGCGGCGAGTTCCTGCAGGGTCTGCTTCTTGCTGTTGGCCTTCAGGCTTGGAACGATCGCTTTCGGCGAAATGAGATCGCTGAGATCCATGGTCCGACCTGTGGGTTTGAGCAGCGGGTTCGGGCAGCAAGGCCCGCGATGCCGGGCCGCGATGCGGCGGCCCGGCACGCCCGGATTATTTTGCGGCGTTTTCTGGGTCGATCCACCCGTAGTTTCCGTCGGGACGACGGTAGACGACATTCACCGTCCCGTTGCCCGCATTACGGAACACAACCACGGGAGATTCCGAGAGGTCAAGCTGCATGACCGCCATGCCGACGGTCATCGTCTTCACCTTGGCGGAGGTTTCCGCGACGACGAGGGGATTGTAGTCGGCAGGGACTTCCTCCTCCTCCTCGACGGAGGCAAGCACGTAGGAGGCCGCTTCGAAGACCTCGCGCCCGTTGGCGCCGTGCGCGTGGTGATCCTTGAGCTTGCGCTTGTAGCGGCGCAGGCGCTTCTCGATCCGCTCGGCCGCCGCGTCGAAGCTGTGGCGCGGATCATGGCTGTCGGCGGAAACCTGAAGATCGATCCCGGTGTCGAGGTGAAGCAGGCACTCGGAACGGAACCCGGGGCCCTCGCGGCCGATCGTCACGTGTCCCGTAAATCCGCCGTCGAAATACTTCGACACCGCCTCGTCGACCCGGGTTTCGATGTGCGTGCGCAGCGCATCCCCGACGTCGACATTCTTCCCCGATACACGCAGTGTCATGGGACCCTCTTCTTATCTCGAAAGCCATGAAGTGACGCCTCGAAAAGCCGGCGCCGCACCTTCGGAGCAGTGTGCTCCGATTCGATCCCGTGTCACGCGCGTCATGGCGCGCGAAACGGCAGGCCCCGCGCACGGCGGGTCCCGAGGGCGCGTCTATAAGCGCGCGCCCCGGCGAAGTCAAATCGGATCCGCCGTGCAGCCGGCCCCTTGCGGCCGGATCGGGCGGGGCCGGCCAGAATGCCGCTGCGCCCGCGCGCGGCCACGCGACCCGCCGGCATCTCCTGTTTCAGGTCTCTCAAGTTTCCTGCAAGGAGTCCTGCAGTGTCTCCTGCGATCGTCCGCCGCGCTCACGGGCTTCGCCTCCTGATCGAGTTCAGGCGCCCCCCTTTTCTCACTGTACCGGTTCGTCCGGCCCGATGCCAGCGTTGCCCGACCGCGCCCGGGAAACCGGGCTTCGACCGTCACCCGAGGCGGGCCCGCTTTTCGCGCCGGCGCTGGACCGAAGAGGGAATGCGCAGCGATTCCCGGTATTTGGCGACCGTGCGCCGGGCGATGTCGACGCCGTCGTCCTTGAGGATCTTGACGATGGTGTCATCGGAGAGCACGGCATCGGCGCTCTCCGCGTCGATCAGCGCCTTGATGCGATGACGCACGGCCTCGGCCGAATGCGCCTCGCCGCCGCCGGCGGCGGGAATCGAGGCGGAGAAGAAATACTTCAGCTCGAAGATGCCGCGCGGCGTCGCCATGTACTTGTTGGAGGTCACGCGGCTGACGGTCGACTCATGCATGGAAATCGCATCCGCCACGGTGCGCAGGTTCAGCGGGCGCAGGTGCTCCACGCCCCGGGTCAGAAAGGCGTCCTGCTGGCGCACGATCTCGCTCGACACCTTGAGGATCGTGCGTGCGCGCTGATCGAGGCTCTTGGCCAGCCAGTTGGCCGTCTGCAGGCATTCGCTGAGGAACTCCTTGTCCTGCGGCGTGCGCGTCTTCCGGCTGACGGTGGCGTAATAGGTCTGGTTGACCAGAATGCGTGGCAGCGTGTCGGAGTTGAGCTCCACCGCCCAGCCGCCGTCGCGCGCCGGCTGCACGATCACATCCGGCACCACGGGCTGGATCAGCGTCGTGCCGAAGGAACTGCCGGGCTTGGGGTCGAGCGCCCGCAATTCGCCGATCATCTCGGCGAGATCCTCGTCGTCGACGCCGCAGGCGGCGCGCAGGCCCGCGTAGTCGTGGCGGGCGAGCAGGTCGATGTTGTCGATCAGCGCCGCCATGGCCGGGTCGAAGCGGTTGCGCTCCTGAAGCTGCAGGCGCAGGCAGTCGGTCAGCGAGGTGGCGAAGACGCCGGTCGGCTCGAGCCGCTGCAACACGGGGAGAAGCGCGTCGAGCCGCGCCCGCTCGACGCCGAGCCGCTCCGCCGTCTCGTCCAGATCGCCGCGCAGATAGCCCGCCTCGTCGAGCGTGTCGATCAGGCTGCGGGCGATCATCCGGTCCGCCGGATCGTGGAGCAGCAACACCATCTGCTCCGCGAGATGCTGCTGCAGCGTGACATCCGAGGCGACGAAGCTCTCCAGATTGTAGTCCTCGCCCGATCCGCCGCTGCCGCGCGCGCCGAGGCCGCTCTGCCAGGGGTCGCGGTGCAGCGTGTCGCCGCCTGGCGCGCCGCCCTCGTCCGCGCCGGCGCGGGTGCCGGGTTCGTCCGGGTAGAGATTGCCGAGATCCGTGTCGAGCCGCCCGGCAATGTCCTGCGCGCTGTCGGCGAGATCGGTGCGGATCCAGTCGCCGTCTCCCTCCGATCCGGCGTCCGTCCCCCGCTCCTCCGCCGGCGGCTCCGACGACTCCCCGGCATCGCCCGGCGCGGAATCATTGTCGGCGCGCTCCAGCAGCGGATTGCGCTCCAGCTCCAGATCCACGAAGGAGGTCAGCTCGACGCTCGACATCTGCAACAGCTTGATCGCCTGCATCAGCTGCGGCGTCATGACCAGGGACTGGCCCTGGCGGATTTCAAGCTTTGGCGACAGGGCCATGCCGTCTCCCGCTGTCGAGACACGCAAGATGGAAGGACCGCCCGCCAGTCCGGCATGCCGTTCGGCCGGCAGCCCCGCCCGCAGCCTGGACCGCGGCGTGACCGACAGTTGGTCCGCTTCTTGCTTTGTACCTCAAGGGCAGGGTGTCATCAAAGCGTAAACTGCTCGCCGAGATAGAGGCGGCGCACGTCCGGATTGGCGACGATCTCGTAAGGCGCGCCTTCGGTCAGCACCTCGCCGGCGGCGATGATATAGGCCCGGTCGATCAGGCCGAGCGTTTCGCGCACGTTGTGATCGGTGATCAACACGCCGATGCCGCGCTGGGTCAGATGACGCACCAGTTGCTGGATGTCGCCGACGGCGATCGGGTCGACGCCGGCGAAGGGTTCGTCGAGCAGCATGAAGGTCGGCCGGCTGGCCAGCGCCCGGGCGATCTCGACACGGCGGCGCTCGCCGCCCGACAGGGCGATGGCCGGCGACTTGCGCAGGTGGGTGACGCCGAATTCCTCCAGCAGGCTTTCCAGATCCTCGGCGCGGCGCCGCCGGTCGGGCTCCACCACCTCCAGCACCGCCTTGATGTTGTCCTCCACCGACAGGCCGCGAAAGATCGAGGCCTCCTGCGGCAGATAGCCGATGCCGAGACGCGCCCGGCGGTACATCGGCAGGCGGGTGATGTCGAAGCCGTCGAGCCGGATGGTGCCGTGATCGGGCTGGATCAGCCCGGTGATCATGTAGAAGCAGGTCGTCTTGCCGGCGCCATTGGGGCCGAGCAGGCCGACCGCCTCGCCCCGGCGCACGGTCAGCCCGACATTGCGCACCACCTGGCGGCGCTTGTAGCTCTTGCCGATCCCGTCGACGACGAGCAGGCCGTCCTCCAGCGCAGCGCCCTCGACATCGGCGTGCGACGCGTCGCGCGCATGACCGTTCGGGGCGCCGTCGGCGGGGGCGGATTTCACACGGGAAAAGAGTTTCACGATCGTTCCATGCCTGATCGTCTTATGCCTGATCGGTTCATGCTTGCGCGGCGGGTCCGCAGGCCAATGCGGCCCGCGACCCTACGGCCGGTCGCGGTCCCTGTCGAGAGGGTCAGTTCGTGCCGCCCTGCGGCTGCAGGCTGTTGGGCTGGATCAGCAGACGGATGCGCCCGTCGCCGCCGCCGCCCTCGGTCTTCTTGGCGTCGAGGTCCGCCTGACCGGTCTTGAGATCGACGGTCAGCCGCGTGCCGACCACGACGTTCGGCCCCTGGGTCAGCACCACCTCGCGCCCGGTCATCACCATCACCTCGCGGTTCATGTCGAAGGTCGCGCGGTCGCCGGTGGCGGTCTGGTCCTTGGCCGCGATATAGACGCGACCGCTCGCCTCGAGCTTGGAGATGCGCTGGTTGACCCCGCCGGCGGCCGAGCCGTCGTAGCGCACGACCAGGCGATTGGTCTTCAACTCCGCCTCGCCCTGACGCACGATGACGTCGCCGGTGAAGACCGCGCTCTGGCTCTTGTCCTGAACCTTGAGTTCCTTCGCCTCGATCTGGATCGGCTCGCGGTCGTTCGATCCGAAACCCGCGAAGGCATCGGAAAAGGTCTGCGCCCCGGCGGGCAGCGCGGCCCAGGCCAAAAGGCCGAGACACGCAAGCACCGCGCGGCACGAACGCCAAAACTCCATCATGGTCGGGTCTCTCCCTTGGACGGATGAACGGTCATCCGGATGCCCTCGCCGAAGATCAGGGCGCCCGCCGCCTCGTCGAACCGCATGGCGCCGGCGGACAGCGACCCGAAGGACGAGGTCAGCGTGAGCTTATCCTCGCTCCAGATTGTGCCCGTTTTGAGCTCGGCTTCCAGAGTTTCCAGACGGCCCGTCTCGCCGTCGTTCGTCGTCACCGTGATCCCGCCCCCCAGGATGAGGGTCTCGGCGGTGCTGTCATAAGTTCCGCGCACCGCCTCGAGCCGCACCTCCTGTTCCGCCGACAGGCGCAACTCGGCGGTGATGTCCTCCAGATCGATGATGCGCGGATCGGTGATGCGCTGGATCGCCCGTTTCGCCGACACGCGGTAGGAGCGGTCGCCGTCGTGGCCGGAGAGCTCCGGACTGTCCATCACCAGGCCCTCCGACGACAGCCGCACCTTGCCCAGGCCCAGACTGTCGAGATAGTTGCTCGCCGCGATCATGCCGACGGTCGCCAGCAGCAGCAGCGCGCCGGTGCCGGGCAGCAGCCAGCGCATCCAGCGCACCCGGGTCGAGTGCCGCCGCGCGCGGGCCCGGGCCTCGGCCCGGCGCATGCCGTCGCGCGCGGTCTCGCCGGGCGCATTCGCGCCGCCGTGCATGCCTGATGTCGCGACCGTTTCGTAATGATCCATCGCCTGGCCGTTTCGTCACGCCCCGATCGCGCGTACCCGCCGGGTCATGCCCGACACGCTCAATGTTGCGCGCAGTATACGCCGCGGCAAGTGCCGTGTCTTTTCACGCGGGCGCGCCCCGCCGCAGCCGCTCAGCTGTGGGCGAAGATGTCGGCATCCTCCCAGCCGGCGAGATCGAGCCGCGCCCTTGTGGGCAGGAACTCGAAACAGGCGGCCGCCAGATCGCCGCGGCCCTCGCGCGCGAGCCGGGCCGCGAGCTTGTCGCGCAGGGCATGGAGATGCAGCACGTCGGAGGCGGCATAGGCCTGCTGGGCGTCGGTCAGGTCGTCGGCGGCCCAGTCGGAGCTTTGCTGCTGCTTGGAGATCTCCACGCCGAGCAACTCGCGCGTCAGATCCTTCAGGCCGTGCCGGTCGGTGTAGGTGCGGGTCAGCCGCGAGGCGATCTTGGTGCAGAAGATCGGCGCGCAGGCGATGCCCAGCGCGTTTTCCAGCACCGCGACGTCGAAGCGGGCGAAGTGGAAGATCTTGGTCTTCGACGGATCGCCGAGCAGGCGCTCCAGATTGGGCGCCCTTGTCTGGCCGGCGGCGATCTGCACCAGATCCGCCGTTCCGTCGCCGGCCGAGAGTTGCACGACACACAAGCGGTCCCGATGCGGCCTGAGACCCAGCGTTTCGGTATCGACCGCCACCGCGTCGGCGGCGGCGTAGGCGGAAAGCGTGTCGCTCGCAAGATCGGGCAGGTCGCCGCGATGGAGACGAATGGTCATGGGGCATCCTTCGTGTCACTCGTGCCGCCTTGATAAAGGGCTTCGCGGCGCGCGTCCATGGCGCGGCCGCGACACGCGCCCCTGGCCGCGCGGCAGCCGCCATCCCACGTAGGGCAGTGACGCCCGCGCGCCGCCTTGGCACTTGGGACACCGCTCCCTCAAAAAACCGAAAGGCCCCGCATGACTGACCCGATCCTCGACGATCTCCGCAATCCCCACCCAAGGGCCGCGACCGGCACGCGCTGGGAGCTGGTGACCGACGGCGTGATGGGCGGCGTTTCTCAGGGCAATCTTGTCCGCGCGGAGATCGACGGGCGTCCCGCCCTGCGCATGACCGGCGACGTGCGTCTCGACAACGACGGCGGCTTCGTGCAGATGGCGCTCGATCTCGCCCCCGACGGCCGAAGCGTCGACGCGCGCGGCTTCGAGGGGCTGATGCTCGACGTCCTCGGCAACGGCGAGCGCTACAATCTCCACCTGCGCACCGCCGATGTGACGCGCCCCTGGCAGTCCTATCGGCAAAGCTTCACCGCGCCGCCGCGCTGGACGACGGTCGCGCTCCCCTTCGCCGGCTTCACACCGCATCGCCTGGAGGCTCCGCTCGATCTGTCGACCCTGCGCCGCATCGGCATCGTCGCCATCGGACGGGCGTTTGCCGCCGACATCGCGATCGGCGGACTGCGGTTTTTCCAGAAAGCCGCCCCTCCCCTGCCGGACGAACCTCGCCTCCGCCCGGATTGACGCCGGCGCGGGGCCCTGCTACCTGTTTTAAGTCTTATGCTTTAAGCAATTGACTTTTGCTTGAGCGGTGACGTTTCAGGCCGGCGCGCGCCGGCTTGACCAGGGAGGAAAATCAATGCCGTCCAAAGTTCTCGCGGCCGCGCTTGCCGGTGCCGCGCTGTGCACGGGTGCGTCGCTCGCATCCGCCGACACGCTGAAGTTCGCCTACGGTCATCCGCCGGGATCCTATTTCGATATCGGCGTGAACGCCTTCGCCGACGCCCTCGCCGAAAACACCGACGGCGGGATCAAGGTCCGCACCTTTCCGCTGTCGCTGCTGAACCTGATGGAGACCTCCGACGGCATCGCCTCGGGGATCGTCGACTTCGGCGCGCTAATGACCACGCTGTTTCCCACCGAGTATCCGCACACCAATCTCGCGATGGAAACCGCGATGATCCTGCTGCAGGAGAACGGGATCGACGACGACATGCAGGGCGTGCTCTACGGCGCGGCGATGACCGACTTCGTGCTCAACGACTGCCCCGAGTGCAATGCCGAGTTCGCCGCCCGCAACAACGTCTTCACCGCCGGCGCGGCGTCCACGCCCTATTCGCTGAACTGCACCGAGCCCCATGTCACGCCCGACGACATGACCGACGCCCGCATGCGGATCTCCGGCTCCTACTGGGCGCGGTGGTCGCAGGCCATGGGCGCCTCGCCCGTCACCGTCTCGGGCAACGAGATGCTGGAGGCGCTGAGCCAGGGGCTTATCGATTGCGTGCTGCTGTCGGTCCCGGACGTGTTCAACTTCGGCATGGGCGATCTGGTCACCGACATCACGCCGGGCATTCCCGGCGGCATCTATGTCGCCTCCTACGCGCAGGTGAACCGCGACACCTGGGCGGGGCTGTCCCTCGACGCGCGCGCCGCGGTGATGCGCGCCGCCGCCACCGGCGCCGCCGAGATTTCGATGATGTACGAGAACGGCCTGCGCGAGTTGCGCGCCAGGTCCGAGGCCGGCGAGATCAAGGCCCGCTTCCACGATCCCGATCCGGCGCTGGTCGAGGCCACCCGCGCCTTCGTCGCCAGGGACATCGAACAGGTCGTGCAGCATTACGCCGAGACCTACGGCGTGCAGCGGGGCCAGGCGATGGTCGCGGCGCTGCGCCTGCGCGTCGCCGAATGGCGGGCGCACCTGGAGGGCGTGACGACCGCCGAGGAGCTCGCCGCGCTCTACTGGGACGAGATCCTGTCCGAGGTCGATCTGGCGTCTTACGCGCAATAACCCCGCGCAGGCGCTGCGCGCTCCGGCCGGCAAGCCCCGGCCGATATCCCCCGATAGACTGGACAGGGCTGGCAACGCCATCCCGAGACCGGCGCCCCGGCGGCATTTCGCCGGGGCGTGTCGTCCCTCGCACATCCGGACAGCTTCATGACCACCGAACGCCTCGCCATTGAACGCCTGGATCGTGTCGCCCTTGCGGTCTCCGACCTCGACCGGGGCGCGTCCTTCTTCGAACGCCTGCTGGGGCTGCGGTTCGACCCGGCCGTGTCGGACGAGCGCCTCGGCATGACCGCGCGCTATTCGCGCGAGGGTCTCGAGCTCGTGTCGGGCACCCCGGGCTCCGTCATCGACCAGTTCACCCGGGCGCGCGGCGAGGGCGTCTTCTGCGTGGTGTTCAAGGTCTCCGACATGGAGGCCGCGATCGCGCATTTTCGCGACTGCGGCCTGGAACCGGTGAACGACGTCACCTTCGGTGAACTCCGCGAGGTCGCCTTCCACCCCAAGGCCGCGCACGGCCTGCAGATCGTGCTCGCCGCCTACCCCGAGCCGCATCCGGCGACGCGCGCGGCGGGAGGCTGACATGACGGGCGCAACGGACATCGGGACGGACGCCGGGACGGACGCCGCGCTCACCGGCCTCAAGGTGCTGGACCTCGGACGCCTCGGCCCTCCGGCCATGGCGTCGATGTATCTGGCGGATTTCGGCGCCGATGTCGTCACCGTCACCGCCGAGCGGGTGGACGATCCGGGCCCCCCGCCCGCCGACATCTGGAGCTTCGAGGCCCAGGTCCGGCTGATCACCCGGGCGCTCAACCGCAACAAGCGCAGCGTCGCGGTGAACCTGCGCGATCCCGCCCGGCGCGACGCCTTTCTCGAGATGGCCCGCGACGCGGATGTGGTGATCGAGGACTTTCGCGCCGGCACGGCGGAGCGACTCGGCATCGGCTACGAGACCCTGAGCCGGATCAACCCGCGCCTCGTCTACTGCGCCATGTCGGGCTATGGCGCCGGCAGCCCGATGGGCGACCAGGGCGGCCACGACCTCAATTTCATCGCCAAGGCCGGTCTGCTCGACCTGATCGGCCCGCGCGCCGACGCCCCGCCGGTCATACCGCTGATGTTCCTGTCGGACTTCGGCGCGGCGGCGATGCATGCGCTGTCGGGCATCCTGATCGCCCTTCTGGCGCGCGGCCGCACGGGACGCGGCCAGTTCATCGACCTCGCCTTCCTGGACACCACGCTCGGGCTCGCCAATCCGCTGGCGTTCCACCTGCTGAACGGCGGCGCGGCGCTGACGCGCGGCGCGCTGCTCTATTCCGGCAGCTACCCCCACTATGCGCTCTATCCCGCGAAGGACGGGCGCTATCTCTCGGTCGGCTGCGTGGAGCCCTGGCTGTGGGCGCGGTTTTGCGCCGAAATCGGCCTGCCGCAGCATGCCGAGGCCGACCTCATGGATCCGAAGACCGCCGAGGCGGTGCAGGCGGAGGTGGCCGAGGTTCTGCGCGGCGACACCGCCGACGCCTGGGAAGCCCGGCTCGGGCCGAAGGGGCTTTGCGTGACCGCCGTGCAGACCATGAGCGAAATGCTGGCGAGCGATCAGGCCCGCGCCCGCGCCCTGATCGGCGAAACCCGCCATCCCGCCTTCGGCACCGAGCGCCATCTCGTCAATCCGATCTCGCTTTCGGCGACGCCCGCGACCCTGCGCCGGGCCGCGCCGCTGCCCGGCGCGGACACGCCCGCCGATGCCCCATCCCTCCCCGCTCACGTGAAGGAGACCGACCGATGATCGCGACCATGCTCGCGCACCAGGCCGACCGTCAGGGTGGCAAGACCGCCCTCCGCTTCGGCGATCTCACCCTCAGCTACGGCGATCTGCATGCCCGCGCGGCGGCGCTCGCCGTCCGTCTTCAGGAGATGGGCGCGGGCGAAGGCACCAAGATCGCCCATCTGAGCTTCAACGACGTGTCCTTCTTCGAGCTGCTGTTCGCCTGTTCGCGCCTCGGCGCGGTGATCGTGCCGCTGAACTTCCGCCTCGCGCCGGCCGAGATCGTCTATCAGATCGAGAACGCGCAGGCCGAGGTGGTCGTGCATTCCGCCGACTTCCGGGAGACGATCGCGGAGGTGCGCGCCGCCACCGGCGGCGTGCGCCACTGGATCGAGGCCGGCGAGACCGGGCTCGCACCGGACGCGCCGCCCGCCCCGACGCAAGGGCTCACCCGCCACGCGCCCGACGCCTGTCTGGTGATGATCCACACCTCCGGGACCACCGGCCGGCCGAAGGCGGCGATGCTGTCGGAGCGCAATCTGGTCGCCACCGCGCAGAACCAGATCGCCGATTTTCCGCTCACCCACGCCGATGTGACGCTGACCGCCGCGCCGATCTTTCACGCGGGCGGGTCGCTGATCTGCACGCTGCCGCTGCTCCTGATCGGCGGCCAGGTCGTGCTCAAGAAGCACTTCGATCCGGCCGAGATCGCCGAGGATCTGGCGACGGGCGGCATCACCTGCATGTTCGCCGCCCCCGCCATGTGGCAGGCGCTGATCGCGACGCTCAAGGACACGGGCACGCGCGCCCCCGACCTGCGGATCTGCCTGTCGGGCGGGGCGGCGGAAACCGAACGCTCCATGCGCGCCTTCCGCGAGATGTTCGGCGTGCCACTGATGCAGGGCTTCGGCCTGTCGGAATGTTCCTCGACCTCCACGGTGCTGCGCGCCGAGGACGCGGAAGCCCGCATCGGCTCGGTCGGCAAGCCGATGCTGATGAACCGGGTCCGGGTGGTCGACGCGCAAGGGAACGACGTGAAGCCCGGCGAGGTCGGCGAGATCGTGCAGAGCGACGACACGGTCATGCTCGGCTACTACCGCAATCCGACGGCCACCGCCGAGGCGATCCGCGACGGCTGGCTGCACACCGGCGACCTCGCCACGGTCGACGAGGACGGATTCATCTACATCCACGGCCGGCTGAAGGACATGATCATCTCCGGCGGCGAGAACATCTATCCGGCCGAAGTGGAAGCCGTGCTCAACGCCCATCCGGATATCTCGGAAAGCGCGGTCATCGGGGTTCCCGACGCGCGCTGGGGCGAAACGCCGGTTGCCTACATCGTGCCGCTGGCCGGGGCGACCCCGAGCGCGGAGGAGATCATCGCCCACTGCAAGGCGCATCTCGCCTCCTACAAGAAGCCCTCGCGGGTGTTCGTGGTCGACGCCCTGCCGCGCACGCCGACCGGCAAGGTCAAGAAGTTCGAACTGCGCGAGACCTTCTCGCCGGAAGGCGCCCCCGCCGGGTGATCCCGACGCCGGCCTTCCGACAGGAGCCACACAAAAACGCCCGCCACGGTCTCGCCGTGGCGGGCGTTTCGTTTGACCGGCGGGCGCCTCAGCCGCCGTCGGCGATCCGGCTGCGCAGATCCTTCTTGGAGATCTTGCCCGTCGCCGTCATCGGCAGCGCGTCGGCGACCACCACCTGGTCCGGCACCTGCCACTTGGCGAGATGCGCGCGCATGTGATCGAGCAGCGCGTCCGTATCGACGCCCGTGCCCGGGTCGGCCGGCACCACGACGAGCAGCGGGCGTTCGTCCCACTTGGCGTCCGGCACGGCGATGGCCGCCGCATTGGCGACGGAAGGGTGCGCCAGCGCGAGATTTTCCAGCTCCAGCGACGAGATCCACTCGCCGCCCGACTTGATCAGGTCCTTGGTGCGGTCGACGATGCGAAGCTGGCCGGCCGCGTCGATGGTGGCCACATCGCCGGTGCGGAACCAGCCGTCGGCGTCGAAGGCGAGCCGCGAGGCCTCGGGGGCGTTGAAATAGCCGTTGACGACGGCCGGCCCGCGCACCAGCAGTTCGCCGCGCGCCACGCCGTCATGGGGTTGCGGCGTACCGTCGTCGCCGACGATCTTCATCTCCAGCCCGAACAGCCGCTTGCCTTGCGGGATCGCATTGTCGATGCGCGCGGCGCGCCCGGCGCCTTCCGCCAGCGGCCGGGTGCAGGTGCCGATCGGGCTCATTTCCGTCATGCCCCAGCCATGCACGGTGCGGATGTCGAAGTCCTCGAGCCGCTCGATCATCGCCGTGGACACCGCGGAGCCGCCGATCAGCAGCATCTCCAGCGCGTCGGGCTTCGCGTCGCGGCGGCTCATTTCCTCGATCAGCCCGGCCCAGACGGTCGGCACGCCCCAGGCGTTGGTGACGCCGGTCTCGGCCATCAGGTCGAACAGGCTCGCGCCGTCCAGATGCGGTCCGGGGAACACCAGATCGGTGCCCGACAGCGGGCAGGCATAGGGCAGGCCCCAGGCGTTGACGTGGAACAGCGGCACGACGGGCAGGATCGCCCGGCCCGCGCCGAAGCCCTGCGGCACGCCGAGGACGGCCGACATGGCATGCAGCACCGTCGAGCGGTGCGAATAGAGCGCACCCTTGGGATCGCCGGTCGTGCCTGAGGTGTAGCACAGCGCGGCGGCCGCTTCTTCCGGCACCTCGGGCCAGTCGAAGGTCGCGGGCTGGGCGTCGAGCAGCGCTTCATAGGCGCGCACCTCGGGCGGCGCGCCCTCGGGGCGATGCGCCTCGTCCGACAGGAAGACCTGCGTGAGACCCTCGGGCATGCGCGGGCCGAGCTCCGCCACCAGCGGGGCGAAGGTCAGGTCGTAGAACAGCGCCCGGTCGCCGGCGTGGCTCATGATCCAGGCGATCTGGTCGGGGAACAGGCGCGGGTTGATCGTGTGACAGACCGCGCCGATGCCGGCGACCGCGTAATAGAGTTCGAAATGGCGGTAGCCGTTCCACGCGAGCGTCGCCACCCGGTCGCCAGGACCGATCCCCATGGATTTGAGGGCGCCGGCGAGCTGCGCGATGCGCGCCCAGGCCTCGCGGTAGGTGTAGGAATGGCGCCCGCCCTCGACCGTCGCCGAGGTGATCCGGCCGGTCGGATGCACGTCGGCGGCATAGGCCATGATCGAGGAAATCGTCAGCGGACGGTCCATCATCTGGCCGGCGAGATAGGGGCCGTCGGTCACGGTCTGCATGTCGGAATTCTGCATGGCGATGTCACCTCTGGTTGGAGCGGCGGGATGCGGGTTTGCGAAAGCGCGCGCGGCGGATCAGCCGGCGAAGGCGGTCAACGGAAACAGGACGATCTGCGGCCAGGCGATGAGCAGGCCGAGGACCACGAGGTCCATCAGCAGGAACCAGCCGATGCCGCGAAAGATCTGCCCCGTCGTCACCAGCGACCCGACCACGCTCTTGATCACGAAGACGTTCATGCCGACCGGCGGGGTGATCATCCCGATCTCCAGAAGCTTGGTCAGCACGACGCCGAACCAGATCATGTCGAAGCCGGTCTCGCGGATGATCGGCAACACCAGCGGCAGGGTCAGCAGCATCGCGCCCACCGGCTCCAGGAACAGGCCGAGGAACAGGTAGAGCACCACCAGCCCCAGCATGATCACGACCGGATTCGAGGTGCTTTCCACGACGAGATCGCTCAGGAAATCGCCGGCGCCCGAAAAGGCGAGGAAGCGCGTCAGCACCGTCGCGCCGACGCCGATGATGATCATCGTCGAGGTGGTCAGAACCGTGTCGGAGATCGCGGCGAGAAACACCCGCCGCGTCAGCGTTCCCTTCATCAGGGCGACGAGGGTGGCGAGAAACGCGCCGACGGCCCCGGCTTCCGTCGCCGTGAAGACGCCGGAAAAGAGCCCCGTGAAGACGCCCAGCATGATCAGGATGATCGGCCAGGTATCCCGGGTCATCAGGATGCGGGCGCGCAGCGGCAGCGGATTGTCGTCGCGCGGCGCGAGCGACGGCGTCAGCCTGACCCGGATGACGATCACCAGGATGTAGCCCAGCGCCGTGACGACGCCGGCGGCAATGCCGGCGACGAAGAGGTCGGTGACCGGCACCTTGGCAATCACCGCGAAGATCAGCATGATCACGGAGGGCGGGATCAGCGCGCCGATGGTGCCGGCGACCGCCACCGTGCCGGTGGCGAGTTCGGGATCGTAGCCCGCCTTCGTCATCTCCGGCACCGCGACCCGGCCCATGGTCGCCGAACAGGCGATGGAGGAACCGGAGACGGCGGCAAAGCCGGCCGAGCCGAGCACCGATGCGATCGCGAGACCGCCGGGCATCCCCTGAAGCCAGACGCGCGCGGCGCGGAACAGCCCCTCGGTCAGTTTCGCGTGGTAGCAGAGAAAGCCGAGCAGAAGAAACATCGGCACGGCGGAGAGCACCCAGCTCGCCGCGAAGTTGAACGGCAGCAGGCCGAGGCTCGCCCAGGCGATCTTCCAGCCGCCGAGCAGATAGAGCCCGCCGAAGGACACGCCGATCATCGCGATGCCGATGGGGATGCGCAGGGCGATGAGGGCGAAAAGCAGCGCAAGGCCGTAGAGGCCGATCTCGATATCGCTCATGTCAGGCCCCTGTGTCCGTGGCGCGATCCGCCTTCCGGCCCGTTCTCTGGCCCGCTTTTTGACCGGTCGCCGGATCGACACGGAAGACGAGAAACTGCACGAAGCGCAGGGCGACCAGCGCCGTCATGAGACCGGCGCCGAGCGGCAGGGCGAATTGCGCCGGCCAGGTGGGGATCGAGGTCGTGCCCTGCACCTGGGCCGCGCCAATCTGCATCTGGTTGAGCGCCTCCTCGACCCCGCGCACCGTCAGGGCGCCGGTGACGAGACCGGTCGGCAGCAGGCCCCAGCCAGTGACCCACAGCGCGCCACGGCGCGGCATCAGGTTGGTGACGAGATCCATCTGGATATGCGCGCGGCGCAATTCGGCGAAGCCGAGCGGCACGAAGGCGACGATCACCATGTAGTAGTAGCTGACGATGGTCAGCGTGCCCGGCAGGCCGCTGCCGGTGGCGTAGCGCAGCGCCACATCGACGGCGACCTGCAGCATCATCGCGACGATGGCCAGCCCGGCGGCAATGGCGACCAGCCGGATCACGCGGTCGAGCGCGGCCTCGACCCGCGCGAGCGGCACGGGCGGCAAAGGGTCCGGCGCGCTCATGGGGCGTCTCCCGCGCAGGCCGCAGCGAGCGCGTCGATCAGCGCGGCACCGCGCGGGTTGACGAGGAAACCCTCGCCCATGCGCGTCATCGCATAGCCGACCGACAGGTCGCGCCCGGGATCGCGGAAGCCGAAGCTGCCGCCCGCGCCGACATGGCCGAAGGCGCCGTCGGGAATGAGGAAACTGTCGCCGGCGGCCGGGCGGCCCCCGCTCCCGCGCCCCGCACTCCCCCGCCCCGCACTCCCCCGCCCCGCACTCCCCCGATTGTCCATCCGGTGCATGAAGCCGGAGCCGAAGCGGGTCGGCTGCAGCAGCATGCCGTCGCGCCGGGTCGCCGAGGTGGTGCGGGCGAAGCGGGCGACCGTCTCCTCGGTGAGGCCGAGCGCCCCGCCGGGCCGCAGCGCGTCGTGCAGACGCGCGAGCCCGCGCGCGTTGGTCACGCCGGAGGCCGCGCCGATCTCGGCCGCGCGGCCCGCGCGGGTGTTCACGCCCCGGGCCATCCAGTCGCCATGGTTGAAGAAGAACAGCGCCTGCGGCGACGTCTTGTCCCTGAGCGCCGCGCCGAAGGGTGTCGGCGTCCCGCCCTTCTCCGGTACGAAATGCCGGATCGGCGCGACGCGCGGCTCCTCGGCCGCGGGAAGGCCGATCCAGAAGTCGAGGTCGAGCGGGCCCGCGATCTCTTCCGCGAAGAAGCGCCCGAGCGTGCGTCCGTCGACGCGCCGGATCATCTCCGCCAGGATGAAGCCGCCGGTCGCCGGGTGATAGGCGGTGCGCGTGCCCGGCTCGAACAGCGGCGCGGCGCGCGCCAGCACGTCCGCCATGTAGCAGTGATCGGTGAGGCAATCGGCCTTCAGCGGCTCGCGCACGGCCGGCAGGCCGGCGGTGTGATCGAGGACCATGTCGAGCGTGACGGCGCCCTTGCCCTCGGCGGCGAAGGCCGGCCAGTACTCCGCCACCGGCGCGTCGAGCGCCAGCGCGCCGCGCTCCGCCAGCAGATGCACGCAGAGCGCGGTGGCCACCTTGGTCGCGGAAAACACGACGCAGAGGCTGGCCTCGTCCCAGTCGCGCTCCGCGTCGACCGGCCCGCCCCACAGGCTCACGACCTCGCGGCCGCCGCGAATCGCATGCAGCGAGGCCGCGGCCTCGCCGCGCCGCGCGAAATTTTCCCGGAAGGCATCGGCGACGGGCTCGTAGCCGGGCGCCACGCGGCCGGCAAGCCGCGCCTCTCCGAACGGCGTTTCGACCGCGCACGACCAGCGCTGCGCTGCTTCTCGCATCGACATGTCCTCCTCCCGGGCTCGCCGTCCTCTTCGGCGGGCATGGCTTCCGGCGAGACCCGTGGCGATCCGTCGCGCGCCCCGCTCGAAAGACGGTTGCCAGCGACCTCACGACCATTTAAGTCATTCGCTTGAGCCAATTGACTTCATGACATATACAACGGGGTCAAGGCCGTCAATCGGGAAGGGAGGCGCATACCGATGACCGTTCAGGACACGAAGCTCGCGACACGGGTCGACCGCGACCTGCTGCGGGCAGGAATTCGCCAGGGCAACATCCCGACCCTGCTCGCCGTGCTGCACCAGATGACGGGCGAGGAGCGCTGGCTGAACCCGCCCTACGCCCCGGGCCGGTCGCGCGGCCTCGACGACAATGACGACGGCGGTCTGCCGGAGGACATCCAGACGGAGATCCGCGACGCCGCGGAAACGGCGATCTTCGACTGGCTCGACGGCAAGCCGCTCGCCGTCCCCGCGCCCTCGCACGAGACGCTGGCGCGCATCCTGTCGGTCTCGATGAGCGAGCCCGTGCCGGAAAGCTACGGCGAGGTGATCGCCTCCGACCTGGGCCTCACGGCGCATCGGCTGACCCCCGACGTAGCCTGGCCCGAGGGCACGCGGGTGCTGGTGATCGGCGCCGGCGTGTCGGGCATCTGCGCCGGCGTCAATCTCAAACGCATGGGCGTCGATTTCGAGATCATCGAGAAGAACGAGGAATTCGGCGGGACCTGGTGGGAAAACCGCTATCCCGGGGCCGGCGTCGACACGCCCAACCACATCTATTCCTTCTCCTTCGCGCCGAACGACTGGTCGCGCTACTTCGCGCTTCAGGGCGAGTTGCTGACCTATTTCCGCTCGGTCGCCGACCGTTTCGGCCTGCGCGCGGCGACCCGCTTCCGCACCACCGTGAGCGCGGCGCGCTGGGACGCCGAGGCGCGCAAATGGTCTGTGACGATGACCGGACCGCAGGGCACGACGACGGAGACCTGCGACATCCTGATGAGCGCGGTCGGCGTCCTGAACACCCCGCAAATCCCGGATATCCCCGGCGCCGACAGCTTCCCCGGCACCGCCGTCCACACGGCGCAATGGCCGGAGGATCTCGACGTGACGGGCAAGCGCGTCGCGCTGGTGGGCAACGGCGCCTCGGGCATGCAGGTCGCCCCGGCGATCGCCGACAAGGTCGAGAGCCTGACCATCTTCGCCCGTTCCAAACAGTGGGCCGCGCCGTTTCCGCAGTTCCGGAAGAAGGTGCCCGATCCCGTGCGCTACCTTCTGATGACGATCCCGCTCTATCAGCAGTGGTACCGCATCCGGCAGTTCTGGACCTTCAACGACCGGATCCACGACTCCCTGCAGAAGGACCCCGACTGGCCGGAGCCGGAAAAGGCCCTCAACGCCACCAACGACCGGCATCGGCGGATCTTCACCGAATACGTGAAGGCGGAACTCGGCGACCGGCAGGACCTGCTCGACCAGGTGCTGCCCGACTTCCCGCCCTACGGCAAGCGCATCCTGCTCGACAACGGCTGGTACCGCACGGTGACCCGACCCAACGTGGAGCTGGTGCCCGAACGGCTGGGCCGCATCGAGGGCAGCACGCTCGTCGCCGGCAACGGCGCGCGCTTCGAAGCCGATGTGCTGGTCTATGCGACCGGCTTCAAGGCCGCGGAAATGCAGTCGTCCTACGACATCGTCGGCCGCGACCGCGTGCATCTGCGCGATGTTTGGGAAACCGACAACCCCTCCGCCTACATCGGCTCGGCCGTGCCGGGGTTTCCCAACTTCTTCACAATTCTCGGCCCGAACGTCGGCCTCGGCCACGGCGGCAGCATGATCAAGGCGATCGAGCTCCAGACCTCCTTCATCCTGTCGATCATCGGCCGCATGTACGAGCGCGGCGCGACCACCGTGGAAGTCCGCCCCGAGGCCTATGAAGACTACAACGCGCGCATCGACGAAGCGCACAACAAGATGGTCTGGACCCACGAGGGCACCGAGAACTGGTACCGCAACAGCCGGGGCCGCGTGGTGGCGATCTCACCGTGGCGCAACGACTATTTCTGGTCGCTGACGCGCGATGCCGACCCGCGGGCCTTCGTGTTCGGGACCTGAGGCGTGCGCGCGCGTTTCACGGCTTTGACCTTCGGCCCCCGTCTGCGCTATCGACCCCGGGCGGAAAGCTCGGATAGGATCGGCGCATGACGGTGGCCAACGTGGAAGACGATACCCGCGAACGGATCAAGCGCGCCGCGATCCGCCTGTTCTCGCGGGCCGGGATCGACGGCGTCTCGGTGCGCGCGATCCTTACCGCCGCGGAGGTGAAGAACTCCGCCGGCATCCACTATTACTTCCGCACGAAGGACGACCTCATCCGCGAGCTCGTCGCGGATGCGCTCATCCGCACGCGCCGGGCGCGCAACGCCGCGCTGGACGCGCTCGAGGCGCGGGGGCGCCCGATCACCGTGCGCGATATCGTCGACCTGATCGTCAAGGTGGAGACCACCGAGACCAACGACCCCGAGGCGCGCACCGACCTGCCCATCGGCTTCGGTCACATGCGCTTCATCTCAGTGATGCAGCTCAACCACCGCGACACGTTCACGAAGGCCGTCGAGGCCGAGGGCGACGACAGTTTCGAGCGCTGCATCGCCCATGTCGCGGCGGCCCTGCCCGATGTGCCGCGCCCGCTGCTCAATCAGCGGATCGTCTTCTTCTATCAGTTCGCGCAAGCCGCCCTGTCCGCCCGCGAGGCGGCCTTCGTGGCGACCGGCGACGGCGGCAAGCTGTGGGGCGCCCCCACAGCGCTGGAAAACCTGATCGACAGCCTGACCGCCGGCCTCACCTGCGCTGCTCACCCGGGCTGACGCGCCGCCCGAAGCGGCACCGGAAGCAAGAACGCCGCCCCGGCACAGCCGCGACGGCGTTCAGTCTCCCGCTCATGACAAGCCGGCTCACCAAAGTCGGGCTTACCGGGCCGTTTCCAGGATCTCCAGCACGTCGGCGGCCTCGCGGACCGGGCGCGGGTTCGTCTTCCCCCAGATGTCCTGCAAGGTGTATTCCGCGATCTGCGGCAACCGCTCCGCCCCGACCCCGACGGCGCCGAGGCTGCGGGGCATTCCCAGGTCGGAGATGAACCGGTCCGCCTGGGTCGCCGCCGGTGTCTCGGGATCGCCGAAGATCGCGCGGATCGGCGCCTGACGGTCGGCATTGGCGGTCGCGTTGACGGAGGCGTTCCAGGCCAGAACGAAGGGCGACATCACGCAGGACGTATAGCCGTGCGGCACATCGCACAGCCCGCCGAGCACATGGCCGATGGCGTGGCTCGCCCCCATCGGCACGCCGGCGATGATCGGCAGCATCGACTGCCACACGCCGATCTGGCATTTCAACCGCGCCTCGAGATCCTCCGGGTTCGCCTTGGTGCGCGGCAATCCCTCGACCAGAAGCTGAAGCGCGCTGCGGGCGAGGCCGTCGCAGAAATCGTTGGACTGGAACGACTGCAAGGTCTCCACGGCATGATCGAGCGCGCGCACCCCGGTCGACAGCCAGAGCCACTCCGGCGTGTGCGCGGTGAGCGCCGGATCCAGGATCACGGCGACGGGCGCCATCATCCGCTCCTGATAGCCCTGCTTGTGTTTCGTCGCCGGGTCGGTCGACCCCGACAGCGGATTGAACTCGCCGCCCGACAGGGTCGTGGGAATGCAGATCGTGCGGATGTCCTGGCTTTCGAAGCGCGGGAGCACCATGGCCCCGGCCGCATCCACGGTGATGTGATAGGCGTCCATCGCCTCGACCGTGCGCACGTCGTGCTTCAGCATCGCCGGCACGATCTTCGCGCAATCGGTCACCGAGCCGCCGCCGACGGACACGATCAGGTCGGCGCGCGCCTCGCGGGCCACCTCGGTCGCCGCCAGCACGTCGTGACGCGGCACATGCGGTGCGACACCGGTGAAGGTCGCGGCATGGCGCGACCCAAGCGCCCGCTCGATGTCCGCGATCTCGTGTGTCGTCTCGGCCAGCGACGTGCTGGCGATCACCACGACACGCCGGGCGTCGCAGATCTCGGCTTCCGCCCTGAGCGCCTCCGGCGCACGCTCCCCGAAGCGCACGCGTTCCGTCGCCGTCATGGCGACCATCCCTGTCGTCAGCGTCATGTTTCCTCCCATCGACACCGCACACCGTTTCGCTTTTCCCCCGCGCGACGACGGGGGCAATCCCCCTCGGCGATCAGGCCGTGGAGCGGAATCTCTCTCCCTTGATCCGCAGTCCCGCGGCCTCGCGGTCCCAGGTGTCGTCGGTCTTGCCGTCCGTGCGCAGCTGATGCTTGAGCACCTTGGCGGTCGGCGTCTTGGGAAGGCCGTCGCGCACGACGCGGACGTAGCGCGGCACCATGAAATAGGCGAGCCGATCGCTCAGGAAGGCGATCAGCTCCGCCGGATCGATCTCCCGCCCCTCGACCGGCGCGACGCAGACGAGCACGTCGTCCTCGCTGAATTCGCTCGGCACGGCGACAACGGCGGCCTCGGCCACATCCGGATGGGCGAGCACCTCGCTCTCCACCTCGAAGGAGGAGATGTTCTCGCCGCGCCGGCGGATCGCGTCCTTGACGCGGTCGGCGAAGAAGAAGTTGCCGTCCGCGTCCTGAGTGAAGGCGTCGCCGGTGTGGAACCAGCCGTTGCGCCAGGCGCGCGCCGTGGCCTCCGGCATCTTGTAGTAGCCGCTGTTCATCGCCCAGGGCCGGTCGGTGCGAATGATCATCTCGCCCATCTCGCCCTGCGCCACCTCGCAATCGTTGGCGTCGACGAGCCGGACCTCGACGCCGGGACGCGGCCGGCCGCAGGTGCCGCGCACGGTCGGGTTCGGCTCCGAGATCAGCGGCGTGGAGATCTCGGTCATGTTGAAGATCGTGTAGACGTCGAGCCCGAACCGGCGCGCGAAGCTCTCGGAGTTCGAGGCCAGCGGCACCATCAGCACGAGGCGCAGCGGATTGTCGCGGTCGTCGTCGCGCGCGGGCTGCTTTTCCAGGAAGCTGGCCATCACGCCCAGCAGGAAGGCGACCGTGCTCCCCGTGCGGCGGACCGAGTCCCAATAGGTCGCGGTGTCGAAGCGGTCGACGACCGCGATCGAGGCGCCGCGCGCCAGCATGCAGAACATCGGCCCCGATCCGCCGATGTGAAACATCGGCGCGTTGATCATGTAGCGGTCGTCCTCGGTGACGAAGGTCCAGGTCTCCGGCCCGGCGTTCGAATAAAGGTGCATATAGGACATGAGCACGCCCTTCGACGGCCCCGTCGTTCCCGACGTGAACACCACGGTCATCGGATCCCAGGGCTCGATGGCGCGCTCAAGCGGGGCGAGCGTGCCGCTTTCGGGCAGCAGCACGTCCTCGTAGCGCACGCTCGGCAGAGGCGCGGTCGCGGCCTCGCCGCCCGTGACGATCAACCGCTCCAGCCGGGCGAGGTCGACCGAATGCAGCCGCTCGACCAGCCCCGCCTCGACCACCGCGAGGCGGGCGTCGGAAATGTCGATCACATGCTCCAGCAGACGGCCCTTGTAGGCGGTGTTGATGGGCACATAGACGGCGCCGATGTAGTTCAGCGCGAAGAAGATGCGGATCTGTTCCCGGCAGTTGGGCATCCACACCAGCACATGGTCGCCCTGCCCGACGCCCTGGGCCTGAAGGCCGACGGCGGTTTGCAGCACCAGGTCGCGGAACGCCGCATAGGTCCATTCCTCGCCGGTGTCGTCGAACTTGGCGAAGACCCTGGCCGGGCGCTCCTGCGCCCATCGCTCGATGAGATCGCGCGTCACCACCTTGCGGCGCGCCGGCATGCGCGGGTCGCGCGTCTCCGGGGACAGCGGACCGTCCGTAACCTTGAACATGTTTTCCTCCCTCATGCCCTCGCCCGGCGCGCGTTGTCTCGCGCGTTGCACGGAACGGGCGGCCGCGTGCCGATGCGTCTGGCCGGATGAAGAATGCTGCCATCGTTTGATGTAAGTCAATAGCTTTAATTTAGCGACTTAGGGTCGCCTTACCCGACCGACCGGGCCGCAGGACGCTTGCCTGGCTCGCGTATCCACAAGGTTCGCGGCCCGAACGGTCTGACGGTTTCGGGTCCGGCGGAGACCGAGGGCGTGGCGGGAAGGGCTTGTCCCCCGGGGCAGGATGTCCGACAAGCCGGAGGCGGAGGGGGCGCGCCGTCGGGAGAGCGGCGGGCCCCCGAACAGGCAACCGGGTGAGGATAGATGAGCACCGACCAGATTCTGATTTTCCTCATCCTGGTCGCCACGATGGGGCTGTTCCTGTGGGGGCGGTTTCGCCACGACGTCGTCGCGCTGGCGTCGCTGATGGCCTGCGTCATCGCGGGTCTGGTTCCGGCCGGCGACGCCTTCGCCGGCTTCGGCCATCCGGCCGTGATCACCGTGGCCTGCGTGCTTGTGCTCAGCCAGGGCCTTCAGAACACCGGCGCCGTCGACTGGCTGGCGCGCAGCGTGCTGCCGCGCGAGGCCGGACGCACCACCAGCATGATGGCGCTCATGGGTCTGGGCGCGGCCCTGTCGGGCTTCATGAACAACGTCGGCGCGATGGCGCTCCTGATGCCGGTCGCGGTGCAACTGTCGGAACGCCTTGAGCTGTCGCCCGGACAGGTGCTGATGCCGCTCGCCTTCGGCACGATCCTCGGCGGCATGACGACGCTGATCGGCACGCCGCCGAACCTCATCGTCTCCGGCTTTCGGGAAGAGGCGGGGCTTGGCGCCTTTTCGATCTTCGATTTCGCGCCCGTCGGGCTCGCCGTCGCCGGCGCCGGCGTGATCCTCGTCGCCCTGGTCGGCTGGCGGCTGGTGCCGGCGCGCAAATCCGCGGCGGAGGCGGATTTCGAAACCGGCGCCTATTTCACGGAAGTGCGCGTGCCCGACAAGAGCAAGGCCATCGGCCTGACCCTGCGGGCCTTCGAGCGCGAGATCGAGGACAGCGACGTCCAGATCGTCGGCATGATCCGCAACGATGTCTATCTGACAGCCCCGCACGGCGGCCGGCACATTCGCGCCGACGACATCCTGGTGCTGCAGGCCGAGGTCGATGCCCTGACGGAGGCGCTCTCCGTGTTCGACATCAAGCTGGAACAGGCCATCGTCGAACCCGAGGAAGACGACACGGAGGCGGCCGACGCAAAGGCCCGGGCGACCGCAGAGGACGCGGCGGCCGGGGAGGCATCCGACGCCGAGGGGGACGACGCGAAGGACCGCAAGCGCGGCCGCGACGTCGTCCTGCGCGAACTGGCGGTTCTGCCGGGCGCGAGCATCGTCGGACGCTCGGCGAAGGAGATGCATCTGCGCGCGCGCTACGGGCTGAACCTGATCGCGATCTCGCGCGAGGGGCATCCGCCGCGATCCGGGCTGCGCAGCGCGCAGCTGCGGTCCGGCGATCTGCTGCTCGTTCAGGGCCTGCCGGAATCGGTCGGCGAGTTCATCAGCGAAACGGGCTGCGTGCCGCTTGGCGCGCGCGAGCTGCGCCTGCCGGACAAGCGCATGGCCATGCTCGCCACCGCGATCATGCTCGGCGCCATCGCCCTGGTGACGCTGGGGGCGCTGCCGGCGGCCCCGGCCTTCGCGCTCGGCGTTCTGGCGTCGATGGTCATGCGCACCGTGCCGCTGCGACAGGTCTATACCTCCATCGACTGGCCGGTGATCGTCCTGCTGGCCGCGCTGATCCCGGTCGCCGGCGCGATGCAATCCACCGGCGCGGCGGAAGTGCTGGCGCGGTTTCTCATCGACACGGTGGCCCAGGGCAACACGGTGGCCGCGCTGGTCGTGGTGCTGGTCACGACGATGTTCCTGTCGGACGTGATGAACAACGCCGCGACCGCCGCCGTCCTGTGCCCCATCGCGCTCGGCATCGCCGCCGCGTCGGGCGTCAATCCCGACAGTTTCCTGATGGCGGTCGCGATCGGCGCCTCCTGTGCGTTCCTCACTCCCATCGGCCACCAGAACAACACGCTGATCCTGGGACCGGGCGGCTTCCGCTTCGGCGACTACTGGAGGCTCGGCCTGCCGCTGGAGCTGCTGGTCGTCGCGATCAGCGTGCCGCTGCTGCTGGTCGTCTGGCCGCTGTAGCCCGTCCGTGTCCGGGCCGGGCGGATCATGCCCGGTCGCCGCGCTTGTCCGACTTGCGGCTTTCCTGGGCGGTGCGCCCGCCACCTCGCAGGATCACCAGCGCCAGCGCGCCGAGCAACGCCCCGGCCGCGAGCAGGAAGGTCGTGCGCAGACCCTCCGTGACCTGCGAAGCCGAGGCGGCCGCCATGTCGCTCGTGCCCACCGATACGGCGAAGACGGCGCCCATGGCCGCCGCGCCGGTGATCAGCCCGAGATTGCGTGACAGGCTGAGCATCCCGGACACCACGCCGCGCTCCCCGGGCGCCACCTTGAGCATCACCCGGGTCATGGTCGCCGCCTGAAAGAGCTGATATCCGGGCGTCAACAGCACCAGCCCGGCCAGATAGCCGGCCACGCCCGCGGGCAAGACCGCGAGAGCGAGCGCGCCGAGCGTCATCGCCGCGAGACCGACGCGCAAGACCGCGTCGGCCCCGCAACGGTCGACAAGCCGGCCGGAGGGCACGCCGCACAGCGCGGCAAGGACAGGCCCGAAGGACATGACAAGCCCCACCTGCCAGGCGCTCAGCCCCAGCGCGAAGGCCAGGAAGAAGGGGCCCACCACCAGCGTCGTCATCATCACCGTGGACACCAGCGCGGTGGCGATCAGACCGGTGCTCAACACCGGGTCGCGCAGCGCCGACAGATCGACCAGAGGCGTCGCGACGCGGCGTTCCACCACGACGAACGCCACAGTCGCGCCAGCCGCAACCGCCAGAAGCATCGCATTGAGCGCGCCCAAAGCCTCCCCGTTCAAGGTCATCGACAGGGCATAGGCAGTGAGCGCCAGACACAGAAGGACGATCCCCGGAAGGTCGAAGGCGCCGGTTGGCTTGCGCGCCGTCGGCGCCGCCACCGGCAGGACCCGGGAGGCGAGAAGCGCGGCAAGCCCGGCGACGGGGGCGAGCGCCAGAAACACGGCGCGCCAGTCGAAGGCGGCGATCAGCGCCCCGCCGAGCGCCGGGCCGAGCGCCGTCCCGACCGCGGACATGGTGCCCAGCAGCCCCATGGCGCGCCCGGTCCTGTCCTCCGCCACGGTTTCGCGCACCAGCGCGACCGCCAGCGCCATGGGAACCGCCGCGCCGAGGCCCTGCACCGCGCGGGCCGCGATCAGCGCCGGCAGCGTCGGCGCCAGCGCGCAGAGGACGGTCGCGACGGCGAAGACCAGAAGGCCGCCCGCCATCACCCGGCCCCGCCCGAGCCGGTCGCCAAGCCGCCCGGCGATCACCGTCAGGACGGTGACCGACAGGAGATAGGCGATCACCACCCATTGAACATCGGACATCGGCGCTGCAAAGGCCCCGGCCAGCGCCGGAAGCGCCACATTCGCGATGCTCACGCCGAGCGACGCCAGGAGCATCGACGCCGCCAGACAGATCACGGCCCAGGGCCCTTGCGATGCGGCCGCCGGGTCTTGCACGGGCCGCTTCATCGGGGCGCATCCGCGTCGGAGCGCACCAACGCGGCGACGCATTTTCGCGCGAGCGGCGCGACCACGAGCACGACCGGGAAGGCGATCACCCAGGACGACAACCAGGCCTCGAGCCAGAGACCGAGGAAGCCCTCGACCGGACCGAGATTGCGCAAGGTCGCGACGCCCGCGACCAGCAGGGACATCAGGCACGACAGCACAAGGGCGAAAGCCACGGGGGCAAGGCGGGGCGGCAGCATGGGAAACCTCCTGTCGGGTTGGTCCACGACAGGTAGCCCCGCAGCACATATGGCGGAACACGCATCATTTGCACTGAATCCCTGCATGAAACGCCATGTCACCACCGGGCCGACATGCTATCGTCGCGGCATGGCCGATCCCGATCTCAACCTTCTGCTGGCGCTCGACGTCCTGTTGAGCGAGTGCAGCGTCGCGCGTGCGGCGAAGCGGCTTCGCCTCAGCCCCTCGGCGACGAGCCGCACGCTCGCCCGGTTGCGGGACACCACCGGAGATCCGCTGCTGGTGCGGGCCGGACGCGGGCTCACGCCAACCCCGCGTGCGCTTGAGCTCCACGCGCGTCTGGCGCCGCTGATCGCCGAGGCACGGGCGGTCCTGAGCCCGCCGGACGCGCTCGATCCGGGCGCGCTGCGACGCAGCTTCACCCTGCGCACCACGGACGGGTTCATCGAGACCTTCGCCCCGGCCCTTCTGGCCCGGGTGCGGGCCGAAGCGCCCGGCGTCACGCTGCGCTTCATCGCCAAGACCGATCCGGACAGCGCGCCGCTGCGCGAAGGCGAGGTGGATCTGGAGACCGGCGTGGTCGGGCCGAGCCTCGCACCGGAACTGCGCGCGCAGGGGCTCTTCCGCGACCGGTTCATCGGCGTGACCCGGCCGGGCCACGCGCTGAGCGAAGGGCCCATCACGGCGGAGCGCTACGCCAGCGCGGACCATGTGTCGATGTGGCGGCCCGGCGTGGCGCGCGGCCCCGTCGACGAGGCGCTGGCCCCGCTCGGGCTGTCGCGCACCATCGTCACCATGGTCAGCGGCTTTTCCGCGGCCCTGGCGCTGGCACGTCGCACCGATCTGGTGGCGAGCGTGCCGGCGCGGATAACCGCGGGGCTGCGCGAGGACTTGCGGGAATTCGCCCTGCCCTTCGAGGCGCCGCAGGTCACGGTCTCGCTGCTCTGGCATCCGCGCATGGACGCCGACGCCGCCCATCGCTGGCTGCGCACGCTTCTGCGCGCGGTGTGCGCCGAGCCGTCTGCGGCCGACGCCCCGCCCGCTAGATCAGCGGATTGAGCACCCGCTTGAGGAACTCCTGGGTGCGCGGCTCCTTCGGATCGCGCAGGACGTCGCTCGCCGCCCCCTGCTCGACGATCACGCCGCCCTCCAGGAAGAGAACCCGGTCGGCCACCTCGCGGGCGAAGCCCATCTCGTGGGTGACCACGACCATGGTCATGCCCTCTTCGGCCACCTTGCGCATCACGCCGAGCACGTCGCCCACCAGTTCCGGATCGAGCGCGGAGGTCGGCTCGTCGAAGAGGATCGCCTCGGGCTTCATCGCGAGCGCCCGGGCAATCGCCACGCGCTGCTGCTGCCCGCCGGAAAGATTGTCCGGGTAGCTGTCCATCTTGTCGCCGAGGCCCACCTTCTCGAGATATCCGGCGGCCATGTCGCGCGCCTCGGCGCGGGGCACGCCCATGACGTAGACCGGCCCCTCCATGACGTTTTCCAGCGCGGTGCGATGGGGAAACAGGTTGAAGCGCTGAAACACCATCGACACCCGCTGGCGGATCGCCTTGATCGACTTGTGCTGCGGGTCCACCTTCTGGCCGTCGATCAGGATCTCGCCGCTTTGATAGGTCTCCAGACCGTTGAGGCAGCGCAGGATCGTGGACTTGCCCGAGCCCGACGGGCCGATGACGCAGACGACTTCCCCCGGATCGACATTGAAGCTGATGCCGCGAATGACCTCGACGGCGCCGTAACTCTTGTGGATGTCGCGGACCTCAATCATGCGGTCTTGTACCTCTTCTCGAGTTGGCGGGCGAGGTAGGTGAGGGGCAGCGCCATCACCAGATACATGACCGCGACCAGCGTGAAGACGGTCATGTTGTCGAAAGTGGAAGACGCGATGAGCTGGCCCTGGCGGGTCAGTTCGGCAACCGTGATCGTCGACACCAGCGAGCTGTCCTTGAGCATCATGATCATCGTGTTGCCATAGGGCGGCAACGCGATGCGGAAGGCCTGCGGCAGGATCACGCGGCGCATGATCAGATTGTCGCTCATGCCGATGGAGTGCGCCGCCTCGATCTGGCCCCGGTCGATCGCCTCGATCCCGGCGCGGAAGTTCTCGGCCTGATAGGCGGAATAGGCGATGCCCATGCCGATCACGCCGGCCTGGAAGGCCGTCAGATTGATGCCGATATCGGGCATCACGAAGTAGATGTAGAACAGCTGGACGATGATCGGGATGCCGCGGATGACCGTGATGAAGGTCCGGCTGATCAGCCGGAAGGCGCGCACCCGGGTCCAGCCGAGAATGGCCCAGAAGAGCCCCAGGACCGTGCTGACCAGCAGGGACAGGACGGTCACGGCGATCGTGATCCAGACGCCTTCCATCAGGACAGGCAGATAGTCGGCGGCGCGTGACAGAGCCTCGGACATGAGAATTCCCGTGAAGAGCTTCGAAGACGGCGAACGGCGCGGGAGGGGTGTCCCGCGCCGTCGAGAGCGCTGTGCGGCGGGTTAGTTCAGGCCCCACTTGGCGAGGATCGCGTCGAGCTTGCCGTTCTCGCGGATCGTCTTCAGGCCGTCGTTGAGCGTGGCGCGCAGGGCGTCGTTGCCCGGCTTCACCGACATCGCCACATGGCCGACGATGGTGGATTCGTAGCTGTCCACCAGCCGCACCCGGGCCGCGCCCTGCGACAACTGATAGGCGACGATGGGCAGATCGCCGAAGCCGGCGTCGATCCGCCCGAGCTGCACGTCGCGCATGATGTCGGGGATGCTGTCGTAGATCTTCACGTCCTTAAAGATGCCGAGCGCCTTCATCGGCTCGATGTAGGCGGTGCCGACCTGCACGCCGATGGTCTTGCCCTTGAGGTCCTGCGGCGAGGCATAGGCGGTCTCGTCGTCGTTGGCGACGAACAGGCCCTCGCCGTAGGAATAGACCGTCTCGGTGAAGTCGACGACCTTGGCACGCTCTTCGGTCGCGTACATGGCGGCGGCGATGATGTCGATCTTGCCGCTGGTGAGCGAGGGGATCAGCGCCGACCACTGCGTCGCCTTCACGTCCGGAGAGAAGCCTTCCTCCTCGCCGATCGCCTCGATGATGTCGACCATCACGCCCTGGATGCTGTTGGAGCTCACATCGAGAAAGGTGAAGGGCACGCCCGTCGGCGTCGATCCGACCGTATAGGTCGGCGTCTCGGCGGCCGCCGGCACGCCCGACAGGGCGACGGCGACAACGGCCGCGGCGCCCAGACGGGCAAGGCGGGGGCGGCGGGCGAGAAGGCGCGTGAAGCTCATGGTAGTTTCCTCTCCTTGGGGGTCCGGGTTGGACGTCGTTTTTATCCCGGATTGAAATTTTGAGACTGTTATTTCATATTGAGTGAAGAAATGGAGGCTTGTCAACGCCATGACCGAGAAAGCCGGAAATCGCAGGCGGTCCCCGCCGGGCGCCCCGTCGGCAAGGAACGCCGAGCACCCGGAGGGGGGAGAGGAGACCGCGCCGGAAGAAACCCCGTTCGACTGGCGCAGCGATTCGCTGGGCGCGCGTCTGCGGCAACGGCGGAAGGTGCGCGGCCTGTCGCTGCAGGTCGTCGCCAACCGTGCGGAGGTGTCCATCGGGCTCCTGAGTCAGATCGAACGCGGTCTGACGATGCCCTCGGTGAAATCGCTGAACGCGATTTGCGCGGCTCTCGAAATGCCCGTCAGCTGGCTGTTCGACCCTGGCGGCAACGTGCAGGAACGCTACGTGGTGCGCGCGCATCAGCGCCGCGTGCTCGACCTCGGCGCCAAGGGCATGCGCAAGGAACTGATGACGCCGGACGAGATCACCGGCATCCAGATGATGAAACTCGTCATCCAGCCGGGCGGCTCCACCGGCGACACGCCCTACCGGCACGAGACCGGCGCCAAATGCGGCACCGTGGTGAGCGGCACGCTGGGGCTGGAAATCGACGGGCGCACGGTCCTGCTCGAGCCCGGCGACAGTTTCGCCTTTCCGGCAAGCGCATTCATCCGCTTCTGGTGCGAGGGCAGCGAGACGACCAAGGCGTTCTGGGTCGTCACGCCGGCCGTGTACTGACGCGCCGATAACCAGGACACCGCCGCGGCGGCCGGACGATTCACCGGACGAGGCGGGCGGGAGGAATATTCAGGAGGAGATGTTGATGACCGAGGCGACCATCGCCAACGAGCACAGTTTCATCGCGCGGTCCCTGTGGACCGCGACGGCCAATCCGTCGAAGGCCTATCCGGCGCTCGTCGGCGAGCAGGCCTGCGACGTCGCCGTCATCGGCGGCGGCTTCGCCGGGCTTTCGGCCGCCCTGCACCTGGCGGAAGCGGGAGTTCAGGTCTGCCTGCTGGACGCGGAAACGCCCGGCTGGGGCGCCTCGGGGCGCAATGGCGGCCAGGTGGTGCCCGGCCTCAAGGAGGACCCCGACGAGATCGAGGCCCGCTTCGGCCCCGCGCTCGGCGGGCGCATGATCCGGCTGGCGGGCAACGCCGGCACCTTCGTCTTCGACCTGATCGAGCGTCTCGGCATCGATTGCGAGGCTTCGCGCGCCGGCTGGATCCAGCCGATCCACAGCGAGGCCGCCCGGGCCACCGTGCAACGCCGCTACGACCAGTGGCGCCGGCGCGACGCCGCCATGCGCCTGCTCGACCGCGACGAGACCGCCGATCTCCTTGGAACCGGCAGCTATCTGGGCGGCATGCTGGACCAGCGCGGCGGCAACCTGCACCCTCTCAACTATGCGCTCGGCCTGGCCGAGGCGGCCGAGCGCGCCGGCGCGCGCCTCTTCGCCCACAGCCGCGCGCTGCGGTGGGAGACAACAGGCGACGGCGTATGCATTCACACCGCGCAGGGCCGTCTTCAGGCCCGGCAGCTTCTGGTCTGCACCAACGGCTATGCGGATGCCTTTTCCGGCGCCATCGGCCGTACCGTCGTACCGATCCGCTCCATTCAGGTGGCCACCGAACCGCTGCCGCAGAACATCGCCGCCAGCATCTTTCCGAAAGGCCATTCGGCGTCGGACACCCGGCGGCTGCTGCATTACTTCCGCAAAGGACCGGGCAACACCTTCGTCATGGGCGGGCGCGGCGACTATTCGCAGACCGGCACGGAGCGCCAGTTCGAGGTGCTGCGCAAGGCGAGCGTCAAACTCTACCCGCAGCTGGAAAGCGTGGGCTGGCGCTATCACTGGGGCGGAAACGTCGCCATGACCGTGAGCCACTACCCGCAACTCCTGCGCGTCGACGACCGCATCTGGGCCGCAACCGGCTTCAACGGGCGGGGCGTCGCGATGGCCACGGCGCTCGGCAAGGTGATCGCGGATGCCGCACAGGGCGTGCCGGAGACGGAGCTCGACTTCCCCGTCACGCAGGTCAAGCCGATCCCGTTTCACTTCATGCGCCGCTATGCGGTCATGGCCGCCGTGAGCTGGGCCCGCCTGCGCGACGCGGTCGGCTGACGCGGCAGCGGTTGCGCGCAGAAGTCGACAAGAGCGACAATAAGCCGTGACGGGCACGCGGGCGAACGCGCCGCGCGCGCAGGATGTGCGGCGGCATTCGGTTGTCCGGGTGGCGTCGGTCCCCGCATGGTCAAGACTGCGCTTTGCAAACGTGGCGCGACCGCAAGGGGGCGGCCTCCTCCACGACATGGGAAGAGCGAAAGGCGGACCGACATGCCGGGCTCGGAAGACTGGGATTGGAGCGAGCCGAAAAGACCTCGCAGACTTGCATCCGTCGAGGACCACCTTCTGTGGACCTATGCCCGGCTCAGTGTCACACGCCAGATGATGGAGGCGCATCGACATGGAAGACCCGACCGCTTTGCGGGCGGGAGGAGCAAATGGGCCAACATCGAGATGACGAAGTACCAGCGCGGGGTACGAAACATTTCGTCCCTCGATCGGGATGACAGATTGTCACAGGACGGCCTGCGACTTTGCGCTCACTGCGGCACGAGTGCGCCAAGATACCAATGGGATCACCTCATTCCGCGCAGCAAGCTCGCCGGAGCCTATGTGGCGCTCAATCAGGTTCGCTCCTGCCCGCGCTGCAACATGAGCCGGGGTGACAAGGATCTGATGCTCTGGCACAGACAGAACCTGACCTTTCCCACTCTGGGCATTTTGCGCAGATATCTGAACCTCTGTTACTTTTACGCAAAACAGCAGGAGTGCCTCGCAATATCGGCGGACAAGGCCGTGGAAGGCGGCTTGCCCTTCGATCCTCGATACCTCCCGCGAAAGTTCCCGAAGGTGGACGCCGTGATTTGGGATTATGCGCATCCCCCCTCGTCGGACACCTCGCACAGGGAGTAAGGCGGTGCCGGGCCTTGGCTTGAGGCTCGAGAACATCGATGTTGTCGAGGACGCATTGAAATAGCGAGACGAGCCCGCGCCGGATGGGCGATGACTTTGCCAACCGGGCGAACGGACGACGGTGACGAAAATCCCTGCAACGCCTTACGCAACGGCGGAAGCAGCTTCAAAGATCATTCGGGCGTGTCGAGCTCATGCAACCGGGCGCGCGCGAGCATCTCGAGACGCTCCTGGCGGTGTTTTTCAGCCAGCGCGCCCGGTCCGCAGAGGCTCATCTTGTTCCCAACCCGTTCCTAAACACCGACCTCAAGGCGTTCATGCATCGGGCGGCGCCGTCCGGCCTGAGGACAGGGCGGGGGCTGCGGGTGTTCGCCCCTCGTGCCGGAGACTCGATCCTGCCGACGGACCGCGTCCTGGTGACACGTGACAGCGATGCGGAATTTGCGAAATCCATGGACCACGGATTCACAAAATTCAGCCCGGCGAAGCTGCTTTCACACGATCTTTTCAAAGAGGTTCATGCAAGGGGTATCTGCGCGCGCGTGTTTGAATGATGACGGTTTGAACGCTGACCTGAGACCCCAGAACTCCTCCAATTTTGTGTAGAGTCCGTTTCAAGCAGGAGACGGACGGAATGAAGCGTTCACGGTTCACAGAAGAACAGATCATCGGGATCTTGCGGGAGCAGGAAAGCGGCCAGAAGACGGCCGATGTTTGCAGGCGGCACGGGATCTCGGAAGCCACGTTCTACAAGTACAAGGCCAAGTTTGGCGGCATGGATGTATCCGATGCCCGCAAGCTGAAGGCGCTTGAAGACGAGAACGCGAAGCTCAAGAAACTGTTGGCCGAGGCCATGCTCGACAACGCCATGCTGAAGGACGTTGCATCAAAAAAATGGTAACGCCCGGTGCAAGGCGGGAAGCTGCGGCTCACCTGTGCGGAGCGCACGGCGTGAGCCAGCGTCGGGCGTGTGCGGTTCTGGCAATTGACCGGTCGAGTGTTCGGTATCGTAGCCTTCGACCTGATGATGCCGATTTGCGTGAAGCCATGAGACGAGTTGCCGGAGAGCGCCGGCGCTTCGGCTACAGACGCATTCACCTGATGCTGGAACGCCAGGGCATCCGAATGAACCAGAAGAAGCTGAGACGACTCTATCGCGAGGAAAAGCTGCAAGTCCGCAAACGTGGTGGCCGGAAGCGAGCTTTGGGCACCAGACGGCCGATGGTGTTGCCAGGCAGGACAAACGAGCGGTGGAGCCTGGACTTCGTGTCGGATGCCTTTACGGACGGCCGCCGTTTCCGGGTTCTGGCGGTGGTCGATGATTACAGCCGCGAGTGCCTGGCGCTTGTGGCCGATACTTCATTGTCCGGCTTGCGGGTCGCCCGTGAACTTGATGCGCTCATCCGTCTGCGTGGTAAACCGGTCACCGTGGTCTCTGACAACGGAACCGAACTTACCAGCATGGCGGTTCTCAAATGGTGTCAGGGGACTGGTGTCGACTGGCATTACATCCAGCCCGGCAAACCGATGCAGAACGGCTTCGTCGAGAGTTTCAACGGTAGCTTCAGGGATGAGTGTCTCAACGAGACGCTGTTCTCGTCGCTTTCCGAAGCCCGATCCCAAATCACCGCATGGAAGGACGACTACAACCGAAACAGACCCCACTCATCCCTGGGCAATCTCACGCCCCACGAATTCGCATTGAAAATGACATTGCAAACACAGGCCGCATAAGGCCAAAAATCAACCGAAGGACTCCGCGCTAAGTCGGAAGAGGATTGGGTCTCAGGTCAACGCCCACCCGATAGTCACGCAAGCATACCCCCGAAAACAAAAAAACCGCCCCAAAGGGCGGCGATCGTTCATAAACATCAGCTGACCACGGCAGGATTTGAACCTACGACCTTCAGGTTATGAGCCTGACGAGCTACCGGGCTGCTCCACCCCGCGGAGAGTTTTGTTTGAGTATCGTAGAGGTTTTTTTTTGCGCTTTGCGGGCCTGGCGGCGACCGACTCTCCCACGTCTTGAGACGCAGTACCATTGGCGCTGGGGCGTTTCACTTCCGAGTTCGGGATGGGATCGGGTGTTTGGGTCCCCGCTGTGGCCACCAGGCCGGCGAAGCGCAAGTTTTGTGAACTGGTCTTGTTTCCGCGTTGTCCGGACGAGACCGGTGTGCGGTGTTTTTGAACGCGTTTCGCTGACCAGCCCGCGACTGCGGGCCGCCAACGTTTTGGCGCGTGGTTCGCAGCCGTTGGCGTGCGCCAACTGGCGTGAGAACGAAGGATGGATGGGCATTGAGTAATGAGAGTGATCAAGCCGATCGAGCTATTAGTACCGGTAAGCTTCACGCATTGCTGCGCGTCCACACCCGGCCTATCGACGTGGTGGTCTTCCACGGCTCTCAAGGGAGACCTGGTTTTGAGGCCGGTTTCCCGCTTAGATGCTTTCAGCGGTTATCCGTTCCGCACATAGCTACCCTGCAATGCCGCTGGCGCGACAACAGGTCCACCAGAGGTGCGTCCATCCCGGTCCTCTCGTACTAGGGACAGATCCTCTCAAGTTTCCTACACCCACGGCAGATAGGGACCGAACTGTCTCGCGACGTTCTGAACCCAGCTCACGTACCACTTTAATCGGCGAACAGCCGAACCCTTGGGACCTGCTCCAGCCCCAGGATGTGATGAGCCGACATCGAGGTGCCAAACGATTCCGTCGATATGGACTCTTGGGAATCATCAGCCTGTTATCCCCGGCGTACCTTTTATCCGTTGAGCGATGGCCCTTCCACGAGGGACCACCGGATCACTATGACCGACTTTCGTCTCTGCTCGACTTGTCAGTCTCGCAGTCAGGCGGGCTTATGCCATTGCACTCAGCGAACGATTTCCGACCGTTCTGAGCCCACCATCGCGCGCCTCCGTTACCATTTGGGAGGCGACCGCCCCAGTCAAACTACCCGCCACACACGGTCCCGGACGTTGTTGCGCCGCGGTTAGACATCCATGACGACAAGGGTGGTATTTCAAGGGTGACTCCACCAAGGCTGGCGCCCTGGTTTCGACGTCTACCACCTATCCTACACATGTCGTGACGAATGCCAGTGTGAAGCTGTAGTAAAGGTGCACGGGGTCTTTCCGTCTGACCGCAGGAACCCCGCATCTTCACGGGGAATTCAATTTCACTGAGTCTGTGCTGGAGACAGCGGGGAAGTCGTTACGCCATTCGTGCAGGTCGGAACTTACCCGACAAGGAATTTCG